>NZ_JAKKRY010000003.1:0-470117 GCF_025653795.1 Shewanella sp. SM73
AGCACAGCCAGCTGAACTTTGTGTCACCAGGGCAACGTCATGCGGGGCAAGATGGTGATATCTTAGCCAAGCGAAAAGAAGTGCTCGAAGCGGCAAAGGCAAGAATGCCCGAGCGTTGGTCCAAGGAAGTCAGAAATTGTGATGCTGTGGGTCCAGTCACGTTAAACCCAGATAAGGCACCCGCAAACAATGTAATAAATGCAGCTTAATATTTAAGCAAAGAGTGACAACTACCTTGAAAAACACCGAGATGGTCATTCAAATGTCTATCGCACTGGTAGATTTGGAATAGGTTTGTTGGCCGCATACCTTCTCGGAGATAAATTATTTGTTGAAACTAGGCATGTTAGCCAGAAAGAAGACCAAGCCCTTTCTTTTGAGTGTAAAAAAGGTAGTAAATCAATAACAGTATCCCAGTCTGAGTTTCACGTGGGTACAAGAATAACCATCGATTTAGGTAAAGAGGTCACGCAACGCCTTATTCAAATTCATAAAAAATGGGACTGGTATTCACTAGAAGATCCCAGGGTAGAAAGAAAGATTATAAGCAAAGAAAAAGAGCGTCGTTTAGAACAATCCAGATTCGTACCTATTTCCGACGCAAATATCGAAAAAACTGATTGGAATCGTACCATTGCAGACGGGTATGACGATATAACCTGGACCTACAATGAAGTAGGAGAAAGGAGCGGCCATTATGGAAAAAACACAAGCTTGATCTGTAATGGCGTTATCGTTACGGAAAGCTTGCATTTGGAGAGCTTTGAAATATCAGGCAAAGTGAATTTAATTGAATCAGAAACGCCGACAATTAATGTTTTTGATCAAGATGGACGCCTACCTATAAATTTAGAACGATCTGATTTAGTTGGTAGAAGCATTCCCTTTAAGAATGAAATGGCTAAAGATATATCAAAATATTTAGCAAAAGAACTAGCCGATTTTTGTCGGTCACTCGAAAAAGTAAGTTTAGACAAAGAAACTATATATGAAGTTTCGAATATTACAGTTCCTGGCCTTAGAAAAAATGAATACGGAAACAAAGACAATATAAGTAAGTTTTTAATTAGTTCTAATAACTTAATACCATTGGATTACGATCTAATGGCTATGGCTCAAATAAAATCTATATATGTAGATGCAGCTAATCTTAGTAAAAATAGAGGGGCTTGGACTTCACCTGAATTTGTAAATGCTTGTGATAATTACCTTATGGTTGACAAAGTCTCTAACACAAAACAAAGCCGTTCAGAATTTGTAAGAGCATTTTTTGAGCTTAACAACCCTAGTTATTCACGGAAATCAGGTTTTTCGGCCTTACCAATAAAAAGTAGAAGAATCCTAATTCGGAAAGCTGACGTTGCAGATATAGTGTCTCCAGGTTATGTTCCTAAAACATTTTGGAGTCGCCTTGATTGTGAATGGGTAAATGAAGATTGGATTTTGATGTCCATAGGTCCTGTGCCACCACTCGACTTCAAAGTTGACAGGGTTACAAATGAACTAACTGGTTCACAATCGTTTGGTGTGGCTATCTGTTATTTAGATTGGAATTTGGTTGACGAAGAAAATGATGTCTCACTTTTTTCTAGAGAATGGATAAGTGAAATTGGTGGTGCATCATTCACCTGCAGTGCCTAACAAATAAAGGCAGCGGATTCTATCGCACCGTGCTTTGGGCGTTATACCATAGAAATTTTAATCTGAACCGCATCAATTAGAGCTAGAAATCTAACTTGCGATTGTCTAAAAGCGTGCTGGGTATCTCCTTCATACAGACAGGTTACACTAGTGTCAAAAAGGTGAGCCATGCTGATTTGCGAGACGACCGTCCGCCCCATGGACGGGGCGGTCGAGCATCCAAGGACGGACTAGCTGCGTGTCGATGAGTGAATGCCATGGTAAGCCTATATGAGTGTATACCAGCCAACCACTAGGATCCCAACGATTGAAATAACAGGTCACCCAGTACAGATTGCCTATGCCACTACAGTCTAAAGGTCAGCTATGTTCAGTATGAAAATCAGCTATTCAAAATAATAAAAAGCCCTGCTTATACAGTGATGTATAGCAGGGCTTTTTTAAGCGAGAGTTTGCATTCACTGAGCGGAAGGACAAGCTTTACTCAGGGTTTATGACCTAGTTCGAATAGGTCATAAATCCTTTTATCTCATTCACTTCTTTATCTCACTCATCTCTTTACACTCATCTCTTTCACTAATATTAGCATCATGGAGATGCTAGTAGCCGATAGCTTCGCTGCCTGAATGGCGCGGATCAGAGGCGCCAAAAATCCCTTGTTCGGTCACCATGATTGATTGAGTACTGCCCATAGCGGATTGTACTTTTACCTTGTGTCCTTTGGCTTCGAGCAGGGAAATGGTATCGCGATTAAAGCTGGACTCGACTCGCAATTCATCGGGTTGCCATTGATGATGAACCCGCGCCGCATTACTGGCTTCGGCGATATTTAATCCATGATCAATAACATTCATGATGATCTGCAGTGTGGTGGTGATAATGCGCGAACCACCTGGACTGCCAGTGACGAGGAAGGGTTTGCCATCCTTCATCACTATTGTTGGGCTCATTGAACTGAGTGGGCGCTTATTGCCTTCGACCGCATTAGCATCACCGCCTACTAAACCGTAGCCGTTTGGCACGCCGGGTTTGGCAGAGAAATCATCCATCTCGTTATTGAGCAAAATCCCTGTTCCCTTAGCCACTAAACCTGAGCCGTAGCTGAAGTTTAAGGTGTAGGTATTAGAGACAGCGTTACCCCATTTATCGACTACCGAGAAGTGAGTGGTTTGGTCGCTCTCATAGGGGGCGAGCTTGCCGGGCTTGATTTCAGCGCTCGGTGTTGCCTTATTCATCGCAATTTGGCTGGCGATTTTTTGGGCGTAGTCCTTACTGGTTAAGGCTCTGACTGGCACCTTATAAAAGTCGGGATCGCCTAAGTATTCGCTGCGGTCGCTATAGGCGTACTTCATGGTTTCTGCCATCAGATGAATCGTCTGGGCGGTATTGTGGCCGAGTTTGTCTATCGGGAATTGCTGCAATACGTTGAGCATTTCTATGATGTGCACGCCGCCCGATGATGGCGGTGGCATAGACACAACTTGGTAACCGCGGTATTCACCGCGCACGGGTTCACGTTCCACAACCTTATAATTTTTAAGGTCGTCTAAGGTCATAATGCCGCCAGCATCTTTCACCGCATTGATGAGCTTAGTGGCGGTTTCACCTTCGTAGAATCCTTTGGTGCCTTTTTCAGCGATAAGACTTAACGAATGGGCAAGTTCAGGTTGTTTAAGAATATCATCCACTTGATAGTCACTGCCGTCGGCTTTGTAGAAGATAGCGGCCGTGGTTGGCCATTGGGCCATGCGGCGTTTTAGGCCAGCAAGGGATTGGGCAAGATCTGGCGTCACGCTAATGCCTTCCTGCGCCATTTTAATCGCGGGCGCGGCGACTTGGGCGAGAGTCATAGTGCCATATTTTTCAAGGGCTAAGCTCATGCCCATCACTGTACCTGGCACACCCACGGCAAGACCGTGTTCACGGCTCAGTTTTTCAACTGCGTCGCCATTTTCGTCGAGGAAAATGTTTTTCTTGGCTTTAGAAGGGGCCATTTCACGGTAATCGATAGCGATGGTTTTGTTTTCTTTGGCAATATGCACCAGCATAAAACCACCGCCGCCGATATTGCCTGCACGGGGTAAGGTGACTGCCAAACTGAAGGCGACAGCCACGGCGGCGTCAACCGCATTACCGCCTTGCTTTAGGATCTCAACGCCGGTGCGACTGGCGAGAGCTTCTTGGCTTGCGACCATGCCATGCTTAGCCCACACAGGTTGTGCGGTGGCCATCTGGCTGAAAATTGGCGATTCATCGGCAAGCAGACTGGGAGATGATAGTAAGGGAAGCGCCATCGCAATGGCGAGAATAAGAGGTCTAAAAGGTCTTGTTGGACGCATACTCAATCCTGAATTTATTTTAATTATGGCTATGCAATGTGCCGAGAATTAGGCTTAATTGCAACCTCGTATACTTGTTCACACCAGTAAAGGACGATAATTTACCCAATGAGACAGCTTATTTTGGCTTTTGCGAGCTCAATGTCGGATATTTCGACCAGTGCGTGGAATGCCGCCATGGGTGAGGCGAATCCATTTTGCCGCCATGAGTTTCTGTTGGCACTCGAGCAAAGCCGCTCCGCTTGCACTGCAACCGGTTGGACGCCTCGACATTTATGCGTGTTCGATGCGGGTGACACATTAAATGATGTCGCCAGTAAGGATAAAAGCTTGTCGCTTTTGGCTGAAGGAGGGTTTATCAGTGTGCAAACGGCTAAGCACTTCAATCAGTTCCCACTTATTGCCGTCATGCCCTTGTACCAAAAATCCCACTCCTACGGTGAGTATGTGTTCGATTGGGCGTGGGCCGAAGCCTATGAGCGCCATGGGCTCGATTACTATCCCAAATGGGTGAATGCGATCCCTTTTACCCCAGTGCAAGGTCAACGGATGGGCATTCATCCCGCAGTAGATCGCGCCGAACAACTGCGCGTGGCGGCATTACTGCTGCTGACATTGAATCGCCGACTAATATCAGCGCAGGATAATCTCGTACTTGAGGAAGCTATTCTTAATCAGCCAGGGCTGGGCGACAGCCCGATTTCTTCATGGCATAGCCTGTTTGTTACCCCAAGCCAAACACCGTTATTTGAAGGCTCGCCCAATTCGCTGTTAAAACGCTTAGGCACTCAGTTCCATTGGCATAATCGCGGTTATCGGGATTTTAAGGATTTTCTGGCGGGCTTTAGTTCCCGTAAGCGTAAAAATATCTTGAAGGAGCGGGCGCAGTTACAGCCTTTTAATCTTAAGTTTCAGTTTGTCGAAGGGGAGCAGATCACCGCTTCGCAATGGCAGACTTTTATCCAGTGTTATCAATTAACTTACCTTAAGCGCTCTGGTCATCGCGGCTATTTAACGCCAACCTTTTTTCAGCAGTTGGGGGCACAACTCGCTGCGCAAGTCCTACTCTTGGTGGTTGAAGATGCAAAGGGCGAGATGGTCGCTGGTGCCTTATATTTAAAAGGTGAGAATACCCAAGGGCTGAAATGCTTATATGGTCGTTATTGGGGGACGACGGTTGAACTCGACGGTTTACATTTTGAGGCCTGTTATTACCAAGGTATTCAATATTGTATTGAACATGAGTTTCAAGTGTTTGATGCGGGCGCGCAGGGGGAACATAAGGTGCTGCGTGGCTTTGAACCCGTAGCAATATATTCCTACCATAACATCGCCCATTTGGGATTTAAGGCGGCAATTGCTGACTTTGTTGAGCAAGAAACACTGCAAATGCAGCAATATATGGCACAGATGCAGGATGTGTTGCCCTACAAAAAAGAGCCTTCATAAAGACCGAGTTAACGGGACTTTATAGGGCTCATTTTAGGTAGAACGGGTTACATTTAAGCGGTTAGTTCAAACCGTTAGCTCATGGCTAACCAAACTCCTACGCCTATCATTAGGCTGCCTGCAATGCGGTTTAACCAGCGAATATTATCGCCACGGCTCAAGAAGATGCGCAGGCTTTTACCACCACTGGCGTAGGCGAGCATAGAGGTAAATTCGGTCACCATGATAATGCTCAGTAAGGCGAGGAGCTGCGGCGCGACGTCGCGCTCGGCATTGATAAAAGGGGGTAGTAGCGACACCATAAATGCCCAACCTTTTGGATTGGCAATGGCGGTAATAAAGCCTTGAGAGATCAAGGTAACATTGCTGGCTCTGGGGTTAGTGTCATCATCACTTAATATGGCCATCTTGCCGCGCGCGCGCCACATCTGTACGCCGATAAAGCCTAAATAAATTCCGCCAACCCATTTGAAGATTTGAAAGACTTCGGGATAGTTGAGCATGATACTGGCCACGCCCATCACGGCGGCTGTCGCCACCAACGCCACGCCTACCAGTTCACCCAGCATCATCCACAGGGTGCGGCGCACACCTATACTCATGCCCAGTGTCATGGCGAGTGTCATGCACATGCCCGGCGTGATAGAAACAAAGAAAAAAGTCGGGATAAACACAGCGAGTAAGGCAAAATCAGGCATGGTTTGGTCATTCTTGGGTGAAGATGAGAAGGGCGATAGTGTAATGAAAACGGCGGATTTAGCCAATCTGCTTATTTTGAACTTGCTCTCTTTAAATGTAATCGGTTGTGTTGGCTGGCGATATTTCACGCAAAAAGCATATTGTAGTTATTATTAACAATATGCTCACTAACCCCATTGTGATTAATTCTGCAGTTGTTCGGTTAACAGCGATTAACTTCATAGTTAACAAGATAAGACATTGACTGTAGGTTCTACATCAGTATCGATCAAGTAGACACTATCGGCGCCCACCATATAATAACTGTATAGGTCTTGGTAAATATGTTCGCCTAATTCACCATAATAAGGACGGCGTGCATTTTTTACCGACTTCCATATTGGCCAAGGTAAAGAAAAATAATCGACATTGGATTGATTCGTGATATTTAAATCTGAATCAATAGGGAATGGCGTATTGCATTTATCATGATGTTGAATATCGCTAAAGTTATCACTTATGTTATCTAAGAAGGTTTGATAACTTGACTCATCAATGACTTGTATTCCAGATATCGTTGGGAAATATAATTCCATTGTGAATGCATCGTTATCAAGTTCCTGCCACAGAATGGTTAAAGATAAATGGTCTAATCTGCAACTCAGGTTCGGATGTGGCTTTAGGTTTCTGCTCACGGGAAACCAAGGTTGATAAGCCGCTTTAATCATAGCTAATCCTCGTTATATTATTGTGTTAAGAACATATCTTAGTCGTTTGGTTGTTACTTTTTTGCATTATCTTTGCTGAAACTACCATAACCTAAAAATAACTGAGAAGCATGTTGAGATTATCCAATATTTTTTGAAACTCATATCAACCAAATACGCCTTATCAATCATAATTTGATTGATATGCTAACCCACATTCTCAAATCAATGGTTAATGACTGTTCTAGGACAGTTCAAAAATGGGTTCAGCACATTATGAAATCGCCTTATTTCTCCTCTTTTAAAAAGACTCTCTTAGTGACTGTCGCTTTGGCCGCCAGTATTAATTACGTTATGGCTGACGACAGTGCCTCTGCGTTTAGTCTCGAAAGTAATTTAGCTGATAATTCAAGGTTTCCTCCTGAGTATTATTGGAATCAATTTGGTTGTTCGGGCGAAAATATTGCGCCGCGTTTAACTTGGCAAAATGTACCTGCCGGTACCAAGAGCTTTGCTGTCACTTTATATGACAAAGATGCGCCTACTGGCAGTGGTTTTTGGCACCGTGTTGTGTATGACATTCCGGCACAGGTGTCGACTCTCGCAGGTGGTGTGAATGGCGGAGCGCTACCCAGTGGTGCCATTGAAGCTAATACCGATTTAGGTAAACCTGGATTCTTTGGACCTTGTCCACCAGAGGGACGTGAACACAGTTATGTATGGACAGTGCATGCTTTGGATGTGGCGCAGTTGCCGATAGACAAGGGATCAACACCCGCTTTGGTGGGATTCTATCTTTGGCAGCATAGATTAGGCGAAGCAAGTTTAACGCTTTTAGCTGGCCCACGTTAGGAGGAATGAAGATGACCATATTATCTACGCGCATTACATACCCAATGTTATCAAAGGCTTTTACTCTACTGGCAACCAGTTTGTTGTGTTCTCACTCATGGGCGACACAGACTGAGCCGCTGGCAAAAATGGACGTCTTTGCCGAACTTGATGGGGCTGTGGGCGGTATTACTTTCACATCAGATGAGCGATTGATTTTCAGTTATCACCCTTTCTATCAACCTAACATTAAGGTGGCAGAGCTTTTAGCGGATGGTAGTACTAAGCCATTTCCTAATTCGGATTGGCAGCAATGCCATGATCCGCAGGGTAAAGCGAAAGAACCAGACACTTGTCTTAATTGGGTGTTGGGGCTGCGAACCGACGATCAAGACAGAGTTTGGCTATTAGACTCTGGCCAGCAGGCGCCACGTATTGAGCCTAAATTAGTGGCATGGGATACCAAGAAAAACCAATTAGATCGCATTATTCATTTGCCCGCGCCAGTCTCTCTTCCTGAGTCACAACATAATGACTTTGTTATCTCATCTCGACATCAAGCGATTGTGATTGCCGATGAGGGGATTGGCACGGGTCCCATTGGTGAAAAGGCTGCGCTGGTGGTTGTGGACTTAAATACAGGGAAAAGTCGGCGCCTATTACAGGGTGATAACAGTGTGATGCCAGACTTACAGCGGCCACTGATTATCGATAAAGACTCAAAAGATAGGAAGCAGATTGAAGTTTATGTGGGTGCCGATGGCATTGCTTTAGATAAAACCCAAACATGGCTCTACTTTGCCCCGATGAATAAAGACAAAGTTTACCGTGTGCGGATGACAGATCTCATCAATCCTTCGTTAACGCCTGCGGCACTCTCTGCCAAAGTGGAGGCTTATGCCGATAAGCCCGACAACGGTGGCTTAAGTATTGATGAAGCGAATAATTTGTATTTAACGGAAGTGGGAGAGCGGGCCATTGGTGTGATCCCTGCAGATTCTCGCCAGTATCGCACTTATGTCCATGATGAACGTATGGTTTGGCCCGACGGTGTGAGTTATGGCAAGCAAGGTTACTTGTACTCTGGGGCTGCGCAATTACCGTTATCGGCACCATTAAACAATGGCAAAGCTGAAAACAGTCCACCTTATTATATTTTCCGTTTTAAGCCCTTAGCGGCGGGCGTTCGTGGTAATTAATCCGAACAATTAATCTCATCAATTAATTTTATAACCTTACGCCAAGTGCTTATCTGAACTGAATTTATTGACACGATTTTTGCGGATTAAAACGGTTTGGATTTGCACTGGGTTATACCGAGTCACTGAGTCACGACATCCAGAGGATGACAATATGAACATTATCGGATTGGATCACTTTACCATCAGAACGCCCAAACTGGTTGAAACGCTGTTGTTTTATCAAGTCATCCTTGGATTGAAATTAGGTTGGCGGCCACAGTTTGGTTTTCCTGGACATTGGCTCTATGCCTCAAATAAGCCCATTTTGCATTTGGTGGAAGCGGGCGATCAGGCGCTAGAGGCCTACTTAGGGGAAAGCAGAGATATTTATGGCTCGGGACGTGTTGACCATTTGTCGTTTCGTGGCACGGATTTACACCAGATGCAGCAGCATTTATGCCAGCAGAGGATGATTTTTCAGGAACGAATTGTGCCTGAGATTGGTGAGCATCAGTTGTTTCTTGAAGATCCGAATGGCATCAAAGTAGAGATGATATTCCCCTATGCAAAGGACAACGCCATCGTTGGAATTGTGATGGATAGGCTCACTATTTTAGACACCAAGGAGCCTGAACATGGCGGAGATTAATGTCTTCAGAAGGCAATTATTGCAAACGCTGGGATTGGGCAGTTTGGCATCATTGGCATTATTTCCTCGAGGTGCGATAGGTATGAATTCATTGAATAAGAGTACAAATATGGAGAGCTCTCAGGGTAAGCCTATGATTCGCATGGGAGTGACGGACTTAAGTTTTCATCGAGTCACCGCCGCTGTGGTGGCCCATGTGATAGGGATTATGGGCAAAGAGGTGCAACGAAGCTATGCATTGCACGAGGCTAATTTTGAGCAGCTAGGTGAAGGCAAAGTGGATATGCTGTGTTCAGCATGGCTGCCCCATAGCCACGGGATTTATCGACAAGGTGTCGAAGAGCGAGTTGCTACGCGGCAACTCGGGCTACATTATGAGCCCTATGCGCTCTGGGGCGTACCCGATTATGTGCCTGCTGAGCAAGTGTCGAGCATTGAGGATTTACTCAAGCCTGACGTGCAGCAACGTATGCGGCCCATCATTCAAGGGATTGGTGAGGGGGCGGGGATCACGCGATTTTCTAAAAATATCATGACGCAATATGGATTAACGGCGGCAGGTTATCAATTTAGAACAGGCACTCAAGCCGACTGTGTCGTGGCTTTTGAGTCTGCCGTAGCGGTAAACGATTGGGTGGTCGTTCCTTTGTGGCATCCACAATTTTTACACCATCAATACGGTATTCGCGATCTTCAGGACCCCAAAGGTTTACTCGGGGGGAAAGATAAAGCGGTATTGCTCGCCCGTGAACGCGAGTTAGTGGTTAATTTCTCGCCCGCACAAATTCAGGTACTTGATAACATAGTATTATCGAATCAAATGGTTGCAGAACTCGATTATGCGGTTAATCGACAAGGAATGACGGAAGATGAGGCCGCTGCGAACTGGCTGACAGTCAATCCTCAGCATTTGACGACGTGGTTAGCCCCGCTGCTTAATCCTGCGAATGTCTCATCTCAGGGGGTGACATTATGATGATCACACCTGAATCGCGGCTAGTGGCCGCTGGGCTTGAACTACCTGAGGTTGCTGCGGCTCTTGGAAATTATGAACCCTATTCAATTGTTGGCAGTCAGTTAATGACCTCGGGTCAGTTTCCCTATTTAGAGGGCGAGCTTCAGTATCAAGGACAATTGGGCACCGATCATACTGTGAGCGAAGGCTACGCTGCCTGTCGTCTTGCGACCCTAAATGCTATTGCCCAATTGAAAAAGGCTTGCGGTGAGCTTTCGCGGATAAAACAAATTTATCGCTTGGAAGGGGTGTTAAATGTGCATCAATCTTGCTTTGAACATCCCAAAGCACTCGATGGGGCTTCGGATTTATTGCTTGAAATCTTCGGTGAAGCAGGGCGTCACAGCCGGATGATTTGGACAAATCCGGTCATGCCGCTTAACAGTTTGTGTCTAGTGTATTTATTTGCAGAACTCTATTGTGATGACGAACAAAGGCAATGACCTTTGTCTCGATTGAGATTGAATGCTTGAATGTGACTCACATTGGCTGTTAGCTAAATGTTCTGTCAGTAAGATGGGTCGTTAATTCAATAGCATATAAGGCAGTTCTTGAACTTTCATCAATCGATTGTTAGGGTTAGGTCATCATGGACTGAATGTTGACAATACGATGACTGAGAAACAAAAAATGTTGGCGGGCCAGCCCTATAAGGCTTGGGATGATGAGTTATTGGCTGAGCGTATGCGGGCGAAATCCATTTGTCATCAGTTTAATCTGGCCGAACCGACTTTACTTGATGCCCGAATGGAGCATCTTCGTGGCCTGCTTGATATTCAACACTGCGCCCATATTGAGCCTAATTTCTTTTGCGATTACGGCTATAACATCCATATTGGCAAACAATTTTACGCCAATCATAATCTAACCATATTAGATGTTTGCTCAGTCTCGATTGGCGATAATGTGATGTTTGGTCCCCATGTGATGATTTCTACCGCGACGCATCCTATTAATCCTATCGCGCGGCAAACGACGGAATACGGCGCGCCAATTCAAATCGGCAATAATGTTTGGCTAGGCGGAAACGTCTCTGTACTGCCCGGTGTGACCATTGGTGATAATTGTGTCATTGGTGCTGGTAGTGTAGTGAATAAGAGCATTCCGGCGAACTGTGTGGCGGCGGGGAACCCTTGTAAAGTTATCAAACCTATCGATGTGGACTAGCGCAGGAAAGTTAAAGCCGAGTGATTGGTGTCAAAGCTGATAGTGATTTAGATGACGATATAGATATTCGTAGAAAGAAAAACGGTACGCAGTGCGTACCGTTTTTTATTAGTTGGATGACAATTTACAGTACGCCGCGGCGCATTTGGTCCCGTTCAATTGATTCAAACAGGGCCGTAAAGTTGCCTTCACCAAAACCTAAGTTATTCTTACGTTGGATGATTTCGATGAAAATCGGTCCAAACAGGTTTTTAGTAAATATTTGCAATAAATAGCCTGTATCATCACCATCCACCAGAATTTGGTGATGTTTAATGCGCTCACGATTTTCTGTGACCTGCGGTAACTTCTCGAAAATAGTGTCGTAGTATTCAGGGATAATGTCTAAGCATTGGATTGAGCTGCCTTCCATCGCATCCAGAGATTTAACGATATCGCGGCTTCTAAAGGCTAAATGTTGCACACCTGGGCCATTGTATTCCTTCAGGTATTCATCAATTTGGTTTTTATCGCTGCCTTTACCTTCGTTGATCGGGATACAGAAGCTGCCATCTGGCGAACGTAGGGCGTAGGACACTAGCGCGGTTTGTACGCCGCTGATGTCAAAGTAGCGCACTTCCGTAAAACCAAAAATGTTTTTATAGAAGTTAGCCCAATGTTCCATTGTGCCTTTGTAGACGTTGTTGGTTAAGTGATCGACCTCGATAAAGCCTTTCTCTTGGGTGATGACTTGCTCGTCTAAATCTTCAAAATCAGCGGCATAGATATTGTTATCTGCGCCAAAGGTGTCGATGAAATAAATTAAGCTGTCGCCAATGCCGTAAATCGCAGGATAAGGCAGATCTTTGTTGGCATCATCGGCGGGTTTTGCACCACGTTCAACGGCAACGCGATAGGCAAAGCCGGCATCTTCTACACGCCAGCCCATAGAACAAATGGCTGGGCCGTGGGATTTAGCAAACTTAGCTGAGAAACCTTCGCGCTCAGTGTTGAGCAGAAAATTAATGTCATTCTGTTTGTAGTACAGGATGTCTTTGTTCTTGGCTTTTTTCAGCAGAGAAAAACCAAAGTCGATAAAGACTTTGTGCATAAAATCAGTATCAGGGCTGGCGAATTCAGTGAATTCGATACCTAATAAGCCCAGTGGATTTAGTTCGCTTGCCATGATGTTTTCCTCGTTATTTTAGTGCAACACGCCGTCACTCTAATGACTCCCGCATGGGAGTGCTGGTGGCTTGGGGCTAGTCTTCTAGCCAAGAGCGGTTGTAGTCTTTGCTCATGCAATTTTGTACATGTTCGGTTAATTTCAGTGGGGCGAACGTGTCCACCATCACTGCATATTCATAGGTTTCTTTTTTGCCAATTGAGGCTTCAGTGCGGCCCGGTTGTGGTCCGTGGGCCACACCTTTTTGATGTAAGGTCATGTAACCCGCTTCAATGCCCGTGCGGCTCATAAAGTCGCCATCGACGTAATACAAGACTTCGTCGCTATCTATGTTGTTGTGGTAATAAGGCGCCGGAATCGATTTAGGGTGGAAATCGTAGGGGCGCGGTACGAAGTTACAAATCACAAAGTTATGTGCGGTAAAGACTAAGTGATCAGAAGGAGGTAGATGGATTTTGCCTACCTTTGGTGCGTATTCTGTGATGTTGAATGCCCAAGGATAAACGCAGCCATCCCAACCCACTAAATCAAAGGGATGCCATTCGAGCGTGGTGAGTTGGTACTTATCGCCAAACTTACACACTAAGGGGAAGGAGCCGCGCTCAACCACAGCATCTTGCAATGTAGGTACGCGTAAATCGCGCTCGCAGTAAGGTGCCGATTCTAATAGCTGACCATACTCGTTACGGAAATGCTTAGGCACTTCCACCATAGAGAATGACTCGATAACGAAAAGTCGCACATTGCTGTAATCGTTGAATTTTAGTTGATAAGTGGTACCACGTGGGATCACGAGATAGTCCCACTTTTGGATCTTAATCGTGCCGTACTCGCTGTAGAGTGTGCCTTCGCCTTCGTGGACAAAAACCACTTCATCGGCATAGGCGTTACGGTAAAACTCGTCGGTATCGGCGGTGACTTTGGCGGTATAAAGTGCTAAGTCATTGTTATAAAAAATCTTGTTACGGGCGCTGAAGAAATTACCTTCACGGTCGGCGTCGCGGGAATCGAGTTTATAGTTTTGGACCAGCGAATCTTCCCAATTGGCACCATGGCCTAGGCTGTAGGGCGCCACTTCTAATGCTTTGGTTGGCATGTTGTGGTGATATTTATTGGAATAAATATTGGAAAAACCATGGGTTGAGAACAGTTCTTCACGGTAAAGCTCGCCGTTTTCCTTTTCAAATGCGATATGGCGCTTATGGGGAATCTGGCCTTGTTTCACATAAAATGGCATGGAGGATCCTTGGTTTTTACAGCGGCGTGAGATTAGCTCTACTTCGCTTGTCGTTATGGTTATGTGATCTTGTTATCAATTTAGTTGCTTGAATGAACAAAAAAAAGAATAATAAATCCGTTATCTCCATCTAAAAATTAGATGGTATTCTAATCTTTACGAATCGTAGTGTTTCCGTGACATGTTCATTAGAGCCAAGGAGTGACCATGCGCATCGATATTGATGCTTTTAATGTGCTGCAAGTGCTGGTGGAAGAGGGCAGTTTTGCCAAGGCGGCGGAGCGATTACACAAGGCGCAATCGGCGGTGAGTTATCAAGTTAAAAAGTTAGAAGAGCACCTCGGCGTGCCGCTTTTTAGCCGTGAGCAATATCGTGCTGAGCTGACGCAAGAGGGGCGGGTGATTTTGGCCGAGGGACAAAGATTACTGCAACACCTTGCAAACATTGAACATCTTGCCAGTCGTTTCAGTGAAGGCTGGGAGCCAAAGCTAGAGCTAGTGATAGACGGTGCCTTACCGATGGAGCCTATCATGACGGCCTTAAAGCGCATGGCTGAACATCAGATCCCCACTAAAATTCAGCTGAATATGGAGTTTTTAGGCGGTGTACAACACAGATTCGAGCGTGATAATGCTGACTTGATGTTAGTGAAAGATTATCGCACTGGCCCCTACTATCATCCGCAGCCGTTGCCTGCAATTACTAGCGTGCTGGTGGCCAGTGCTTCGCATCCTTTGTCTTTTATTCGCGAAATTAGTTTGTCTGAGCTGCAGCAACATGTGGAATTAACTATCGAAGACTCTTCACCCAATAAAAGTTACCGCGATGAAATGCAATTTGGCGGCGATAAAGTGTTTTATCTTTCTGGCTTTATCATGAAAAAGAACGCCTTGTTAAAAGGCTTAGGTTTTGGCTGGTTGCCGGACTTTTTAGTGCAAGAAGAGTTGGCTAAGGGCGAATTAGTCGAAATCGACTTCGTCGGTGGCAGTCGTTTTACGTTTATTCCACAGCTCGTCTCGACCTTAGAGCGTCCGTTAGGCCGTGCGGGACAACTTTTTACCGAGTTGATATTAGAGGAGTTTGCTAAGGCTGAGCAGTTTAATGGTGTGGGTTTGGGTTGATAAGTCTTCGCTTGTCATCTTTTGATACAAGTTACCGCATAAAATAATCGCATTTTGACATTTTATGTCATAGATTAATGCCTAGGTCAGATGAAGGTTTAGATTGAGAGTTAAAATAAGGCCTAAATTCAGACTGAGCTTAGATCTAGATTAAGGTCGAGATGAAGAGTGAAATTGAGCCGCGATAGGTAAAGAGTCGTCCATCGGGGTCAATCTAAAGGATAGTAACAAGGAACTGACAGTTAAGGGGAACAGTATGTCTAGACGTTGTCATGAAGTGGATTATGAAATTATCGGCCACAGTATGCAGTTGGTTGAAGTGGAACTCGATCCTAACGAAACCGTGGTCGCTGAAGCGGGCGCGATGAATTATCTAGAGCAAGATATTAGCTTTGAGGCCAAAATGGGCGATGGCTCTGAGCCTGAGTCAGGCTTTTTTGGCAAGTTGGTGGGCGCGGGTAAACGGGCATTGACGGGTGAGAGCATTTTTATGACTCACTTTACCAACCAAGGCAATCAAAAACGTAAAGTCGCTTTTGCCGCCCCTTATCCTGGCACTATCCTAGCGATCGACTTGGCCGAACATGGTGGTGAGCTTATCTGTCAGAAAGACAGTTTTTTGGCTGCGGCTTTAGGTACACGCGTGACGATGAAATTTAATCGCCGCTTAGGTACCGGATTTTTCGGTGGTGAAGGGTTTATTCTGCAAAGTCTACAGGGCGATGGTATGGCGTTTATCCATGCGGGGGGCACCTTAGTGAAAAAAGAACTAAAAGGTGAAACCTTAAGAGTTGACACAGGTTGTCTTGTTGCATTTACCTCAGGGATTGATTACGACATAGAGCGTGCAGGCTCATTAAAGTCTATGGTCTTTGGCGGTGAAGGTTTGTTTTTAGCCACACTCAAAGGCCACGGGACGGTTTGGCTACAAAGCTTGCCATTCTCACGTATGGCGGACCGTATTATCGCCCATGCCCCATCGGCAGGAGGAAGTGATCGCGGTGAAGGCTCTGTACTCGGAGGTCTTGGTCGCATGCTCGATGGGCGCTAAATGATAAGCTGACATGCTGTCTTCTCTTAAGGCATTCCAGACTATCCTCTGGGATGCCTTTTTAGTTGAAGCCTGTCATTTCCTTCAACGTCTTAAGCGTCTTTAGTTGTTGCTAAGGCAGCGTTTGGTTGTTAAGGCTTTGCTGAATGCGTCTTTCAATTAGTTTAGATATGAGATACATCATCAAATAGCCTGTGCCTAAGGCTAAAATCACCGCGACGACATTCTCCGTATACAGGCGGTAAGCGTAGAAAGTACCGACCAGTACTGCGATACCAGCAAGGCGAATAAGTAGGCTTTGAGTAAAATAACCGTGGGCTTTGATATAGGCCAACTGATAGCCATTGAGCATCATAAATATAAAAAACATGGAGAAATGCATTAATACTGGGGCCGCTTTAATGTATTGCTCGGGGAACAACCAAGCGACTAACGGCTTGCTCGCAAAGACCATAACGACAAAAAAAATACCGCTGGTCCACAAAGAAACTTTCGTCAGCCATGACTTAATTTGTTGGACTTCAGCAAAGCGTTTTTCTCGTACGCACACTGCGACTTCGGGCAGCACAAAGCGGTAGATGGGGAAGACAAACAGCAAGGTGAGGTAAGTGATCATCGGCCGCACGACCACTTGGAAATCACCCAGTTCATCTATGCTGAAATAGGCAATAGTCAGCAGTACGGTGATGTAAATCATCAAGATACTGGCACCCGCTTCCATGGACGCCGTCAGGCTTTTCTTCATAAAACTGCGTAAACCCGTATCAAAATGCACTGCACTTAAGGGCGGAGTGGCAATATCTTTGCGCCGTTTTAAGTACATATATGAGGCAACGATGAGCGATGATAGTGTCATGCTGTAAAAGAGTGATGCAATGGCGGTTTGTTTTAAGCCATAGAAACATAATAAAAAGCTAGTCACTTGCGCGAGCGGCTCTAACCAAGTGACTCTATTGGAGATGGCATATAGCCGGTACATGGCAATTTGATTGGTAAAATAGACCTTGAGCCCCATACTCAGAATAATCCCAACCAATTGAAAATATTCTACATTAAGCTGAAGTTTGTGTTTGATATAGGGTAAAACTAAGCCCCATGTCAGTAATACCATAGCGATCAAGCTGTAGCGGAATATATTGGTGATATCCACATCTTGCTTGGTCTGGGAGTAGGTCACCACCATAGAGGAGCGAAATCCCGTCATTAGGATTAGCGACAGTGAGATAATGTCGATCACTGTGTGATAGAGCGCTAGATCGGCTTTGGCAACCCATTGTGCTAGCCAGAGTTTAAATAGAAACCCCACAGAAATACTGGCGAGTGATGCCCAGAACCCCGCAATAATTGCCTGCTTAACCCGTTGAAGTGAGGTGTTTTCCATTATCAAAAATCCAGCGTTAGTCTACTGTCATTATCGGGATGCTATGAATTCAATTAAGATTTTGCCTTAGTCGCATGAGTATTTTTAGGTGACACTTATCTTGTTCTGTTCGATATCTTTTCACCCTGCATGAGTCTAGCATTTAGCCAATTTACGACCAATAGCCAGATAGTAAAGATATGATAAATATCAATATGTTGCTTTATTGTAAGTTAGAACGTTATTGAGTGAGGACTGGGATGATAAATTGTCTTACAGACAACGTTTTTTGATAGATGAAAGCAGTATTAAGAAGTACAACTACGCCCAGATAAGCGCTGGGCGTAGTTGTAAATGTGTCAGTTATAAATGCCATTTTGCCATGGGAAGTTAATCGGTAATGATATTGACGATATCGAGGATTTTACGGCTGTTATTATCGAGTTTGATTAGTGCACCTTCGACTTGAATGCTAATGATGCCATCTCTGTCTAAGGGCACTACGATGCGGCCACGATCATAAATATCATGCTCAAGCACATCACCACGGTGGAGTTTTTTCTGCCAACCGGGTGGCAGTGGCTGACCTTGGTCAACTTTTTTCTGTAATCCCGGCGGTAGACTTTTATCCTTTTTGTGGCGCTCATGGTCATCTTTAGCAAAGGTTGAGATGGACATCGTTAAGCTGAGGACAAGTCCTGTGATTACCACTGAGGTCAATTTATTCATCTGTACTCCTAAGGGGTATTGAGTTGATGTTGTGTCCAATGCTGGATGTGGCCAACAATAGGCGATGCGAAATGAACTATAGCTGAACGTTCTGGTTCAAGATTGCTTTCTAGCGGGTTAACATGAGTACGGCTTGCCATTGTTCGGCGGTCACAGGTTGGATACTGAGTCTTGACCCCTTAGAGGCTAAATACATGTCCGCCAGTTGGGGTAAACTTTTTATCAAACTTAAGGGAATAATCTCGTTAAATTTTTTGACAAAGCGTATATCTACTCGCAGCCATCTTGGTTTGGTTGGATCTGACTTAGGGTCGAAATACTTCGATTCTGGATCGAAGGCCGTGCTGTCGGGATACGCATTTGTCACGACTTCTGCTATGCCGACAATTCCGGGCACTTTGCAGCTTGAATGGTAAAAAAATACCTTGTCCCCAATCTGCATCTCATCGCGCATAAAGTTACGCGCCTGATAGTTACGGATCCCATGCCAAGCTTCAGTTTGGTTAGGGCAAGCCTTAAGATCATCTATGCTGAATTCGTCGGGTTCCGATTTCATAAGCCAGTAGTTCATCTTGTTTCCTTTACTCATAGTTGCCGTTAAGCGCTTCAATACCGCTGAGTTTATCTGAATTTTGTCGAATACCCCAGTTCGTCACCCATATCAAATATTGTGAGTTTGATTAAGTTTCCGTTCAGATAACGTGGCTTAGCCTGTTGACAGTAATCTTATTTGGTATGCCTTATGCAAATTCTCGTTTCTAAGGCAAAGCGTCAAATTCGATCTCGGTTTGTGACTGGTGTCGTACAAGTTGTGGCAGCAGAGGCAACCAAAACCTGTGAGGTGTGTTATGGGGACTTCAACAATGACATCCGATTGTGGCTTATACACTAAATATCTTAAGGATTTTACGGCGGGTGATGTGATCTTAAGTCATGAGCGAATGCTGGAATTTATTAATGACCTGACAACGCAAGGTTGGTTATTGGCTAATTTCACTTGGGACTATTGGTATAACAACAGTTACTTAGTCGATAAACCTGCCTATATTCGTGATGCGAGCATCGCACAATGTAAGTTGCTGTTGACGGCCATGACGCGACTCGAGGTTTTTAGCCCCGGCGTGTTAGAAAATATGCGTCGCCAAGGGGTGTTACTGGCCATTGTTGAGCGGTTACAAAGCTTAAATGTGCCTAAGTCGAGTGCTCATTTTGAGTTTATCAGCCGTTAGCACTGGGCTTTAATGGATTGTTATCTAATCGTTTGTCTTACTCTTTAGTCTAATAAAGTGCTTTTTTACTTGTGACATGATCCGTGGATTGGTTAGTTTGGACCTCGCTAACCATAATAATAAATGCACGGAGGCCTTAATGTCAGTTCCTACAAGCCAAGTTATAAGCCCGCTCAATGTTAGCGAGTTTAGAGGCGTGTCATCACCGAAACTCGTTGAGAAGACCATAGGTCAATATCTTGATGAGATTGCGGCAACGTATCCCGACCAATTAGCTGTCGTCGTACACCATCAACATATCCGCTGGAATTACCGCCAATATCTTGCCCAAATCGATGCGCTCGCCACAGGACTATTAAAACTCGGTATTAAGTCTGGTGATAGGGTAGGGATTTGGTCGCCTAACAATATCGAGTGGTGTTTAACTCAATATGCGACCGCTAAAATTGGCGCCATCATGGTGTGTATTAATCCTGCGTATCGTCCTGAAGAGTTGCAATACGCGCTGAGTAACGTGGGTTGCCGTGCGGTAATTTGTGCCGATAAGTTTAAATCCAGCAATTATCTTGAGATGCTATATGAATTGGCGCCTGAGCTAACCTCTTGCCCAGCGGGTAAATTACAAGCTAAAGCCGTGCCTGAGCTTGAATTTGTGATCCGTATGGGCGCAGAGAAATCCGTCGGTATGTTGAATTTTGATGACTTGATCGTTGATGTGACCGCCGCTGACAGGATAATGCTCGAGAGGATTGCTAAGGAATTAAGCCCATACGATGCGATTAATATCCAGTTTACCTCTGGCACGACGGGCAGCCCGAAAGGTGCGACCCTATCCCATCATAACATATTGAATAATGGCTATTTAGTCGCAGAGGCGATGAAGTTTACCTGTCACGATAAACTCTGTATTCCAGTGCCTTTATACCATTGTTTTGGCATGGTACTCGGCAGTTTAGTCTGCTTAGCTAAAGGCGCAACTGCTGTGTTCCCCGGAGAATCCTTTGATCCACTGACGACATTGCAAGTGATTGAGCAAGAGCGTTGCACCGCTTTGCATGGCGTACCGACCATGTTTATTGCCGAGTTGGAACACCCAGAATTTGCTCGTTTTGATTTGAGTTCCTTACGTACCGGCGTGATGGCGGGGGCAACTTGTCCTGAAGAAGTGATGCGACGTGTACAAAACCTGATGTATATGAAGGAAGTGCTGATTGGTTATGGTCAGACTGAGTGCAGTCCGCTCAATCACATTACTGAAATCGACTCACCCGTAGAGAAACGTGTGCTCACGGTTGGCCGTGCTTTACCCCATACCGAAGTGAAAATTGTCGATGAATTTGGCGAAGTGCTGCCAATTAATCAACCCGGTGAAGTCTGTAGTCGTGGTTATTGCATTATGCAGTGTTATTGGAATGATCTTGAGAAAACGGCTGCAACCATAGACAGTCAAGGCTGGCTACATTCGGGCGATATTGGTCAAATGGATGAGCAAGGTTATGTGCAAATTGTGGGGCGCATTAAAGATATGATTATTCGCGGCGGCGAGAATATTTATCCCCGTGAGATTGAAGAGAAACTTTACACCCATAAAGATGTGCAGGATGCGGCTGTCTTTGGCGTTCAAAGCGATAAATACGGCGAGGAGGTGTGTGCTTGGATCAAAGTCCGCTCAGGAGCCGCGATTACAGAGGCTGATATTCGTCATTTTCTCACCGAGAAGTTCGCCTACTTTAAAGTGCCGCGTTATATCAAGTTTGTGGATCAGTATCCAATGACAGTGACGGGGAAGATTCAGAAATTCAAAATGCGTGAGCTGATGTATCAAGAGTTATATGAAGATATTAATGCTTAAGTCATTTGGCTTTGAGTTGATTAATACTATTGATATTTGACTTCCAAGCCGCGCAATGCGGCTTGAATTTGATTCTGTCTAGCTATTTCGGTTAGTAGATAAACGAACAAGCTAATTGGCTAACGAAAAAGTCGGCGAGTCATACCATCAAGCCAAGCTGCACTTTGAGTTAGCTTTTGCTGCTAATGTCGTTATTCTAATTGTAACAAAACTTCACTTCCCCACTGTGGCTTGATGGCTATACTAAAACTAGTCATAAAATCTAACCAGTCATAAAATCTCGGCAGATAAAAACGAAAGCGTTAAGTTGTCGATGATGTAGTCGTAAATCCATGTAGGCAAAGGAGTACTAAATGGTTCGATGGCGTTCAATGCTCCTTGTGTATTGTCTTTCCTTTATGGGATTGAGCGTAGCTAAAGCGGATACCTTAATGCTCACTTCTTTACTTTGGCCGCCTTATTCAGGAGAGCAATTAACGGAGCAGGGTGCCAGTATTGCCGTGGTACGGGCGGCGCTGAACGTTATGGGACATCAGTTAAAAGTGGATTTTTATCCGTGGAGCCGCGCTGTCAAACTTACGACTATGCCGAACTCTGACTACATAGGTTATTTTCCTGAATACTATGTAGAAACTGAAAAGTTTATTTTTTCAAAACCGATTGGCGAAAGTCCATTGGGGCTGGTGGAGCAAAAGTCCCATCCAGTAAGTTGGAATTATATTGAAGATCTTAATCGCTATACCTTAGGTGTGGTGAAAGATTATGTGAATACTCAGGCCTTAGATCGCATGATCGTTTCCGGTGTACAGCGGACTGAAGCTGTGACTTCGGATGAGCATAATGTTAAAAAAGTTGCCGCAGGTCGGATTGATGCCGCGGTGATTGATGTCAACGTTCTGCACTATTTACTCAAGCAAAAGCCCTTACAGCCGCTGGTGACAAAGTTGCAAATCAATCGGCAAATTCTGGCGAATAAGCAGCTCTATATCGCGTTTCGTAATACAGAAGAGGGACGGCGTTGGCGAGATATTGTTGACCAAGGTTTAGCGCAGGTTGACGTAGAAACCATCATTGGAGAGCTACTTTATCGTGAAGACTAATGTAGGGTTTTAGGATAGTTTATTCTTTGTTTTACTCGCTATTTTTCCGCCTATTTCCCCGTAAAGTCACTTCTGATATGCAGTTTGTCATCATTTTGTCTTTGTTCACTATTAGTATCACTTTAACGGCATGAGTTGTTCTCTCATTTTATTGATTAAGGTGACATGAAGAAACTTCCTTTTGAGCTTCCATTTGAGTTAGATACACTGCAGCAACTCATTGATACTCATCATCTTAAGTTGGATTATCAGATCCTTGCCGACATTCCATTCCGCCAAGAGCATTTCCCCCTTTACAGTGTTGAGTTAGGTGGTACAGATACGCCTTGTTCGACAGTGCTCTTTGTGGGTGGCGTGCATGGGGTTGAACGTATTGGATCTCAAGTTATTTTGGCATTGTTAAACAGTTTATTGCAGCGGCTTGTTTGGGATAAACACCTACAACAGATGCTAACGGGCCTGCGGTTAGCTTTTGTACCTGTAGTGAATCCTGTTGGGTTATTCATGGGAACGCGGGGCAATGGTAATCAAGTGGATTTGATGCGTAACGCTCCGATAGAATCCCGTGAAAAAGTGTCCTTTATGGTGGGAGGACAGCGTATATCGTCACGGCTGCCCTGGTATCGCGGTATTGGGGGAATGGAGCTGGAAACGGCGGGCTTAGTCGCCTATGTACAACAACTGTTGAGTCGCAGCACAAGTTTGATTTCGCTCGATGCCCACTCGGGATTTGGTTTGAGTGATCATATCTGGTTCCCCTACGCCCATACCCGTACCGCCTTCGAAAATGCCAATTATATTTTTCATCTAAAACAATTATTTGAACAGAGTTATCCCCATCACGGCCATTATCGGCTCGCGCCGCAGAGCCAGTTTTATCGCACTCATGGTGATATTTGGGATTATCTCTATCGCCAGCACCAAGTGGCAGATCCTTCTGCTCAGGTGCCATTTTTACCTTTGACATTAGAGATGGGATCTTGGGCATGGATAAAGAAGAATCCTAGACAAATATTTAATTTTGCTGGATTTTTTAATCCACAAAAAACACATCGTCACCACAGAATTTTACGCAGGCACACAGTACTCATGCAATTTATGATGGAAGCGGCCTATGCCCAATCGTTAGAGCAGTTAACACCTGAACGTTTGGCTGAGCTGACAGAGTGCGCACGGCATTATTGGTATCGGGAGTCTCAGTCATGACCACTTGGGTGTTATTAAGAGGATTAATGCGTGATCAGCGCCATTGGAATGGTTTCGATCAGCGTCTGCGACAAAAGGGATTGCGAGTGCTGACACCGGATCTTCCGGGCAATGGGACGCTATCCCACGAATTAAGTCCGCTTAAGATTGCTGATTATGCCCATGCCGTGTGGCAGCAATTGGATGAGCAGGCACAGGAAGGGGAGACTATTTATCTCCTCGGCTTGTCTATGGGAGGTATGTTGGCGTTGGAAATGGCATGCCAGCGACCTTGGCAGATAAGGCATGTCTTTGTATTAAACAGCAGTGCGGCGAATTTATCGTCTTGGTATCAAAGATTTAATCCGCTGAATGCATTGAAGGCTTTTTTCATGCGTGCTCGGGGTAACGCTTTACATCCAATCGAGTCGACTATAGTGCGTTTAACCAGTTTTCGTCATCGGCGAGACCGAGATTTAATTGTCAAGTGGAGTGAGTTTCGCCGCGATACCACACCAAGTCGACGCAATGTATGGCGACAACTTTGGGCGGCTTTTCAATACCAATGTCCATTGACAGTGGAAGTACCGATAACTGTGCTCTGCGGTGACCGTGATGCGCTGGTGAGTATGGCATCGAGTAAGGCGTTAGCACGGCATTTTTACACCGATTTGATTGTACTCGCGTATTGTGGTCACGATGCTGCTATAGATGCACCCGCAAAACTGGCGCATTATCTGTTGGACATTGTGGGGGCGACTAAGCCGCAAGCGCAGTTTTCTGCGGATAGCGAGTCTGCCAATACTCAATATGATTGCAATGATTTATTGGAGGAAGAAATAGCCTTAAACGAAGCGATATTTGCTGTATGGGATGACAAAGCGCTATCCACTCTTGAAACCAAATAATCGAGAGTGAATAGCGCAGTTAACGCATTGTCTTATTAAGCTTTAGCCACTACGGTTTGGCCTATCGGTGTGAGGCTGAGTAAAGCCAACTTAAGATGCTGTATCCCAAAGGGAATTCCGATAATCGTCACAAAACAAGCTAAGGCGTGGACCAAATGCCCTATGGCTAACCAGATCCCAAACAGTAAGAACCAAATGATATTTCCTACCATGCCTAATGCACCTGTGCCTAAGTCTTCACGTCCAGTTAAGTGGCGACGGTTCATTTGTTCTTGGCCGAAGGGCCAAAAGGTCATTTCGCCGATAACAAAACAGGCGCGGCCGAAGGGAATACCAATGATACTGATAAAACACAGGATACCTGCGAGCCACCAAGCGAGTCCCATTACAAATCCGCCGAGTACAAACCAAGCTATGTTGAATATTAAGCGTAATACAGCCATTGAAAACTCCTTGTGTTTACCCTGTTAGCCTTTATCGTTAGCTTTGATAAATTGAATATATGTCAATGTCTAAGCGATAACTATGCCAACTATTTAACTTATTAATAATCAATGGTTTAAATTTATGCATTCGAGATTCATGTGTCATTTTCACTAGTTTTTCGCCAAATTGATAATTTCTTAAGGGCGTAACAGGAAGGTCGGAGTTACACTAGCCTTCCCTTAACTGGCTTAAAAACCAGAGAATTTAATCGTTTGAGTAGCTTGATGTTTGCAAATTCCCCTGTCGATACATTTGCCTTTGCTGGCAGAGACATATTCCTAAAACGTGATGATTTACTGCATCCGGCGTTTAGTGGCAATAAAGCTCGCAAATTCGGCTATTTTTTAGATCATGAATTTGCAGGCATCAGCAAGGTGATAGGTCACGGCTCGCCATTGGCTAACTCACTGTATTCATTGTCAACATTAGCGAAGATGAAAGGCTGGCAATGTGATTTTTATGTAGATCATATTGCCAGTCAAGTGGTTAAACATCCTACGGGCAATTACGCTGCCGCTTTAGCGAATGGCGCTAATATTATCGATTTAAGTGTGTTAATAGCACAAAAGCAGGCGTGCACTCAGTCGCAATCTGAGCCTCACGTTTTGTCAAATCTTAATGCTAGGCCTGACCCTACTGCGCAAGTGGGCGATGTGCGACTGAGTTGCCCAGATTATATCGAGGCTCAAGTACTCGTGAATGAGCCGACGGCGCTTTTTATCCCAGAGGGTGGTCGCTGTGCTTACGCCGAATACGGGGTTAATAGATTGGCGCAAGAGATAGTACTGTTTGCGAATGCGAATGGATTGGTTGATTTAACGGTGTTTTTACCATCGGGGACGGGAACGACTGCGTTATTTTTAAATCAGTATTTTATCCGTCAGCAAACGGATATTCGCGTCGTGACTTGTGCTGTTGTCGGTGGCGATGATTATTTGCGCTTGCAATTTTCCTTACTTAATTCCAATACCAGTGAGCATCCACAGATTGTTAATGTCGGCAAGAAATATCATTTTGGTAAACTTTACCCCGAATTTTATGCCATGTGGCAGCGGGTCTGCGCCTCAGGCGTGCAGTTTGAATTACTCTACGATCCCTTAGGTTTTATTGTGCTTGAAGATTATTTACAACGTAGTGAACCAGGTCATGTGATGTATTTGCATCAAGGCGGATTATTGGGGAACGAGACCATGTTGCCGCGTTATCAGCGTAAATTTGGCCAAAGTGGCTAATCCTGTGCCTCAGATCATTGACTTAGTGACACTAAGACATAATATGTTTGAAGCTGTGTAATGCTAAGTTAAGCTGATGATTTGGAACGATGGGGAATATCAATGACTGAAGCGGAATATCTCGCCAATTACAATCCTAAGGTTTTTAAGGCTCAGCTACTGACAGTGGATGCCGTATTGTTTACCTATCACGATCAGCAACTTAAAGTACTCTTAGTACAACGCTCAAATCATCCATTTTTAGGTTTATGGGGATTACCTGGAGGGTTTATCGATGAAAATTGCGATCAATCCCTTGAGCAAACTGTATTACGTAAACTGCATGAGAAAACCGCAGTAGTGCCACCTTATATTGAGCAGCTTTGCACTGTGGGTAATAGTCGTCGCGATGTCAGAGGCTGGTCGGTGACTGTGTGTTATACCGCCTTGATGAGTTATCAAGCTTGCCAAATTCAGATTGATTCAGTGAGTGATGTTAAGTGGTGGCCATTAGCGGATGTGTTGCAGATGCCCTTGGCGTTTGATCATTTGCAGTTAATCGAGCAAGCGCGGGAACGCTTAACACAAAAAGCCTTATATTCTTTAGTGCCAGGATTTGCACTGTCTGAACCTTTTACCTTGCCAGAATTGCAGCATGTACATGAGGTTTTACTGGGCAAGCCTATCCAAGGTAAATCTTTTCGTCGGCGGGTTGAACAGGCTGATTTATTGATCGATACGGGATTAAAGCGCACCGAACGTGGTCGTCCTGCTAATTTATACCGCTTGAAACCCAATACCGCATCGTATCGCTTCTTAAGAAATTTAGAATGTTGATCACAGTGAATATGGATTTAAGCAAGATATTCGCCTTGCTCAATATGAGTAACGGCGACTGCTTATGCCTTATTCATGGTGACTTTGAATCAGTAAAGGCTGTTTAATTACTGATTTTGCCTTAATGTCTCCGGTTCTTGTATCACTTGATACCCATATTGTAGCTTCTTAGTTGTCTTTCCCACTAATAGTGTCTAAAAGACACTATATGCCATTTAAGCATAACATTTCAGGTTGCTCCGTTTGAAATAGTCTAAAAATCAACTTTACACAATAATGTCTTTAAGACACTATTGTTCATGTAGACAACAAGGGCGCCGTCAATTTCGGCAATCTTGCCACAGACAGGAGGTTACTATGTCTCAACGTATTCAAGCGTCTCAACGTATTCAAACGTCTCAAGATGCTTCTCACGCTCAACGTTCGCAAGCCGATTTTTATCGGTTACCCGCAGCTAGCGATGAGACTCACTACCGTTTATTTCAATTTGGTGCGGGGGAAAACCATGTTCAACTACTGGTTCCTCCAGCGAAACGCGTCACAGTTTTCTTCGGTTATCGTGGCGATCATTCCATCATGCAGCTCTTGTTGTTAACTGATGCATTGCGTCGTAGTGGTGCAGAGCAAATTGAGCTGTTACTGCCTTATATGCCGGGCGCTCGCCAAGATAGGGTGTGTAATGCCGGTGAGGCCTTGTCGGTAAAAGTCTATGCTAGCCTAATTAATCAGCAGCAATATGCTTCGGTCACCGTTTTTGACCCTCACAGCGATGTCACCGCCGCATTGTTAGACCGAGTTCAGGTTATAGACAATCACAGCTTTGTCGCCGCTATCACTGCCCAATTATCGGGTGAGCTAGTGTTAGTCTCGCCCGATGCGGGGGCGAATAAAAAAGTATTCGGCTTAGCTAAAGCGTTACAGGGAATGCCGGTGATCAGGGCCGATAAACATCGCGATGTGGTCAATGGTCATATTATCGCTACCGAAGTGTTCTGTGATGATTTATCGGGTAAAACCTGCTTAATCGTCGATGACATTTGTGCTGGTGGTAGAACTTTTATCGAACTTGCCATCAAGTTAAAGCAAAAGGGGGCCCAAAGCGTCATTTTGATCGTGTCACATTATGAAGATAAGGCCAGCGAATCGGCTCTGCGCGAGGTGGGCATCGACAGATTATTTTGTACCGATAGTTTAGGTGTCCCTGCACATATTTCGAGCGAGTTCTGTGATTGCCATGCTGTTTTGAGTTATATGAATCATTAAGGAAAATATTATGTACTTGAATCCCGTTACCGCCATTGATGGCTATAAAGTCGACCACCGTCGTCAATATCCCGATAATACTCAAGTGATTTTTAGTAACTTGACCGCCCGTAAATCCCGTCGTGGTTATACAGACCAAATGGTGTTTTTTGGCTTGCAGTATTTTATCAAGCATTTCTTGATCGACAGTTGGAACCGTGATTTCTTTCAACAACCTAAAGATCAGGTCATTCGTCAATTCTCCCGCCGTATCAATAACTATCTCGGGCCGAATAATGTTGGCACTCAGCATATTGAGGAGTTGCATGATTTAGGTTATTTACCAATTAAAATTATGGCATTACCTGAAGGCTCAGTGTATCCATTAAAAGTGCCTTGCTTGATTTTGTACAATACCGATGAGCGGTTCTTTTGGTTGACCAATTATCTCGAAACCATCCTTTCCGCTAATGTGTGGGGTATGTGTACCAGTGCTACTACCGCGCTGCAATACCGCAAAATATTTGAGACTTACGCGCTAGAAACCGATGGTGACATCGCATTTGTTGATTGGCAGGGCCATGATTTTAGTTTCCGCGGCATGTATGGTGCAGAGGCTGCGGTAATGAGCGGCGCCGCCCATTTACTCAGTTTTACGGGTACAGATACCATTCCCGCGATTGATTTTCTTGAGCAATATTACCGTGCCGATAGTGATAATGAACTCGTTGGCGGCAGTGTGGCCGCAACGGAGCACAGTGTGATGTGTGCAGGTGGCATGGAGAATGAATTAGAGACGTTCCGCCGTCTGATTGAAGATATTTATCCTACGGGCATTGTCAGCATTGTTTCAGATTCTTGGGATTTTTGGCAGGTGATGACAGAATTCACCTTAGCGTTAAAAGACCGCATTCTTGCCCGCGATGGCAAAGTGGTGTTTAGGCCTGATACCGGTTGCCCTGTGAAGATCATTTGTGGCGATCCACAAGCACCAATCGGGAGTCCTGAATATAAAGGCGCTATTGAGTGTCTGTGGGACGTCTTTGGGGGTAGCACAACTGCCAAAGGTTACAAAGCGCTGAATAGCCATGTTGGACTGATCTATGGCGATTCAATCACCATAGAACGTGCTGAAGCCATTTGTGCTGGTTTAAAGGCCAAAGGTTTTGCGTCAACCAATATTGTGTTTGGGATTGGCAGTTTTACCTATCAACACGTGACCCGAGATACTGACGGTTATGCCGTGAAAGCGACCTTTGCGAAAGTTGATGGTAAAGATAGAGAAATATTTAAAGATCCTAAAACAGATGATGGCACTAAAAAATCCGCTAAGGGTTTAGTAGCGGTATTTAAAGATGAGCAGGGTCAATTTTATCTTAAAGATCAAGCCAGCTGGCAAGATGTCAACAATTGCGAGTTTGTTCCCGTATTTGCCGATGGTGAACTATTAACGGAATATTCTTTGGCAGATATTCGCGCAAGGTTGGCAGAGTCTAGAAGTTGAGCTTATCGATTTGTGATTTTTAACGGCTATCGACAATAGCGAAGATAAAACTGGCAATGTGATTTCTATTAGGGTCATATTGTCAGTTAAGTTTTGAATTTATTTTACGTCGTGTAAGTAAAGCGCCCCATAAATAGTCAAATGCAAATACAAGCGATTAAGACAGTAACTGGTTCCGTTTAAGAATTTTATAGGTACGACGGCCAATGTTTTCGAGGTTTTTTAAATCTTTTAGGCTAGGCGTCACCTCACTAAATTGCCAATAACTGATTTCGGCATCTAACATTTCCAGCATTTTTTTCGAACAACCTAAACATTGTCCCTGGCACAGTTGTGCTTCTTCTAAATTGAGTGGAATAGTCTCTTTGATCTGGTTTATCAAGGTTTGCATGGCAATTTGAGTATTGGGTTTTGGCATAGATGATGTGCTGAACAGTATTCATGTGTATGAATATTAGCGGATGCTGCAATGGAAAGAGGTGATCTAACGCTGGATTTGACTCATTTGGTTCGGCAGGTATCTGTGTGAGAGAGATACAGCCTGAACCAAATGTGCTCGTCATAATGACGTAAAAAAGGATAGCGTGTTCGTGACATTCGGCTATCAGTCTACTTAAGTGCTCGGTACTGCGAAGATAATGGAAACCGATTAAATACACTTGAGTAAACGGGTACTGCGGTATTAATTTTTAACTTATCGTTTTACTTACTTTTTGACTTATTTGTTCGCGGACAATAACCATTTCATAAAGCTGATGGCTTCTGTACGTTTAGAAAAAGTCTGTCTGTTTTTACCTTGACGATCGGTAAAAGCAATTGAGGTTTTATTTACTGAGATTGAATCTACAGGGAAGTTCACTGTAATTTCATGTCCATTAATTTTGTATGACATATGCCACACTCCTTTTTGTTAATTCACCCATAGGTGAGATAGTTGTAACTATAAAATATCCTTAGCAATTGTGCGAAAGATTCGTTCTATTGAGTATCGAGGTTACCCCATCTTTGATTCATTAATCAAGAGATGCTTAATCGATAAATATTTCATGTTGTCGATTACGTCAATGGAATAACTCGATTCAACCAGTTGACCATAGCTTAATGACAATACTATGACAACAAGGAGAACGGTAAGTTCACAGACATAACCACATGATTTTAGTGATATCGAATGATTGAGCTTATGGGGTTTTGCTTGTAGTAGGCTTTCTTTATGAGGACCGAACTCTGATTGCTAAATATCAGGCTGAGTTAAAAAGGTAAACAACAAGGTGTATCTCAAAACGACGTGCAGTATATCAATAAAAATAGCTTATGCAAGTTTAATTTTTATTCGATGTCATTATTTATTTGCTAATGTTGAATTAAAGTGTATTTTTCGTGGCTATTTACTTGATTTAAAGAGGTATAGTTAGGTCTGTTTATGGGTTGTTTTTTATTTTTGTGGTAATTGACTAAGGTTAATATTGCCGTTTTATAGGTAAATGTTATAAAAAATCCCACTAAAATAGGTCATTTTAATGGGATTAATCGTAGTCAGTTATGTAATGGACTCATTAAACTGAATTTATAAATGAATCTATGCGTTTGCTGTTGTTTAAAAACTCAGTCAAAAGGTTTAATAAATCAGTTCACCTATGGGATTGAGTAGCTTACTCAGACCTTTGGTAAAATGCAGCGGTGCATCTAATACTGTGTAGCATAAGCAACCGGTAATGGTTTTCGGTGAGTGATGATGTTGGCCGTCAAGCACGATAAAATCACCTGGCACATAGTCACCATTAAGATCGGAAAACTCTCCGGCTAGCAATAGTGTTAGTTCATAACCTTTATGGGTATGTTGGGGGATTTCACCTTGGGCATCTATATGCAATAGGCTAGCGCGGGTGTTCGTTTCGTCGACATCAAAACGCATGCGACTGACTTTGCCTAATATTTGCCATGGACGGGCCAAATGCTGACGAAACACCGAGGGCACAGTGTAATGCTGTTGCTTTATGTCGACATCGATAGGGGCGTTATTAGGCACATTTGTCGCTGCCGGTTGAGCCATGATTTGCGCCATCATAGCGTCAATGTCCAATGCCGATTCTTGATTGTCGCCAGAGTGTTGCACCTCAACATACTCTCTGTGCATCAACTCTTCGCCCGTATCATTTGCAGCATGACCGCCATCAGGATTTAATGCTAAATTTGCAGCTTGTTCTGTGAATAGGGCAAGCTGCTCTCGACAAGTCTCACATAGGTCGCAGTGTGCGGATATTGCTATCGCCATTGATAAAGGTAAGTTCCCATTGGCATGGCTGACGAGTAATTCTTGTTGGGGATGATGCTTAATCATTGTGTGTCTCCAAGAAGCTTTTCAACTTTTCTAGCCCTAATCTTAAACGGGACTTTATGGTCCCTATTGGTACCTTTAGGGCATCGGCTAGCTCTTGTTGAGTGAGTTCTTGCATGTAAATGCCTTGCACAACTTGTCTTTGTGCTATGGGAAGGGCATCAAGATGTTGGAGTAATTTAGCCGTCAACTTGTGATCAGTGAGTGTGTCTTGAGCCATGGTCGCATCACACAGCGGCCAAATATCATCACCGAAAGTATCTTCTCTATTGTGTTGTACCCGTCTAAGCATATCGAAACATTGATTACGCATGATGGTAAACACCCAAGTTGTCACTGACCCTTTTTCTGCATTATATAGATGAGCCTTAGTCCAAACGCTGGTCATGGTTTCTTGTACTAAATCCATCGCCAATCCTTGTTGATTCAGTCTTTGTAAACCAAAGGCTCGGATCTTGGGCATGAAATGCTGAAATAAGTGACCAAAGGCGGCTCTGTCTCGGTTGTCTGCTACTTGTAGCATAAACGTGATTAAAGCATCCGCTTGAGGCTCGCAGGTTTGGGAAGCTGGAATTTCGTTATCCATAGCCGAATTAGTCAGAGACGTGATTGGGACATGATACCGAGTTTGCCTGCTTTGTGATTGAATATTTTCCATTATTTTCGCTCTTATCCCAGTCGTGAGTGCTGAGTGTGATATCAGTAACGACAAAATTGAGAAGTGTGTTGTACTTCTGAGCCCAGTTTTGCTGTCAAACTTTCAATCAATACGAAGTGGCTTAAATAAAGGATCATTCACAATATTATTTAATGACGGCCCGCAATAGATCTCGGGTCATAATATGATCTAAGGCATTAATGCAGGTGTACTTTTCGGATGCTTGTACGGGTAATATTTCTAGCCAGCGCTGGCAGACCCAAGCGATATCATCGAACTGTTCTGTTTGGTAGTGCTTGAGATGTTGCGGATATTCCTTAAGAATGTTTTGTAACATTTGACTCAAGTAACGTTCATCGGTCGCAATACGTACAGCAGGCCAATTGTCGATTAAACTGACGTCTCCGCGCTTTAAACCATCAGCTTCGACACTGATTTTATCAAGTTTAAAGCGTTTTGAACCTTGAATACTGATCCCTAATAGTCCGTCTGGTAAGGTTTCAAAATCAATAATATGCACTAAGGTGCCTATGGGCTGAATGGTTTTACCATCCTCTTCAAGCATACATAAGCCAAAGCCTTGGCCTGACTTTAATGATTCGGCGACCAAGCGCTTATATCTAGGTTCAAATACCCGCAGTTGCGTGTAACCTTCGGGCAATAAACAAATAGGTAATGGGAAAAGAGGTAATTTCATCGTGGCCTCTGGTGAACTTATGTTCCTATCATTACGTACCATAATGGCAGTTCGATCAGTAAAATTATTCAACAGTAGTTTACCCATAGTGAGAGGATGGCATGAAATTAAATCCATTTGAGAAAAAGATCGTTCAGCATCCATTACGTTTTTGGCTACAAAATCATCTCGAAGCGCCCTTATTGACCTCTATGATGCCAAAACCTATGGCTTTGTGCGAACGCGCATTAGAAATAGGTTGTGGGTTTGGTAACGGCATTCAGTTGATCCGCGAACATTTTGGCGCGGGACATATCACGGCCATGGATATCGACCCTGACATGGTTGCCTCCGCACAATCCTGCTGGCAATCTCGGCCGCAAGGATTAAAAGGGCTGAGTTTCTCGGTTGCTGATGTAACATGTTTACCCTTTGGCGATGGCGAGTTTGATATGGTGTTTGATTTTGCCGTATTCCACCATATTCCAGAGTGGCAAGCGGCCATTAAGGAAGTTGCAAGGGTGCTGAAACCGAACGGATACTTTGTGATAGAGGATTTATATCGTGCCGCAATTTGTAATCCATTGAGCCGGCGCTTATTTGAGCATCCACAGCAGAATCGCTTTAATCATAGTGAGTTGCTAACGGTATTGCGCCAGCTGGGATTTGAGATTGTCCGCGATAGAAATGCCTTTAATCTTGCGGGTATGGTGCTCGCCCAGAAAATATTGCGTTAGGTGTTAGAGTTGATGCTTAACCTAAATTGAATCGTTAGGATTAAATGATTGCGTTAGCACTAAGACCAAATATTAGCAATGCCGTGTATTATCTGAAAATATAAGCTTAGGGATGCAGATATCTGAGATGCGCTAAACGAAGTTTATGGCCGAACTTTGCGAGAGTGGTTGTAATTTTTAGATAAAATAGACTCTCGGCATGGTTCTTCATGGGAGTTTACCGCTATAATTTGAGCTAATCCGTCGCATGTGGGGAAAGGATTTTCCTCAAGAGTAGAGAAGCAGCATTATGGCAAACGTACTTGCAACCGTAGATCAGCGTACCAAACTCGTTGGTGAGAACCGACTTGAGTTGTTGCTCTTTAGCATTAATTCCACGCAGTTATTTGCCATTAACGTCTTTAAAGTCAAAGAGGTCGTCAAGCTTCCTCCCTTGAATGCGATGCCGGGTAGTCATCCGCATATTTCTGGTGTTGCTAATATTCGCGGGATTTCTATCCCCGTGATTGATTTACGTTCGGCCATAGGGTTTAAGCCCGTGCCGCCTAACGAAGATGCCAATATGATCATCACAGAATATAACCGCAGTGTGCAGGGTTTCTTAGTCGGTAAGGTTGAACACATTATCAACATGACTTGGAGCGATATTATGCCGCCGCCGAAAACGGCTGGACGTAATAATTATCTAACGGCAATTACTCGCATAGAGCATCAAGGTCAGTCGCAGTTAGTGTCTATTATCGACGTAGAAAAAGTCTTGGCGGAGATAATTCACTACGATATCCGTTTATCTGAAGGTGTACTCGACGAAACCTTAGTCCATGAAATGCCAGGCAGAAAAATCCTGATTGTGGATGATTCATCGACCGCCAGACGTCAAGTGCGTGAAACGTTAGGCCAACTGGGTATCGAAATTATTGAGGCATCTGATGGCTTACAAGCTCTGACGTTATTGCAGAAATGGCGCGATGAAGGTAAACAAGTTGCCAAAGAATTATTGATGATGATTACCGATGCCGAAATGCCCGAAATGGACGGTTACAAGCTCACTTCTGAAGTGCGTAGCGATAAAGCTATGTCGGATTTATTCATCACCTTAAATACTTCGTTGAGTGGCAGTTTTAACCATGCCATGGTTGAAAAAGTGGGCTGTGATAAGTTTATTTCTAAGTTCCAACCAGATTTGCTGGTGGAAGTGGTGCAAGAAAGATTAAGACAAGTGATTAATCACTGATCGCATTTTGAGATTCGTACTATCGGTGATTGACCTTGAGTCGATCATCGATAGGTTCAGCGCTTTGAATGAACGCTTTAATAACAGTTGTTAATACGGTCTTTGAATCACATTCTTTCAACTACTACTTTTTTAACTGCTTTTCTGCAAACATTTGCCAACCCACTACCTATAACTCGCTCGATTATAACGCTAATTCGGCTGCTACATCGTCTAATACTTGGCGCTTCATTTCTTTGGCGGCGGCGATATGGATACGGGCGAGCCTTAAGGCATAGTTGAATCTTGCTCGACCGACGAGGCTTACCAGTTCGGCAAAAAACTGTGGATCTAAGGTGAATTGCGTCGAATAGTATTGGATAGCGGCATTGACTGAATTAAAAGTCACGCCATCGAATTCAAAACCTGCGTTATAACCTTGGTCGTCAATTTCTTCGCCCTCTAATACCAGTGGCCAACCGGGCGCATTGATACGGTCTCGTGCAATTTGGTACATCATCCAAGCACTTTTTTTAAAACCTTCAAACACTTTGCAGGAGAATTCGGACTCAGCAAGCTCTTCTTCGGTCCAATTAATCCCAATGGCGAGGTGTTTCGCATAAATACGCATCAGTGCATCTTTGACGGCCATACGACAATCCCAAATGGAGCTAAGAGTATGTTGTTTGGCTAATCGCAAACATTCGCTGCAGGCGGGCACAGCTAACGAAGCATGTGGTGTATGTGTGTGTGCGATATATTCGAAGTGTTGATGGCTCGGTTCGCCACAAAACCAGCAAGTATGGCGTTTGTCGAAGGGAATATCGATAAGCGGAATAGCAGACATCAAGGAATGAGCACCTCAGTCCTTGATGTCATCAATGGCATACTGAAGCGATTAAACTTCTTCAACATCAACCAAATCTTTTGCTAAAACAATCGGATCAAGTTCAAGACAATCTTCATCGGTTTGCCAATCAACACCGATCAATACACCATCGTCGTTTAGATCTGAGACCCAATATTCTAGAAATTCTTCTAATGAAATAGAAACGGGTTGATAGTCGTGCCATTCGTCGCTGCAATGGGATTTTGCAGTAGCTTCATTTGACCATAATGGCATCACATCTGTGTCTTCAAATTCTGAAGAATCACAAACGACCCAGCCTTCGCCAGTTTCATCCATTAGACCCCAAAGCGTCTGATGTTGTTTTACATTTTTGATAAAGCCAGCCAAAGCCGCATTGATTTCAGTCATGATAGGTCTCTTTGATGTGTGCTGTTAACTTATCCATTATACGGTAACGTGCTGCGATACCAAGGGATTCTTTGTTAAGATTTTTTTTGTGTTGGATAACTGAGCAATAAGCCTATGCCGCAAGGTATTTATGGCGATAAGGATTGTGTTACGTGTCACTATGGGTCAGGATTATTGGTAATGAGTCGCCTTGGTACTGGCTATTTTACTGACTAAATGTGGCTCAGATAGGGGCTTTACGTGGCGGAGAAACATGTCTTCTATGCTCTTGGCCGTTAAAGGTGTTTTGGATTCTAACCTTTCACTCGTTATGCCAAGGCGAATATCTCTCTAGGGCAATTCCCTCTTGAAGACGGAATATTGTCGTGTTTAGCCACAACAGTGTGATTGTTGTGAGATCAAATATTGGAGTTGTTGATTTGATTAAAATTAAAGGGTTAACTTATCTGTTTGCGAGTATTGCCGCCTGTGTCAGTCTGAGTGCCTGTTCAAGTGCGCCAACGGCGAGTGCTAACGCAACCAGCACTAACGCAAGTGGCATTGCTGCTGAAGTCAATCAAATGCCCGATATCAGTGCTAGCGTACAATCTAATGCTGAGGCGTTTCCAATGTGCTTGACTGGACTGCAAGCGCGGGCACGTGCAGAAGGCCTGTCAGAGGCGACGATAAACTCTACCATTGCGAACTTGAAATTTGTCCCTCGAGTGATTGAGCTGGACCAACAGCAACCCGAATTCAGCCAGACATTTGATAATTATTTCAGTAAGCGCGCGACCGAATGGCGCGTCAATGAAGGCCGCCGTTTACTGCAAAAGCACAGTGTCTTACTTAATCAATTAGCGCAAAAATACGGCGTCCCACCGCAATATATCTTGTCTTTTTGGGGACTAGAAACGAACTACGGTTCCTATAAAGGCAAAATGTCGGTATTGAATTCGCTGGCGACTTTGGCCTGTGAGCCACGCCGTAGCAATTATTTCACCATAGAGCTGATGCAAGCCTTAAAACTGAAAGAAAAGTATCAGTTCGATGATGACACTATGGTGGGATCATGGGCAGGTGCTATGGGACATACGCAATTTATGCCTTCTGCGTATGCCAAATATGCAGTCGATGGTGATGGGGACGGTAAGGCCGATTTATGGAATAGCACCACAGATGCGCTCACTTCTGCCGCGAACTTTTTGCAGCACTTAGGTTGGCAGCGTAATCAGCGTTGGGGGCGTGAAGTTTTGTTGCCAAAGGATTTTAGTTACAGTCATTTAGGTGCGAAACAGCCCTTGTCGTTATCGGAATGGGCAGCGCTCAATGTAACGCAGTCGAATGGGCAACCTTTGCCTGCCGTCGATATTCAAGCTGCGCTGTATTTGCCTGCGGGACACACAGGCCCAGCCTTTTTAGGTTATGAGAATTTTAATGTGATCATGCGTTGGAATCGCTCCGAATTTTATGCCATTACGGTTGGGCACTTGGCCGATCGTATTAATGGTGGACAACCCTTGACAGTCAGTCCGCCTGAGCAACCACGCTTAAGCCGCGAGCAAGTAAAGCAACTGCAAACAAAACTGAACGAGGCTGGATTTGATGTTGGTAAGCCTGATGGCGTGTTGGGACGTAACTCTATGGCAGGGTTGCAAGCCTTTCAACGTAGCAAACAGATGATTGCCGATGGCTTCCCAAGCCCAGAGGTGTTTACCGCTTTAGGATTATCACTTTAGTTACAGTAGCTACTGTAGCCAAAGAGCGCTCGCTGCGGGTTTTGAGTGCTTTGAGGCCGGATAAAAAAGTGGAGTGAAAAGCGCAGTTTTGTTAAGCTCGGCCCACAATTGAAATCGAAGAAAATCAAAGGATATTCGATGAGCATTAAAGACGATATGGTTGTGCAGTTTAACTACACACTGCGCGACGAGAAAGGTGAAGTGATCGAGACGAACGAAGGTCGCGATCCTATTGCCTATTTACACGGTCATGACAACATGATGCCAGGTGTAGAAAACGCGATAAACGGTAAAGCTATAGGTGAAAAGTTCACTGTGACTTTGCCTGCCGCTGAAACCTACGGTGAGCGTGTAGCGGATGCTGACGCACACCAACGTGTGTCAGTTAAGCATTTATTGGGCGCGACTGTGTGGAAACCTGGCATGACAGCAGTGGTTAATACCGACCAAGGTCAGCGCCAAGTGACTATCGTTAAAATGGGTAAGTTTATGGCGACTGTGGATGTAAACCATCCATTAGCCGGCCGCGAACTGACATTTGATATTGAAGTCGTAGGTGCCCGTGATGCGAGTGATGAAGAAATCGCCCACGGTCATGCCCATGGTGCAGGTAGTCATCACCACTAATCTTTAGGCTTCAGGCTCGGCTTCGAACTTGGCTTTATCTGACTCAATGTGAGTTGAGTATAAGTTCAGTATGAGTTGAATGAATCGAGTCTTAAGACTGAATAGCAAAAGCCCAAACCTAGGTTTGGGCTTTTTGTTTTTATGGTGCTAATGGCTCCTTATCTCGCTAATGGCTATGTTCATGCTCGAGTGGTTTGTCGGCAAACATCATATCTAGGCTTGCTTGGGTTTGGGGATGGTAGCCGCTGCGAGCACTGAGATAGACACTCTTGGCCCAGTCGTATTTATCTGAGCTTGCTAGCTTTTGATATAAAGGCACGATTAAGCGCATGCGGCCAATATGGGTTAAGTGTTGTTTTAATGCGGGTAGTACTGCGTAATAGCCGTTGTCTAGGGCGAGTGAATACCATGCGAAAGCAATTTCACTGTTGCCAGTGCCCGTAAAATGGAACGCCTTATCTAGCTCGGCAAGTTTGGTTTGATCTAGATTGATCCTTGGCATTTCATTGATGAATCTTAACCACTGGTGGACTGTCCAAGTGCTGGTTTTCAACTCGCTTGCACTGAGTTTACCCTCGAGCCAAGTTTGTCTTTGGGCATCGATATCATCGAAGGCATGGGAATTGGGCGGCACAAGAAATGACGGTAAACCTTGACCTTCAATCCAAGTATCCACTTCGCCTTCACTGACAAGATGGGGATATTTGTTTAATAGATTCAAAGATAAATATTCACGGAACTGCGCCGTAGTAATACTCTGAAACGCAAAATGATTGAAGTAGCTTTTCACAAAAATGTCGAAGCGTTCACGGCCAAATTTGTGCTCTAAAAATATTAAGAACAACTGGCCTTTTACATAAGGGACACCGCTGAAGGCTTCGTCGGGCGAACGTTTACCGAGATCGAGATGTAGCACTGAATCGGCAGGAGTGAGCTCTTCAAGTTCGGCAAGCAATTCAGAGTAGCCGATGGTTTGCTCCATCAGTGCCCGGTCGCGGCCATAGAGGTCTTCCATGATGCGATTCTCAACATAGGTCGTAAAACCTTCATTAAGCCAGAGATCGCGCCAAGTGGCATTCGTCACTAAATTACCCGACCACGAGTGCGCAAGTTCGTGGGCGATGAGGCTCACTAAGCTTTTATCACCCGCGATCACTGTGGGTGTAATAAAAGACAAACGCGGGTTTTCCATGCCGCCAAAGGGGAAACTTGGTGGCAAGATAAGTAAGTCATAACGTCCCCAAGGGTAATCGCCATAACGTTTAGCCGCGATTTGGATCATTTCTGGCGTGTCGGCAAATTCTTTGCTCGCTTTGTCGAGGATCTCTGGCTCAGCCCAAATGCCCGAGATGTTATCTAAGGGTGCAAACTTTAAATGTCCTGCCGCAATAGCAATCAAATAAGCTGGAATAGCCTGCGGCATAGTGAATTGGGTCTGAGTGCTCGACAGGGTTTTGCGATCGGCACTCATGACCACAGTGATGGCTTTATCGGCAGTAATTATTGCGCTATAGGTTTGGCGAACGGCTGGCGTATCTTGCAGTGGGATCCAACTGCGGGCGTGAATCGCCTGACTCTGACTGAACATAAAAGGCAACTCTTTACCTTGGGTTTGCTCAGGGGTTAACCATTGAATACCAGACGGATTATTCGATGTGTGATAATTGATTTTGACCTTTTGACTATTTTCATCAGCAAGTTTGATGGTTAGCGCGGCGCCTTTTACATCGCTCGCTTTGGCTAACGTGAAGGGCACGCTTTGCCATTCCCCAGCTGTATTTAAAGCACTTACGCTGTTAATCGTCAGATCTCGAGTATCTAAGATGAGTTCTTTCCCCGCCTTATGCCAAGCTAAATCGAGGGTGGCTTCACCGGATAAGCGGTTTTGCTTAAAATCGACGGTAAGGGCTAGTTCCAAATGACTCACGCTGACTTCAGTGTAATTGGCGTAGGTCAGTGCATCTTGGTTCTGCTGCGTATCAGCTTGTACAACAGTGGCAGTAGGCTCAGTGGTTAAGGTATTTGGAGCGCTATTGGCATAAGTGGAGGGAAGTAGTTGCAGGGCAAAGACTAGGGGGCTGCAAAGGACGGTTCGACGAAGTGAAAGCATTATTTATAGTAGCCTAATGATGAAGTATGTTAGTTCGAGTTTGGGGTGATAAGACCATCAATTCAGCTTGGTTTTCTGTTAACCCACTCTATATAGCACAAAAGATATAGCGCAAAAGTTTACCTGATAATTCACTGGATTTGTTATCTCACTGTTAGCTCAAATGTAATCAAACTTTAATGGCTTGAATGTTGGTCAGGAAATGCCATCGGTAAAAGAGCACAAGTTTGCTATGATGACGGCGTTTTCACATAGGGCGGTTATCATAATGGTGTTAGATTTTTCGCAGGGTAAGTTAATCGTTACTGAGTTCGAGGTTCAAGTGCGCCTCAACGTTGCCAGTATCGTACTGCAAGCGAGTGCTGAGGATATCGGCTTGAGACGTCAGCCTCCTATGCTGATCGCCGATGGTGGCGGTGTACGTTGGAGCTTAGTATTGGACTCAAATACTCAGTTACGTGCGATTCAAGATGTGCTGGGCATGGATGCTGAATAACCTGTGCCCGAGTGGTGATGAGTGTTTAACGTATAGATTTATCATCATTTTTTAGTTGATGAGTGTTTAATATCGAATTGGGAATTTTTAGTATGTCAGTTTCTCTTGAGCGTATTGTTGTCGAACCTAAGACTCCTGCTACGGCTGTGGTTATTTGGTTACATGGATTAGGGGATTCGGGGGCCGGATTTGCTCCCGTAGTGCCTGCATTAGGCTTACCTGTAGATCATGCTATTCGATTTATTTTTCCCCATGCACCAGAGCAAGCCGTGACCATTAATGGTGGCTACGTTATGCGCGCTTGGTACGATATTAAAAGCATGGATTTGCATGACAGAGCCGATATGCAAGGCGTGCTTGAGTCGGAGAAAATGGTTGCCGCATTAATTAATGAACAAATCGCAGCGGGTATTGCGAGCCAACGTATCGTATTAGCGGGATTCAGTCAGGGTGGAGTCATGAGTTTATTCTCTGGACTGCGTTTCCCTGAGCCACTTGCAGGGATTATGGCGTTGTCTTGCTATTTACCGACGGGCGATGTGTTACCCGCTGAATTAAGTGCGGCGAATCGCAATACACCCATATTACAGCAACACGGTCTACAGGATGATGTTGTACCATTATCCGCTGGAATGTTAGCAAAAGAAGCCTTAACGGCGGGCGGCTATCATGTTACGTGGCAGACTTATCCAATGCCTCATTCTGTCATTCCTGAACAATTGAAAGCGATTTCTAAGTGGTTATTACAGCGATTTGAAATGTAGATAAGTCTAATTGCTGATAAAAGCAGCATGCGGTAAGTTGAAATTTACCCATGCTTGTTTTTTTAAAGGAACAATCGCGATGTTTTTTCATATTTCCTAAGTTATTTATAACAAACGATTAAAATCCATTTATTCCATTTTTATTTTGTATTCTGTAAATATATAAAAATCAGTCATTCAGCTTATTTTTTATATGAAACAAATCCTTCTTAAAATGCCCGCCAAATTTCATATAAATGTCAAGTTTTTAATAAAAATGACACAATTTATCTTTATTATTTGCTATTATCCGTGGCGCTGAACTTGATGGAGTTCACGGCAATCTTTCTATGATAAAATAATTAAAATCAAGGGGTTGATGTAATGAGACATATGCTTATTAAAGGATTAGTTGCAACTGCTGTTCTCGCTGCACTTGCGGGTTGTAATAATAGTGATGACGATAAAGTTCCAACAACGTGTGCTGAAGCGGGAAGTGCTTGTAAAACGTTTACCGTTTTACATACCAATGACAACCATGGCCGTTTCTGGGAAAACAGTGATGGTGAATACGGTTTAGCCGCTCAGAAAACTCTAGTTGATCAAATTCGTGCAGAAGTGAGTAAGAATGGCAGTCAAACCTTATTATTATCTGGTGGTGATATTAATACGGGTGTACCAGAATCTGATCTTCAAGATGCCATACCAGACTTTACGGGCATGAATAAAATCGGTTATGACGCCATGGCTGTTGGTAATCATGAGTTTGACAATCCGTTATCAGTACTTGATATGCAGCGTCGCCTTGCTGAATTCCCTATGTTAGCGGCGAACATTTACCGTAAAAATGCCGATGGTACTCTTGGTGAGCGTTACTTTGATGCCTATAAAGTATTTGACGTTAATGGTCTTAAAGTTGCTGTTATTGGTTTAACGACAGAAGACACTGCTAAGATTGGTAACCCAGAATACATTAGCGATCTAACATTCACCGATCCCAAGGTGGAAGTTGCTAAAGTGATTAAAGAAATTAAAGATGCCAAAGCGGCAGATATCATTTTCGCTACCACGCACATGGGTCATTACGCGGATGGTAAAAATGGTAGTAATGCCCCTGGCGATGTAGCTATGGCTCGCGCATTGAAAGAAGGGGATTTACAAGTTGTTATCGGTGGTCATTCACAGAATCCAGTGTGTATGGAACCGGGAACTGACAACAAAGCTTATGCAGCCTTTAAGCCTGGTGATGCATGTGCACCTGATAAACAAAATGGCACTTGGATCATGCAAGCCCATGAATGGGGTAAATATGTTGGCCGTGCAGATTTTGAATACTTTAACGGTGAACTCCATCTAGCGAGCTACAAGCTTGTCCCTGTGAATATGCGCAAACTGGATGATGCTGGTAAGAAAACTGCTGACTTAGCTGGCACTAAAATTGAACCGGATTCAGAGTTAAAAGAGCTGCTTTCTTACTATCAAGAGAAAGGTCAAGCTAAGTTAGACGAAGTCATTGCGACAACGGATGCCCTGTTAGATGGTGAGCGTGCAAACGTGCGTAATAAGCAAACTAACTTAGGCCGTATGTTAGCGATGGCACAAAGTGCTAAAGTGACTGCTGATTTTGGTGTAATGAACTCAGGCGGTGTACGTGCATCTATCCAACCAGGCAACATTAGTTACCGTGACGTGCTGACTGTTCAGCCATTTGGTAATATGGTTACCCTTAACGAAATGACGGGTACTGAAGTTGCGGCTTATTTAGGCGCAGTCGGCAGTCTTCAAGTTGGTTCTGGTGGTTATGCACAAATCACTGGTGTGAAAATGACCATTGACTGTGTGGCTAAAACAGCCAACATCAGCGACATTGGTGGCAAGGATTTTAGCCCAACAGCCACTTATAAGTTCACTGTACCTAGCTTTAATGCTGCGGGTGGTGACGGTTATCCTAAACTAACCAGCCCAATTCAAACGGGTTTTGTTGATGCTGATTTACTCTATTCTTTCTTGAAAGAGAAACAAGTGATTAAAGCTGCTGACTACAATCCTGTAGGCGATATTGTTTATGAGAACTCAAAAAGTGTTGAAGGTTGCCAACTTTAAGTAATCAATCATTACTCAGTGTTTCAATATTAATGCCACTCAAATGAGTGGCATTTTTATGGTTAATTAATATTGAACTAAGTGTAAATTAATATTCAGCGCTTTATTTTCGATACACTTTGATTCATTTGTGGCGTGAGTTTCTCGGTATTCTTTTAGTTAACAATTAAGATTTATTGTATCAAATTAAATATTTAATATATTCAACAGGTCTGTATTGCTTAACCCCATGATGTATATCCGGATATCTTATATTCAAGTTGATTTATTTTGTGTCAATTTGTTTTGATTTGAGATTAATTGTTTTTAATGGTTGACTTAGATGTTGCGTATTAACATTATCCCTGCAGCGAAATAGAGTTCGCTTGCCAAATATAAAAATAACAAACATAGGGTTTTATTTACCTCAAGGAGAGATTAATGCGCTATTTAAGTTTAACGGCCAAAGCCGTTCGTACTAGTTTAATTACAGTGGCGACAAGCAGTGTGGTTTTTTCTGGAATAGGCTTTTCTGCAGCGGTAAATGCAGCAGAAGAAAATGCGAAAGTTGAACGCATTGAAGTGACGGGTTCTCGTATTAAACAAGTTGATATGGAAACTGTTTCACCCGTGACTGTCATTAATGCTGCGGATATTGCCATGACGGGTGAAAAAACCGTTGCTGACGTATTGAATAACTCTGCGATAAACAGCTTTGGTTCTTGGCGTGGTATTTCTGGCTATGGATCAGGAGCAAGCTCAACCAGTGATGTCAATTTACGTGGTTTAGGATCGTCTGCGACATTAGTGTTATTAGATGGACGCCGTATGCCGGGCACTAGTTCGAGCTCTGGCTCTGTGGCCGATACATCTTCTATCCCTATGGCTATCGTGGAGCGTATTGAAATCCTGCGCGATGGCGCCTCGGCAGTATATGGTTCCGATGCGGTTGCGGGCGTGATAAACATTATCACTAAGAAGGAGTTTGAAGGGTTTCAGTTTGATTACAGCACTGAGCAGCCAAGTGTTGAAGGAGGCGATGCCAACCGTTTATCACTTGCAACGGGCTTTAATACTGATAAAGGCAATATCACGCTAACCTATGAATATTATGATACTAAAGCTGTAATGGATCGTGATATTTGGCGAATGGACGATTCAAGTTATAACGCATATAGTGGATATAGCTCAGTACCAAACGGTAAATATGGACCAGGCAATGGTAGCTGGTATAGTAATTCAGATATATGTGAAAAAACGGAAAATACCATAGACTCAGGTGATGGTCGTTGTTTATATAATCATGGTAATGTCACTAAGTTATTTGGCGATCAAACTCGTAATTCGCTGTTATCTAATTTCTCCTATGAAATTTCAGAGAATATAAAATTCCGAGGTCGTGCTTCTGCTTCATTAGCAGAAACTGAAACCCGTTATGCGGGTACGCCAGTATCAACGAATACCCCTGTGATGAGTGCCGATAATAAGTATAATCCAATTGGCGAAGAATTAGTTATTTCTATGCGAGGCGCGCAACTTGGCGAGCGAGATACATTAACTGAAACCAACAACTTTGATATTCTAGGTGGCTTTGTTGGTACAATAGATTCAGGGAATGGTATCGACTGGGAATTAAATGCCCAGCACGCAACATCAACAACAAACAGTTTTAATTATAATTTACTGAACGACGATATTATTCAGCAAGAAATTGATTCAGAGCAATATGATATTTTCAATACCTCTGGAATGAGTTATGAGCAGTGGGATCAACAGATGACAGATCTGTATCGTAAAGCTGCGCATACTGGGGTTTATCAGGGCAAATTTGAAAGTACTCAATTGGATGGTCTTGCTTCGACCTTACTGCTCGATGACGGTGATCTTTCGGTCGCTATGGTCGGTGGTCTTGAATATGAAATGATCAAGTTTAAGCAAACCAGTGATCCAGAATCGGCCGCGGGTATTATCTCCGGCGGTTCGGGGGGTGATGATGTGGATGCCACACGTGACCGTAGCGCCGCTTATTTGGAACTCCAAGTAGGCTTACCTGCGAATGTTGAGTTTTCTGCCGCAGTACGTTATGAGCGCTATGAGCAGGAAGGAACTCTCACAGGGCCTCAGGGGGAAGTCGTTAATTCATCGACCTTCGATGCCGTGGTGCCTAAGTTTGGTTTAAGCTGGCGTCCTATAGACACGTTATTACTGCGTGCTAGCTATGGTGACTCATTCCGTGCGCCGAATATGAGCGAAATGTTCTCGTCTCAATCCTTGAGTTTTGAGAAGGGTGTTGATTCTTTATGGTGTAATGAACCTGGTAACGTGGATGCCATATATTGCGCGACTAATAATCAACACAAAACCTGGTATGGAGGGAATCCTGATCTAGAGGCAGAAGAGGGCAACTCGTTAACCTTTGGCGGCGTTTGGAATGTCACTGACGCATGGAACTTGGAGTTATCTTATTACTCAATCACCTACGACAACAAAATTGAGTCGATTGATGTAGATGATATCCTGCGCGATGAAATCAAGAATGGATCGTCTCCCTATGTGACCCGTGGTCCAGATGGCAAGATTGAGTATATTGAAGCGGGAGTTCGTAACTTAGCTACAGTTGAGACCTCAGGTATCGATTTTGTTACGGCTTATAACTTAGAAACAGGCTTTGGGGATTTCAATTTCAAACTGGATTTAACTCATGTGCTTGATTTTAAAAAGCAGGATAACGCTGAAGCAGACATGATCGACTACGCAGGAACGACAGACTCGCCCGATTGGCGCGGTAACTTTGCGACCAGTTGGAAATACGATGATTTCTCTGCCGCATGGACAGTTGTTTATATCGGTAGTCAATCAGCAAGTTATTTCAACGAGCTAGAAGAAACCGACCGTTATGTTGATTACGATAATTACTTTAAACATAACATTCAGTTTGGTTATACCCATGCTTATAACGGCTCTATCACAGTAGGGGTGAATAATGTGTTTGATGCTGAAACACCAAACTATTACACCTACGCCGATTATCGCGATGTGAATGTGGGTTTATATGATGTGTTAGGTAGAACGTATTACCTGAGGATAAACCAGAAGTTTTAGGTTGTCCGCCCTCCCTGGATAACTCAAACCTCCGCTTGCGGAGGTTTTTTTGCTTATAAGGCAGTTTACTGGATGTCGAATGAGCGCTATCAATGTGTGAGACGCAGTTCATGGCGGTGTTCATGCTGATAATGCTCGGCGCAGGAGGTGCAGCGTTGTTCGGTGGGATCTTGGCTTAAGCGTTCAGTTTCAATTTCTGCCTCACAATCCGAGCAAAGACCGTAGAGACCTAAGTCGAGCTGGCAAAAGGCGGCATCAAGTTTATTTAATCGGCAAAATAGTGGGTGTTCAGCCAGTGGTGTCTGAGCCAATTTATCAATTAATTCTGCCAGACTCAGGCTAGCGTAATGCTCCCCTATGGCTTCGAGGAACAGAGGGAGCGCGCCTATTTCTTTCCTTAGATTAGCTTCAAGCTCTGACAATTCATGTCTGATATGGGTGGTGCTCACGTAAAATCGCCTATTTCATTTGACTCTAGGCGTCCAGTCTAATAGTTCCACTATCAACGACTATGATAAAGATCAAGTATCTGCCACATTTTCGGTTTTTTAGCCGTTAAAAATCGAAAAAGTACTTCATTCTTATCGCATTATATGTGCTACGGCAAAAGCCCTTTTATCATAAATATCGTCGCGATTATTCGTCGCATAAGTTCCGTTGCGCCGTTTCTAATACGCGGACTATTTCTTCCGTTGTTTTAAAGACTCGCAGTTCCCTAAACAAGGTATCGGCTTCGGGATATTGACGGTTGAGATAGGTGAACCACTGTTTGATCCGGGCTGGATAATAGTCACTCTTACGGCCATTGAGTTCCCTTTGGGTATAACTGAGCATGAGCCCTAAGGTTTGCGCCCAAGTATAAGGAGTAGCTCCTGTCTTGATAGTATCAGCCAAGTTCGGCAATGAAATTGCCCCGCGGCCGATCATGATACTGTCGCAGCCCGTGACCTCGATACAACGCTTAGCATCGTCACTGTTCCAAATTTCACCGTTGGCGATCACTGGGATCGGCAAACGTTTGCGCACTTCGGTGATGTATTCCCAGTAGGCTGGCGGTCTGTAACCGTCGACTTTACTGCGCGCATGGATGGCAAGTTCAGTTGCACCGGCTTCATACACAGCAATGGCGTTTTCCATAAACAGTGACTTATCTTCGTAGCCCAAACGTATTTTGGCCGTTACGGCATGCTCTTTTGGTACTGCTTGACGCATGGCTTTGACAATATCGTGCACACTCTCAGGATATTGCAATAATACGGCGCCACCTTTACTGCGGTTAACAATTTTTGCTGGACAGCCAAAGTTTGCATCAACACCGTGTGAGCCTAGCTCAATGGCACGCAGGGCATTTTCGCCCATACATTGGGGTTCTTGACCAAGCAATTGTACTCGTACTGGCGTACCTGAAGGGGTGTTGCCGTTGTTGAGCAGTTCAGGACACAGTTTGAGAAAGACCTTTTCAGGCAGCAGTTGGTCTACCACTCGCACAAATTCGGTGACGAGCAAATCGTAGGGATTGATGGTCGATAGGATGTCACGCATCAAAGCGTCTACTACGCCTTCCATTGGAGCCAAAATCACACGCACTGCAGTAAACCCATATCTGTTGCAAAGGGCGAGCATTCTACCTTATCAGCCCTAAGTTACAAAGTGGCCTTGTGAAGGAGGATGAATAGGTACGCCAATAAATAAAATCCAAGCTAAACTGATTGTCCTAGCAGGATATTTTTACCATTTCTGTGACTTAGTGATATTTTTTGCAATAGAATCGAAATAAGGCAGGTCTTTTGTTGTAAGCCAGCTACTTAAACTGTTGTTGGTCATTATTACTCAATAAACAAGAAGGGATTATTTATGAATTCAGTTAAAAAAACAGCAGTTGCAGTAGCGTTAGGTTCAGTTGTGATGAGTTCAGCTTTTGCTGTCAATGCACAAACTAACCCATTTGGTTTTGAAGCTATGGATGCGGGCTATCAAATTGTCGGTTCAGAAGGCAAATGTGGTGAAGCCAAATGCGGCGCAGACATGAAGAAAGCCGCCGCTGAAAAAGCCAAAGAAGGTAAGTGTGGTGAGGCTAAATGCGGTGCTGAGATGAAAAAAGCGGCTGCAGATAAAGCTCATGAGGGGAAATGTGGCGAAGCGAAATGCGGTGCTGACATGAAGAAAGCCGCTGATAAGGCCCATGAAGGTAAGTGTGGTGAAGCAAAATGTGGCGCTGATATGAAGAAAACCGCCGAAAAAGTGGATGCTAAAGTCGAAGCCGTTAAAAAAGAAGTGAAGTAAAGCGGGTTTGTTTTATCCCTGCAGTTATTGGGATAATTGAGCCTAAAGAGGCCAGCCAGCGCTGGTCTCTTGTGTTTTATTCTTAAGCGATTACAGGTTAGCATTCGTGAGGTTCTATGAATGATCAAAAAAATACGACACAGGTAGGGCTGGGATTAAGACGAGAAATGCTCAGTGAATTTTGTTTACAGGTGCCTGATGCTATTAATTTTTTTGAAGTGGCACCTGAGAATTGGATGACCTTAGGTGGTAAATTTGGCCGCCAATTTCGTGAGTTGACTGAGCAACATACTTTCTACTGCCACGGTTTGAGTTTATCCATTGGTAGCCCTGAACCTTTAGATCTCGCGTTTGTAAAAAATATCAAAACCTTTATGGATTTACATCAAATCCAAGTCTATTCCGAACATTTAAGTTATTGCTCAGGGCAAGGTCACTTATATGATTTAATGCCTATCCCTTTTACCGACGCTGCGGTGAAGCATGTGGCGGCGCGGGTCAAGCAAGTAGAAGATATTCTAGAGCGGCCGCTTATTTTAGAAAATGTGTCTTTTTATGCCGCTCCAGGTGCGCAAATGACAGAACTTGAATTCGTTAATGCCGTGCTGCAAGAAGCCGATTGTAAACTGCTACTGGATGTGAACAACATCTATGTGAACTCGATAAACCATCAATACGATGCCGATGCCTTTTTACAGGCCATGCCGACGGAGCGCATCGCCTATTTGCATATTGCTGGGCACTACAAACAAGCTGAAGATCTGCTCATTGATACCCATGGCGCCGCCATTAACGATCCCGTCTGGACATTATTACAGCGCTGTTATGCTTTGCATGGGGTAAAACCGACTTTGCTTGAGCGTGACTTTAATTTGCCGACAACCGCTGAATTGTTGCTCGAGATAAATCAAATTCACGGTTATCAAATGGCGGCGTCCAGCTCCCATGCCCAAAATAGTGCTCATGCCGTAAAGAGGATCGCCTAATGGATTTTAAGCAAGTGCAGCAATCCTTTATCGATTATATCCGCGATCCATCTTCGCCATTGCCCGTGGATACTGATTTCCGGCGTATGCAGGTTTACCGCGAGTTATTTTTTAATAATGTGCTGGGATTTGTGTCGAACGGCTTCCCCGTGCTGAAAAGTTTGTATTCTGAGGAGGATTGGCTGACTTTGGTGCAGCGTTTTTTCAGTCAACATGATTGCCAATCGCCCATCTTTATCGATATCGCGGGTGAGTTTTTAGATTTTTTACAGCAGGAATATCAGCCCACGGCAAATGATCCTGTTTTTATGCTCGAATTAGCGCACTATGAATGGCTGGAGTTGGCCGTTGCGGTCGCACAGGCGAGTGGGGATGAATCTCAACTTAGCCTAGCGCAAATGTCGACGCAGGCTTTATGTTTGTCGCAGACGGCGAGGGTGGCGCAGTATCATTTTGAGGTGCAGCACATTCGTCAGGATTATCGGCCGCAGCAACGACTCGATACGCCAGTGTTTTTTTGTCTCTATCAAGATGCCGATTGTGAAGTGTGCTTCTTACAGTTAAATCCCTTAAGCGCGCAGGTGCTGGCATTTCTTCAAGCTCAAGGCCAAGCGGGTTTTAAAGAGATAGTTGATTGGTTAACAATCACTTACCCTCAAATGGTGCCAGAGATTATTGAGCAAGGTTGTATGCAGTTACTCGAGCAATTAGCGGCCAAAGGGATAGTGCGCGGACGTCAGTCTTAAGGTTGGGTTTATTGCCGAAATAAATGCAATAACCCTACATTTAGAGGGTTTTTATTAATTTGACAAACCGCTACAATGTCGGCCGTTTTGTGATCTCAATCACTGTACGATTCCTGCGCACTTATACTTGCACATACTAGAGGAGCTGTAATGAGTAGTCAGCCGTTTAAAGACCCATTTAATTTTTTGTATTTTATTGGTTTTATTTTAGTTTTACTGTTGCCGACTCTGCCAGCAAGTCTGTCTTGGTTAAAGCATTTAGGTTTAATTTAAGCGAGCGTTAATCTCTAGCGCGTAGCCTATTGGCCACTCTTCGAGTGGCTTTTGTTTTTCCGATAAAGGGCATTTAAACCTATGGTATTAAAGCGTGGATTATTTTTACTGTTAGGCTTAACCGCTTTAGTCTTAGGTTTAGTCGGTATCGTGCTACCGATATTACCGACCGTGCCTTTTATCTTGCTTACTGCCTTCTGCTTTGCCCGCTCGAGTGAACGTTTACACCATTGGTTGATGACACATCCCTGGTTTGCCGATGCCTTAACCCAGTGGCAAGAGCAGCGAGCAATGCGTACGGGATTGAAACGCAAAGCCATGATAGTTAGCGCACTCAGTTTTAGTGTCAGTATTATTGTGGTCCCTATCCTTTGGGTAAAAGGTCTGCTGTTTGTCATGGCGTTGATCCTACTTTGGTATCTTAAAGGTATACCTGAAATAGAGGGATGATTGAGTGATTGAATGGGCTCAAGTGCTGTGACTGAAAGTTTAGTCGTGTTCTTGTTGAGGCGATTTAACTGAGAGCCAACAGGGTTTGATCTAAGGCACAAATTGATAACCTTTCCATCACTTCTGCATTGTGATTGTTGCAACTAAAACTAAAGCGGCATAAGCTTTGTCCGACTTTCGACAATGCGTCCACCCAGTGTGGACGTTTTGTTTTATACCGCCACCGCTAGGTTGGTGAATTGATTAAGTAACTTATTAAGCAAATATGATGGCTATGAATACAGAAACCTTATCCTTGATAAAGCAAAGCATTAAAACGATTCCTAATTATCCTAAGGAAGGGATTTTATTTCGAGATGTCACCAGTTTGCTTGAGAATGCAGCAGCCTATAAAGCGACCATCGACTTGTTAGTTGAACATTATCGTGGTCAAGGCTTTACCAAAATTGTGGGCACTGAAGCCCGTGGTTTCTTATTTGGTGCACCGTTGGCTTTGGAATTGGGTATCGGTTTTGTACCTGTGCGTAAACCGGGTAAATTACCGCGTGCGACTATCAGCCAAAGCTATGAACTGGAATACGGTCACGATAGCCTAGAAATTCATACTGATGCGATTAATCCAAATGACAAAGTGCTCGTTGTTGACGATTTACTCGCCACTGGCGGTACTATCGAAGCAACCGTTAAACTCATTCGCCAACTCGGCGGTGAAGTTAAACATGCGGCCTTTGTGATCTCATTACCTGATTTAGGCGGTGAAGCCCGTTTAACCGCATTAGGGCTTGAGTTGGTTAAACTTTGTGAGTTTGAAGGCGAATAAATCTGCAGCTAAAGGCGCCTTGGGATAGTTTGATGGCATGTCAAATCATGGCATGTTATCTTTCAAAGTTCTCGGGGCGCATGCTCCCGCTTTTGTATCACATACTCTGGGGAGTTCCATGTCATATCAGGTGTTAGCCAGAAAATGGCGCCCTGCCACATTTGATCAAATGGTTGGCCAAAGCCATGTTTTGCATGCCTTGACCAATGCGTTAAGCCAGCAGCGTTTACACCATGCTTACCTGTTTACGGGAACGCGCGGTGTCGGTAAAACCAGTTTAGCGCGACTCTTTGCCAAAGGCTTAAACTGTGAACAAGGTGTGACAGCGACTCCCTGCGGTGTTTGCGGCAGTTGTATGGAAATCGCCCAAGGTCGTTTTGTCGATTTGATTGAAGTCGATGCCGCATCTCGCACTAAGGTCGATGATACCCGTGAGCTGTTAGACAATGTGCAGTATCGTCCGACCCGTGGCCGTTTTAAGGTTTATCTCATCGACGAAGTGCACATGCTGTCGCGCAGCAGTTTTAACGCACTGCTAAAAACCTTAGAAGAACCCCCCGAGCACGTTAAATTTCTTTTGGCGACAACCGATCCACAGAAACTGCCCGTGACTGTGTTATCCCGTTGTTTGCAATTCAATTTAAAAAGCCTTACCCAAGGCGAAATTGGCACTCAGCTCAATCATATCTTGACCCAAGAGCAGTTTCCCTTTGATGCTGAAGCCTTAAAGCTTCTTGCCAAAGCCGCCAATGGCAGTATGCGTGATGCCTTGAGTTTGACCGATCAAGCGATCGCCTTTGGTGGCGGCAATGTGATGCTCACTCAAGTGCAAACTATGCTGGGCAGTATTGATGAGCAGCATGTAGTTGCCTTGCTTAAAGCCTTAACCGATGCCGATATTGGTGTGTTAATGCATACCTGTGCCCAAGTGCTCGCGTACGGCGCAGATGCCCAAGAAGTGCTACGCAGTTTACTTGAGTTGTTACATCAAATTACCTTGACCCAATTTGCCCCCGCTTGCGCGCAGCAATCCTTGTATAGCGCACAAATTCGCGCCTTTGCCGAACAGCTTAAGCCGGAACAAGTGCAGCTTTATTATCAGATTTTATTAACAGGCCGCAAAGACTTACCCCATGCACCGGATCCTAAATCGGGTCTTGAGATGGCGCTATTACGCGCTGTGGCGTTTGTGCCGGAAAAGCCAGTAAAGCGCTGGCAGCCTGATGCTGTCGCTGAGATCAGTTTACCCGCAGGGCAAATGCCAGTTGCGGCAACTGCTGCAGCGCAAGCTCTTGATGTAAATGAACAACAGTTTGCTGAAACACATACTGCTGAATCACATACAGCTGAAAAAAAAACAGCATTAATTGAGCCTGCCGATACCGCAGAGCAGGCACTTGATGCTGAGCTCGAAGCGGATGCGGCATTAATTGTCGAACAGGCGGTGATTCTAAGTCAGGCGCAGAGTCAGGGATTTAACGCTGGCAGCTTAAACGTTGAGATAGTGAATGCTGAGGTCGAGCCACAAACTCAAACAGTATCAACCGCTCAAGCGTCTCTTATACACACTTCAGAATCTGTTGCTGGTATCGAGGTATCGGTCGCTAGTATTGATACTCAGAATATTCAAGGAATTGAATTAGTCACAACAGCTTCCGAACCGAGTCTAGTGAATACGGCAGAGCCTGAAACTGCTGTCAATTCAACAGTTGTTGAGTGTGGTGACAGTGTAGATAAAGCTCTTTTTGATAAAGACCTTGCTGCAGAGAACATCTTCGATAACAACATCGATAACAACGCGTTTGAGCTAGGGCATGATGCTAATCGCATTCATGGAAATGAAGCTGAGCATTCATATTCAGCGATGGAGGATTATGCCCTAGAGTCAGCTCCACTTGATTCCTATCAAGACGTTTATGCTGATTTTTCCTCTGGCGCTTATAATGATGATAACTTTAACCATGGCTTTGATTCGAAAGAGGCTATAAATTCTGTTGATGTTCAAAGTTCTGTAGGTGTTTCAAACGCTGCAGGCATGCAAGCTTCTGCTGATCGTCAGTCAGCACCTGTGGCTCAAGTCTTCACTCAATCACAGACCTCAGTATCAGATTCAATACAAGACCAAGCGCTACAACAAGCCGCTTCTGCATCCTTAGCCGATGATGATATTCTCTCAGCTGTGTTGGCGGCGCGGGATTCACTGTTATCGGATCTTGACGCCTTAAGTGCTAAGGACGGTGATGAAAAAAAGTCGTCATTGGACTCAAAACTTAAGACGCCAAACACTAAATCACATGGTGTAACCTTACCTAAATCGGTTACTAAAATTGAAGCGAGTCAGCCAAGTGTGGCATTTTCTGTTGATCCAGCATCTGATTTAGACCCTGATTTAGCGATAGATTTTGATGATGACTTCGACTTAGATCTTGAGCCTATCGATTTGCACCAAGCAGTATCTTCAGTCGTCATCTCAACTGGAATTGTCTCTGAGAAGCCTGTCAAACCGTCCGCTGCAGATGATCGTCCGCCTTGGGAGGCAGCGCCTGAAGCTGAATCTATCGAAGTGACGCAAGTCGATAGCAATAAGACTGACAGTGTTCAGCCGGTGAGCGCGCAAGCTGCTGATATAAAGAATGTTCAAGCCAGTCATGCTCAAGAGCTTTTAGGCGTGAGTTACGCACCTAATCATGCACAAGATGACACTCTATCCCTGAGTGACGGGCAGGTCGCAGCATCAAGTTTGAAGTCGGAAATACTTCAAAATCAGGCTGTACGTCAAGAAGAAATACCCGCCTCAGAGTTTGCTTTGGCTAGCACAACAGCACTGACAAATGCGTCAAATACAGTGGAACACACGCAGGAGACACAAGTCGCGCTCAGTTCGACTCAACCTATTAGCGGTCATCCATTAGATTTACATTGGTACAAGTTGATGGCGAGCTTAGAGATCGGCGGGCGAGTGCGGCAACTGGCGGTTAATTCTGTCTGCCAAACCTTGAGCGATCCTTTGCCGTTGCTGCTTAAACCAAACCAGAAGCATCTAGCGGCCGATGTTGCCATAGTGCAGCTTGAGCAAGCCTTAACTACCGCGCTCGGGAACCCAAGACGGGTACAAGTGGTCATAGGAATCGATGAACAGCGGGAAACGCCCTTAGAGTTACGTAAGCGTTTCCACCAAGAGTTGCTGCAACAAGCGCATCAATCATTGATTCATGATGACAATGTGCAATGGTTGATCCAACGTATGGGCGCCGAACTCGATGCCGATAGTCTAGTATATCCGCCAGAGTTGTTGAATTTACGCAGTCAGCAAATACAAGCGTTACCTGAGTTAACTGAGGCTGCGAGTTAGCCATTATTGGCGAGTCTTTGGGTAAAATTTTCATCGTTAATTTGTAACGCTGTGGTTTAAATTTAGGCTTCGAGTGCATATTTATAGTGATGCTGCTGAGAAACTCTGCATCGAGATCATAAGTTTATTAACAAGATAACGGCATTGATTGCCAATCCCATTTATTTAAGTAAGATTAGCCGCGTTAATGCTTGCGACTAACCCTAATAGAAGAGAAATGACTATGTTTGGAAAAGGCGGTATGGGCAATTTGATGAAACAGGCCCAGATGATGCAAGAAAAAATGGCCAAAATGCAGGAAGAAATCGCCCGTATGGAAATGGTGGGTGAATCTGGTGCTGGTTTGGTGAAAGTGACTATGACAGGCGCGCACACAGTGCGTAAAGTCGAAATCGACCCAAGTCTGATGGAAGACGACAAAGAAATGCTGGAAGATTTGATTGCTGCGGCCTGTAATGACGCTGCTCGTCGAATCGAAGAAAACCAAAAAACTAAAATGGCCGAAGTCACTGGTGGTATGCAATTACCTCCAGGCATGAAAATGCCATTTTAATTGAGATAGCCGATGAAATTTAGTCCACTGTTAGATGAGTTAATTCAGTCCCTGCGTTGTTTACCTGGGGTTGGGCCTAAATCGGCACAACGTATGGCGTTTCAGTTACTCGAGCGTGACAGAAAAGCAGGGCTTAAATTAGCCAGTGCGCTGTCCAGTGCTATGAGTGACGTCGGTCATTGTCAGTCTTGCCGAACCTACACTGAAGAAACCCTCTGTCCGATTTGTGCTAGCCATAAACGCGGCACGTCTTCCACCATCTGTGTGGTGGAAACGCCGGCCGATGTGTTAGCCATTGAGGCGGGTGGACATTTCACTGGCCGTTACTTTGTGCTTTTAGGCCATTTATCGCCCCTCGATGGTGTGGGGCCAGAAGAGTTAGGCTTAGCGTTACTCGAGCGCCATTTGGCATCGGGTGATGTCACCGAACTGATATTAGCGACAAATCCAACAGTAGAAGGTGAGGCTACAGCGCATTTTATTGCCGATATGGCCAGACGTCACAAAGTGATGATAAGCCGCATTGCCCATGGCGTACCCGTAGGTGGCGAGTTGGAATACGTGGATAGTACTACGTTGGCGCTGTCCTTTAATGGTCGTTTACCACTTTAATAAACAGTTTATATTAGAACCATACTATTGATTGTATTGGATTAATTAAAGGTTGAAGTATTCAACTCGATTATCACCTTAGTGCCTGAATCTTATAAACCCGCCAAGTTCCTATCTTGAGCGGGTTTTTATTTGCCCAGAGTTGCAACCTAGGTGTTGAGGCTGGGTTATGGAGATAGGCGGTGGTTGATTCAATTCCTATATTGATTGATATCTATCTATATAAAAGCCATGTTTATCAATAGTTTTTGAATTTCATACTTGTCTTATGTGAGCTTCATCCGTAAAGTCAGTTTAATAATAATCGGGTTGAGTTGCTTAATCACAGTGATCCACAGCATGCCTAAGTCAATTCGTTGGGCTTAGACCTGTGTGCTTAGCTTTGTGTACGTTGAATTGGTCACGTCTTTTTTATTTGAAAACCAGGGAGGGGACTCATTGGGAAATATTACGATTAGGCATGCAGAGAAGAGTGACGCTGCAGCCATTCAAGCAGTATATGCCTGTCCAAATGCCTATGCCGGCACCTTGCAATTACCTTTGCCATCGACCGATAAATGGGAGGCGCGTCTTGCTGCAACATCGAATCATGTTCATCGTTATGTCGCAGAGATTGAAGGTGAAATTGTCGGTGAGTTGGGTTTTGAAGTGTATGAGCAACCCCGCCGTAGGCATGTTGCCTCCTTTGGTATGGGTGTAAAAGACAGTTGGCAAGGCCGCGGTATAGGCAGTGCCTTGATTAACGCGATGCTTGAGCTTACCGATAAATGGATGAATATAAAACGAATTGAATTAACGGTTTATACCGATAATCATGCCGCCATTGGTCTATATAAAAAGTTTGGCTTTGTAATGGAAGGTGAGTCGAAGGATTTTGCTTTTAGAAATGGTGAGTTTGTCAGTGTGTATCATATGGCGCGGTTAAAATAACATTCTGATCTCTATGTATTTTATCTGTTGCTTTTAAGGCTCTTAATCTAAGAACGAACTTTAAATACTCACTCTAAGTACTAACTTTAAGAATTTGCTCTAAGCGCTCAATTTAAGAACTTACTTCAAGAGCTCACTTTACGGACCGAGGTCTTGGAATAGCATTAAGCGCTCATTTTTAGAGCTCGCTTTAGGTGCTAAGTGTATGTTTATCTCAACTTTTAAGGATAAAAATGGGACTCATTTTATTGCCGCTGCTGATACTTTGGTTGGGTGTCGGTATTTATGCCATTCGTATCGGCTATCAAGTGTTGGTCGGGGCATCGGAGTTAACTTATACACTCAGTGTCTGCGCTATCGCCTTAGTGGCATTACTGCTCTATCTCTACTTTGGTTTTGCCCAATTTAAGGAAAATAAAGAGTTGTGGGCATTCGAAACCTCGATGTTTTTTGCCGCGAATAAGTTCGCTTTTGGCATCATGATGCTTGGTCTAATACTGCACTGGTTTGGTCAAGGTGTTCTGACTTCCGCTTATTTGAAACCTCTACCTTTCGTCATGATTTTCACCGTTTCCTTTGGTGCTATGGCAGGAGTCATATTGTCCGACACTTTTATGGCGAAATTTGACATCCAAAAAATGCATTGATGTCAGCTAATCAGTTTAAATCTTATTTTGGACGCTGTTGTTGAAGATGATTTGAACTGATGGCTTTCATCGGTTGTTTATAGGTCGTTGAATCCGATGAGCTACCATGGTGATCTGGTTAGGATTTTACAGAGGGTTATTACGAATTTTAGATACAAAAAAACCAGCTTGTGCTGGTTATTTTTCTCTTTCATGAAGAGAAGTGGTTGCGGGAGCCGGATTTGAACCGACGACCTTCGGGTTATGAGCCCGACGAGCTACCATGCTGCTCCATCCCGCGTCCGATTATTGCTGTTAATAACTGTTTTAATTCTGTCATCTAAGAATTGGTTGCAGTAGCCGGATTGCTAATGTTAAATCAGCGACTACCTTCGCCTGTTGTTTATAAGGAATTGAGCCCAATAAGCTGTTTCTCTTTATTAACACATATAGAAAGTGGTTGCGGGAGCCGGATTTGAACCGACGACCTTCGGGTTATGAGCCCGACGAGCTACCATGCTGCTCCATCCCGCGTCCGATTGTTGCTGTTAATAACTGTTTAATTCTGTCATTTAAGAATTGGTTGCGGAAGCAGGATTGCTAATGTTAAATCAGCGACTACCTTCGCCTGTTGTTTATAAGGAGTTGAGCCCGATAAGCTGTTTCTCGTTATAAACACATATAGAAAGTGGTTGCGGGAGCCGGATTTGAACCGACGACCTTCGGGTTATGAGCCCGACGAGCTACCATGCTGCTCCATCCCGCGTCCGATTGTTGCTGTTAATAACTATTTTAATTCTGTCATCTAAGAATTGGTTGCAGGAGTCGCATTTGAACTGACGACCTTCGCCTGTTGTTTATAAGGAGTTGGGCCCGATAAGCTGTTTCTCGTTATAAACACATATAGAAAGTGGTTGCGGGAGCCGGATTTGAACCGACGACCTTCGGGTTATGAGCCCGACGAGCTACCATGCTGCTCCATCCCGCGTCCTATATCTATCTGTATTACTTCACTATTTTGCTTTTAAATGGTTGCGGGAGCAGGATTTGAACCTACGACCTTCGGGTTATGAGCCCGACGAGCTACCATGCTGCTCCATCCCGCGTCCGTCTTCAAAGCGGGGCAGACTATAACGGCAGCGCCTTGGCATTGCAAGGACGAAGATCGAAAAAGATGGTGAACGCTTAAATATAAAGCGGAGTGGGGGGCTTTCATACAATTTAAACATAAGTTAGGGATTTTTCGTTGATTATCTTAGGTCGAGGATGAGACTAAATGGGGTTTCGGCTAATAACTGTTTATCTTTTATGTATTCGAGCAGGTATAATGTCGCTTTGATTTTGACTGCGTACTGATTATCCCATGCTTAATTTTTTTGCCGCCGCCCCTAAGGGCTTTGAATATAGCTTAGCCCAAGAGCTGACAGAATTTGGTGCGACTGAAGTAAAAGAGAGTGTTGCTGGTGTGTATTTCACTGCCCCCTTAGCTTTAGCGTATCGGATTACTTTATGGACACGTTTAGCCAGCCGTATCGTGTTGGTTATCTATAAAGGCAGCTGCGAGTCGGCAGAGCAACTTTATAATGCCGCCTATTGCGTCGATTGGCCGGCGCATTTTTCCAATAAAAGCACTTTTAGTATCGATTTTCATGGTACGGGTGGTTTTATCAATAACACCCAGTTCGGCGCACTCAAGATTAAAGACGCGGTTGTGGATAGATTTCGGGACGATGACGTTGAGCGCCCCAATGTGTCACGCGTCGATGCTGACTTTAAAGTTGATGCCCATTTTCGTAATGGCGTAATCACGATTGCGATGAACTTCTCTGGTCCATCATTGCATCAACGTGGCTATCGTTCTACTACTGGCGAAGCGCCTCTGAAGGAAAACTTAGCCGCCAACATGTTAGTACGCAGTGGCTGGCAAGCAGCGCCTTCGACCTTGCTCGATCCTTTCTGTGGTAGCGGTACTGTGCTGATTGAAGCGGCTTTAATGGCGGCTGATATTGCCCCAGGCTTACAGCGTAGCCGTTTTGGGTTTGAACATTGGCGTCGTCATGATAAAGCTGTGTGGCAAGAAATCGTTGAAGAAGCAAAAGCGCGTGCCTCATTAGGCGTGAAACGTTGTGAGATTAAATTCTACGGCTCAGATATCGATTCGCGCTTAGTCGCGTTAGCCAAACGTAACGCCGAAAATGCCGGTGTACTCGAGTTAATTGAGTTTCAAGTTGCAGATGCGTTGACGATAACGCCGCCTGCAGAAAGTGGATATTTGATCACTAACCCACCTTATGGTGAACGTTTAGGCAATGTGTCTGAGTTATTGCAGCTTTACTATCAGCTAGGCGACAAGTTTAAGAAAGAGTTTGGCGGCTGGAAAGTGGCCATGCTGTGTAGTGATATCGAGCTGGTATCATCACTTAAGCTTAAAGCCGACAAACAGATGAAGATGTTCAACGGTGCCTTAGAATGTGCCTTTAACATTTATACCTTGCATGCGACCAGTACGCGTCGTGATACACCAGTGCTGCCAGACGGCGTCGACATTGCTGATATTGCCCCAGCTTTTGCTAACCGCATTAAGAAGAATGCCAAGTTATTAGAGAAATGGGCGAAGAAAGAAGGCATCGACAGCTATCGTATTTACGATGCCGATATTCCTGAATATAACGTCGCAGTAGATAAGTATTTAGATTACGTGATTATTCAAGAGTATATGGCGCCAGCGACCATACCTGAAGCCGTGACTAAACGTCGTTTAAGTGATGTGTTATTAGCACTGCCATCGGCCATTGGCATCAACCCTAACAAGATGATCATGAAGACGCGTGAGCGTCAAAAGGGCACGAGTCAATATCAAAAGCTGGATGAGCGTAAGTTAGAGCTTATCACTACCGAATATGGCGCTAAGTTCAAGTTGAACTTAACCGGTTATTTGGATACAGGTTTGTTCCTCGATCACAGATTGACACGTCGTTTAGTCGGTCAAAAATCTAAAGGTCGCCGCGTACTGAACTTGTTCTCTTATACAGGTTCTGCTTCTGTGCATGCAGCGCTTGGCGGTGCTAAGTCGGTGACGACGGTCGATATGTCCAATACCTATATCGCTTGGGCGAAGGACAACTTTGCGCTCAATGGCTTGCAAGGTAAGCAGTATGAGTTTGTTCAATCTGACTGCATGCAGTGGATTAGGGATTGTAATGAACAGTACGATCTGATTTTTATCGATCCGCCGACTTTCTCAAACTCTAAGCGCATGGAAGATTCGTTTGATGTGCAACGGGATCATGTGAACTTACTGGCATCCTTAGTAAAACTGCTCAGCCCAACGGGTGAGCTAGTGTTCTCTAACAATAAACGTAAGTTTAAGATGGACATAGAGACGCTGACAAAGATGAACATTAATGTGACGAACATTGATGATGTGACTTTGCCTATGGACTACAAACGTAATCCACATATCCATAATACCTGGCTTATCACCCATGCCTGAGTTGACTCAAGCAGAGCGGGATAATAGGTCTTATCTGCTATATCACACCGATGGCTGCCATCTGTGTGAACTGGCCGCGGCGTTACTGGCCGCGGCTGACATTGGCTATCGAGCCATAGATATATGTGACGATGAATACCTCGCGCAGCGTTATGGCGTATCGATCCCTGTGCTTAAAGCTTGGGATGGTAGAGAATTACATTGGCCATTTAACGCAACGCAATTACAAGAGTTTACAGGAGCTTAGTTTGAGTCTGGTTCGTATCAATAGTGGCTCTTTAGCCTATGGTTACACTCCGTTGTTACAAAAAGCGGATTTTACTATTCAACGCGGTGAGCGCGTGTGTATTGTTGGCCGTAATGGTGCTGGCAAGTCGAGTTTATTAAAAGTGTTATCTGGTGATGTACTGCTGGATGAAGGCGAATTCAACATCGCTGGTAATGTGACCGTTAGCCGTCTACAACAAGATCCGCCAAAGGCTGAGCAAGGCACGGTATACGCTTATATTGCTGCGGGATTAAAGGAAGTGGGCGAGGCGCTTGAGCGTTATCATCAACTGTCCCACGATGTGGCCCATGCCGATCCTGAGCAAATGGATCGTATGCTGAATGAAATGCAAGGTCTGCAAGAAACCTTAGACCACTATAATGGATGGCAGCTAGATTCTCGCATCCAACAAAACTGCGAATTATTAGGACTCGATCCTGACAAATCCTTGAGCGAGTTATCGGGTGGTTGGCAGCGTAAAGTGGCGTTAGCCAGAGCACTGGTGAGCGAGCCAGATCTGTTGTTACTTGATGAACCGACCAACCATTTAGACATAGACACTATCGAGTGGCTTGAAAAGTTTTTACTCGATTATCAAGGCGCTATCGTCTTTATCAGCCACGATAGGGGCTTTATTGCCCGTATGGCGACGCGGATTGTCGATTTAGACCGTGGTGTGGTGACCTCATGGCCGGGCAACTATCAAATGTATCTTGATGGTAAGCAAGAATGGTTGCGCGTCGAAGCCGAGAAAAATGCCTTGTTTGACAAGCGTCTCGCCGATGAAGAAGTATGGATCCGTCAAGGTGTTAAAGCCAGACGTACCCGTAACGAAGGTCGAGTTCGCGCACTTAAGGCTTTACGTGAAGAGCGAAGTGAACGTCTGAATCGTCAAGGCAATGCTAAAATGGCAGTATCGGATACTGAACGTTCTGGTAAGTTAGTCTTTGATGTGACCGATCTTAACTTCAATCTGCCCGATAAAAATCTGGTTAAAAACTTTAATACGACGGTTATCCGTGGTGACCGTATTGCGCTGATTGGGCCAAACGGTTGTGGTAAATCAACCTTGATCAAGCTGTTAATCGAGAAACTGCAACCGCAATCGGGCGAAATTAAAGTTGGTACTAAGTTAGAAATCGCCTATTTCGACCAATATCGCGAAGCGTTAGATCCTGAGCAAACCGTTGAAGATAACGTTGGTGAAGGTAAGAAGACCATCACGATCAATGGTCAAGACCGCCACATATTAAGTTATTTGCAGGACTTCTTGTTCTCGCCTATGCGCGCCAGAACGCCAGTGAAAGCGCTGTCGGGTGGTGAAAAGAACCGTTTGTTATTGGCTAAGTTATTAATTCGCCCTGCAAACTTAATCATTCTCGATGAGCCAACTAACGATCTTGATATTGAGACCTTAGAATTGCTAGAGTCGTTGCTCACTGAATACCAAGGTACGTTGTTGCTAGTGAGCCATGATAGGGCATTTATCGACAATACTGTGACCAGTAGCTGGTGGTATGCGGGTAATGGCCATTGGAGCGAGTATGTAGGTGGTTATCAAGATGCCGTGAACCAAGGGGCAAAGTTTTATTCTGAGGAACCTAGTTCGCAAAAGGCGGTCGAAGCTCCTGCGGTTGAAACTAAACCCGTTGAAGTTAAAACTGCAGAACCTGTGAAAGCGGTAAAAAAACTGTCGTATAAGCTACAGCGTGAGTTAGAGTCGCTACCTAATGTGATGGAGCAATTGGAGGCAGAAATTCTCGCATTGCAGACCACTATTGGACATTCAGACTTTTATAGTCAGGCGCAGGATAAAGTCAATCAGGTATTGAGTCAGTTGGCTGATAAAGAAAAGCAATTGGAAGTTTGCTTCGAGCGTTGGGAAGAGCTTGAGTCACTGAAGTAAACCAATAATAAAAATGGGAATAGAATTAATGAAGTCAAAGTTGGATAAAGCCCTTTCCTTGGTTGCCTTAGGTGTCCTTGGTGTATTAAACAGTGCCCATGCTGCACCTGTCTATGAAATCGTTAACATCGATAATTATGACCTGCAGGGCACGCTTGAAGGCACTCGTAACGGTTATGCTTTAGGTGTGAATGCTAGTGGTGAATTAGTCGGTATTTCAAAGGGTAAGAAAAAACTCAGCAGTTCAGATGTCGAAGGCGGCGTGATTGATGTTGCCGACGGTATCGCACCAGAAGAAACCATTACTTATTCTATTACCGCTGCCATTGTTGCAAATAACTTTGCTTTTATTGCTGCAGAAAATGGTGCAGCTGGGGCTTGGTTACCGACATTCGACAGCATTAATGGTACTACACCGCCAAATGATACTGCTGTGATTAACTCTGTTGATACCTTTTATTACGGTATTAATGATGCCGGTATTAAAGTGGGCAGCATGACTGCGCCTGAAAAGAAAACAGAGAACACTGCAACTACTGATGTTACCGATGATTATTGGTATTACCGCGACTATGAGTTCCGCGGTGTTGTAAAAGTGGGGAGCACTGAAATTCCATTAGTTCCTCCCTACACGCAATTTGTTAATGCTGATAAGACTAAAACCGCAGAGTTAGGTGGATGGTCTGCTGCTACAGCTATTAATAATAATAACTTAGTGGCTGGTTATGCCAGTACTGCTATCAGTAAATATGGTAGTGATCGTGTTAATTATTGTTTAGGCTCGGATAATACTTTGCCATTGGATGTTTGTGTACAACGTGAGCAATATCCGAACTCTACGGGTACGCGTAACATTCAGTACCAGACGCGTGCCTATGTATGGCAAATCGACAATAATATCGCTACGGGAATTGAGTTGCCTTTAGGGTTAACGCCTAAAGCTGATAACACCTTAACCTTTACTGCTCAGGCGCTCGGCGTGAATGATAACGGCGTGGTTGTTGGTCGTTCGCACGTTTATCGTAACAACAATACAGATAAGTTGCACCAAGATGCGGCTTATTGGGCTAAGGATGCCGAAGGTAATTATAAATACCACTGGATCCCAATGGGCGAATCGATTTCAAGTTCCATTGCCTATGACATCAATGATAGTGGTATTCTTGTCGGTAGTTATCGTAGCTATATTCAAGGTTATTTACGCGACAAGTTTTTCTATTTTGATACTAATACACCCGATGTTGGCTATGTAACCCCTAATGATTTTGCCTCAACGGCAACGGATCTTTCGAGTAAACCCAAGGATATTAACAATAAAGGTCAAGTAGTTGGTTACGTTGAAACGACTTACGATAAAGAGAAGCCACGCCCCAAAGCGGGTTTCCTGTATGAGAAGTCGACGGGTGAGTTTAGCAATATCAATAAATTGCTGACCTGCGAGTCTAAGGGGTATGAAAAATCAAACGATGGTAGCTGGGCACGTCATCAGGTCGAAGTTCAGGATGGCTCGGGTAAAATTCTTCAATATAACGCTGATATTTTAGTGGTTGAAGGTACGAGTATCAATGAAGATGGCACTATCGTAGGTACGGCTTTTATTCGTAAACCTTCTTATCAATTTGATAAAGATGGCAACATAGTTATTGGTGAAAATGGCTTACCGCTATTTGAGCTGAGTGGTAGTGGCGAGCCTGTAACGGCTTATGTTCCACGTATGGTTGTACTTAAACCGGCTACCAGTGGTGAAGCTTGTACTGTTGAAGATAGTACCGATACCGGTAATTTTGAGCGTTCTGGTGCAGCAACGTTAGCTTGGTTATTTGCCTTGCCATTGGTGTGGTTCCGTCGTCGAATTCGTTAAGTTTTAAGCTTCAATTCAGACTAAAAAAATCGAGGCGAAATGCCTCGATTTTTTTTCGCTAAGATCTCAATAGTTTAATAAATAGTCAGTATAATAGCCGATTTTTTGATTGATCTTGGCGTCAAAAAGCACTATTTCTATGGGTGAAGCTTTTGCTTCTATTTTATGTAGAACAGAGGACGCTTGCATGAAAAGACAAAAACGAGATCGTTTAGACAGAGCTTTTTCAAAAGGATTCCAAGCTGGGGTTGGTGGACGCTCTAAGGAGCTCTGTCCATATGCAAATCTTGATTCGCGATCGCAGTGGTTAGGCGGTTGGCGTGAAGGTGTGGATGGCCGAGTTAATGGGCTATTTAATAAATAATTGAGTTTTACTCATTAATTAAATAGCCCAGAACAAGCAAAGTAATGCAGCATATTGCCCTCAGATGAGGGCATTTTTATATCTTCAGTGTATTGGAGTAAGACTGATCAGAATGTAGACGTATCGCTAAAGACACCGACTTTAAGATCGGTTGCACTGTAGATTTGACGGCCATCAACTTCAAGGATTGCATCGGCAATACCCATCACCAGTTTACGGTGAATAGTACGTTTAATATTGAGTTTATAAGTGACTTTCTTAGCGCCTGGTAATACTTGACCCGTAAACTTCACTTCACCTACACCCAGAGCACGTCCTTTGCCTTCCGCGCCTTCCCAGCCTAAATAGAAGCCAACGAGTTGCCACATGGCATCTAGCCCTAAACAACCAGGCATTACCGGGTCGGTAATAAAGTGGCAGTCAAAAAACCATAAGTCTGGATTAATATCGAGTTCAGCGACAATTTCACCTTTGCCAAACTCACCGCCATTATCATTGATAGTAACGATTCTATCTATCATCAGCATGTTATCGACAGGCAGACGAGGTGAGTTTGGACTAAATAATTTCCCATGGCCACAGGCGATGAGTTCTTCTTTATTGAAACTGTTTGCTTTGTTCATTGTTTTACTACTCCAGCAATAAGAGCCGCCAAGATTAGCGAACACGTGTAAGCTAAACAACTCCGATCAGCTAATTAGCGGCGAAAAAATCCCAATTTTGCGAGTAATCTCGTGATTATGCCGATTTCCTCCTCGCCATTTCCTGCGAGCTTGTCTAATCGTTCCTGTACAAGGCCGTATAATGAATCATGTGGAAAATCATTATCTTCATCGGCTACACCCGCAGGCATTTGCATTAATAGCTCAACAGCTTGGTCCATATGCTCGATTGCATAGAGGTGAAATAAGCCTTTGCCTACAGCTGTAATCACTTTGGGATTGAGGTTAAGCTGTAACACGTTCGACTTGGGCATAATAACGCCTTGTTCTCCCGTGAGACCACGACGTTCACACAGATTAAAAAAGCCTTCAATTTTCTCGTTGATGCCACCAATCGCTTGCACATTACCAAATTGATCCAATGCACCAGTTATTGCCAGTGACTGAATAATGGGTTGTTCAGCAATCGCTGACATCAAACAGCAGTATTCGGCGAGTGATGCGCTATCACCATCAATTTCTTGATAGGATTGCTCGAAAACGATATTGGCATTTAGGTGTAATGGTGCATCTCGCCCAAAGATACGGTACAAGCAGGCAGAAAGGATCATCATTCCTTTGGCATGTATATTGCCACCAAGTTCAGATTTTCTTTCGATATCGGCGACTTCACCATCACCATAGTGAACAGATGCCGTGATCCGCGCAGGCTCACCATAACTGTAATCGATGGCATCAATGACAGTTAAACCATTGATCTGACCAACCATAGCACCCGAAGTTGGCAGATTTATGAAGTTGTCATCGAAGCTTTGACCTGAATACTCTTCCGAGCTGTTATGACGATAGTTGGCTTGGGCTAACGCGAGCTCAATACTGCTCGCATTGATACTCGGTTTACCACAATAGGCTTTAGCTTGTACCATCAGTTGGGCAAACTCGAGCATAGACAAACTGAGGCGGCGCTGATGTTCGGTTAGCCGTGCACTATAACGAAAAAGTGGCGCTAGGCTTGATTGTTCTAGAGTGACCTCGACACTTTGTGCAACCGCTTGTAACCATGCGACGTATTGTGACTCTGTATAACGGACCAAGTCGATTTCGCTAGCGAGTTCTGCTAGTAGGGTAAAGTGACGTTGAAATTGCCAATCCTCAGTTCTGACTTGGCTATAAATCATTCCTGCACCGATAAGGACAATTTTACAATTGAGCGGGATAGGACTTAGGTTATTGCTAATCTGATACGCTTTATGGGTGAGGATTTGCATCACTAATTCCCATAAACCTTCACGTTTCCAAAGTGACTCGGCGCAAATAAATACATAATGACATTCGGCCAGAGCACCAGCTTGATACTGGCTTGTTGTTCCTGTTTGTGCCATACGGCCAATGAGGTCTACACGGCGAATATTACCACTGAGGTAGCGATAGCGAGTCGTTTTTTCGGCAATACTGACCTGATTTTCCTGTGGTTTCTCTGATTGCCACTGAAATGTTGCCGCTTTGTCAGTCGGGCGTGTTGCCACTAAATAAGCTGGAGATAACGGCGCTAGGCTATCAATACAGGCTTGGATCATTAATTGGCGGTCAATGCTCGGGAAATCAGCCAGATACAAGTGCTGATCGACAATAGCTTGGTGGAGTTTAAACGCATCCACAGCACGCTCTTGTCCTAAGAGTAATGCGCTTAGATTGTCAGCCGTTTCGGGAAGGGTTGGCAGGCTAAATTCAGGTGCGAGTGAAGACGTGGGTATCAAGAGTGAATTCATATAAGCATTTACCGTGAAAAGTTGCAGTGATTTTACCATACCAAGACGACAAGTCTCTCACTGTATAGGTGTTTTTACCTCTGTTTACTCGATTATTCGTTGAAACTGGCCATGTATTTGTTGTAAAAAACATCGGGGTGAACATAAGTTGAGCATTTGACTCGATATTTAAAAATTGAGGTTTACAAGTTAGCGGTATACTTATATTATTTTCGGCGTTCGGAGGGGTGGCAGAGTGGTTTAATGCACCGGTCTTGAAAACCGGCGTGGGTTTATAGCCCACCCAGGGTTCAAATCCCTGCTCCTCCGCCATTTTTAGTCAAAAAGCCGCTAAGCAATTAGCGGCTTTTTGCATTTATACAGTTTGAACCCTTGGGTTCCTGATTTGAAGCGCAGCTCCTGCGCCATATTCACGAGAAAGGCCATCAGTAATAATGGCCTTTTTTGTTTATGCAATTTGAACCAAGGTTCCTCATTCTAAGTTCTGCTCTTGCGCCATATTTAGTTAAAATGCCGCTAAGCAATTAGCGGCGTTTTGCATTTGTGCTATTTCCGCTCTTAGGTTTTGACCCTAAACGTGGCGTCAGTGCCATGCTTTAGGGAAAGACTATCTGTCATGATTGTTCATTGTGTTAACCCTAGATTCTTCATTCTGATATCAGTGACTGCTACTGATTAATGGGCTTTTTTATCCGCGCTTCTCGTTTATGGTCTACACTAAGTTTGTGGCCAAGTTAATGGTTTTTATGGTCTTTAAAATTTGCACTAGGATGGTGCGACGTATGATTCTCGACAGTCTTGGATCATACGGCCGAACAATTCTCCCATCAGGGTGACTTATTTTAAGTAGAGAAAGCTATGTTGTTACCTACACGTATTTCGCAGCGGCTCACAATGGGCAGCGTAGTGCTGCTTCTACTGACTGGGCTCGCGGTTTTTGGTGTGATGTCACTTCGAGGGCAGCCTCGAGTGGTGGCGGCGAGTCAAGAGTTAATTGAGCAAACGGGGAGCAGTATCGTAAGGCAACTCGCACTTAAGTTGGCAAGCATTGAGGGGATTACTTTAAGCCTTGCACACCTCGCAGAAGTGCTACCCCATGAGCAAGCTCTATATCTTAACTCCTTACCTAATTTGATTGATAACAATGGCGATCTCACTATCGCTGGGGGCGGGATCTGGCCTGAGCCAGATAAATTCGTCGCTGGGAGTATCCGCCACAGTTTTTTCTGGGCCCGTGGTAGCGATAATCTACTGGCATATTCGGATGACTATAATGCGCCATCTGGCCCTGGGTATCATAATGATCCTTGGTATACGGGCGCGCGGACTAGCTCAGTATCTCAATGTTTATGGTCAGAGGCTTATCAAGATCCGGTTACAAAGGTGGCTATGGTGACATGCAGTGTGCCATATCGTCTCACGGGTACATTTGCAGGGGTCGCAACGATAGATTTAAAACTTGATGATTTAGCCAAATTTTTAACAGAACATGGCAATGTGACTGACGGTTATGCTTTTGCTTTAGACCAAGCGGGTAATATCTTACATTTTCCTGAAACGAATAAGTCCGACACTATGTTGCGTTTTACGGATCTCGTCGGGCAGTTACCTTGGCTCTCCCCCGTTGAAGCTGCACTTAAGCAAACCTCAATCAACAAAGTGGTGTCTGTAAGCTTAAATAAGGATGGAAGACTTAATCAGGCGAGTGAGGTGAGTCTTTTTGTGATGCCTGATACCGGATGGGTGATTGGCCTTGTGACGCCTAAAACGCGAGTCACAGGGCTTGCCCGTGAGCTAACATTTGATATTTTATTGTTTTTATTACCATTACTCGCCATTTTACTTTCTCTGGCTTGGTTATCGGGTAAAAAACTGTTGGCGCAACTTGAGGAAACCACAGATCAAATTGCTTCCCTTGGGAACGGTAGTTTGGGGGCGAATGTTGAACTGCAAATTCAGCGGGATGATGAGATTGGCGCTTTGCGCCGAGCCGTAAACACCTATGCAGGGACGTTAAGGGCAATGTTAGATCTGATCACTCAAGAAGCGAAGAAAATTCAATTTGAGGCAACGCAATTAAGCGGACTTAGCCGTAAGTTAGCTCAGCGCGCAGAGCAACAGCGGCTGGAGAGTGCACAATTAGCCGCTGCGATAACGCAAATGTCTTCAAGCGCCATGGAAGTCGCGAATAATACCAATGACTGTGCTGCAACTGCGCAATCGTCTTTGATTGTAGTGCGGGAAGGGCAAACCCGTGTTGCAGCCAGCAATACTTCTATTGAGGCATTATCAGGAGAAATTGCCAACGCAACTAAGGTGATATCCCAATTGGCCCAAGACAGTCAAAAGGTGGGCGCTGTATTAGATGTGATTAAGGCGATTTCTGAGCAGACTAATTTGCTCGCTCTCAATGCGGCAATTGAGGCGGCTAGAGCGGGCGATCAGGGTCGTGGTTTTGCAGTCGTTGCTGATGAAGTTCGAACCCTTGCGGGGCGAACTCAAGATTCGGCTAATGAAATTAGTACCATGATTAACGCTTTGCAATCGGCTTCGCGGCTCGCTGTGCAAGCAATGCAAGCTGGGGAGTCCCGCACTGTCCATGCGGTTGCGGAGGCTGAGGGCGCTGCCGATTCTCTATCGAGTACCGTACAAAGTTTCGATGATATTTCACAGCGTGCCCAACAAATCGCGTTAGCTGCTCAGCAGCAAAGCCAAGTCACTCAAGAGATTAATGAGTTGGCGGTGCGAATAAATAGCATCAGTGAAGATAACTCCCTCGATGCAACGGCGCTTGATGTGTTAAGCCTTGAGATGCAGAAACTATCTGACCGTTTAATCAATATCAATCGAGCTTAGTCTTAATATAGTGTGAAGTATGCCACCTTAAAATGGCGCTTCAACTGATAAGGGATTCAAAGATAAGTTGAATAACGCGATATTTTTAAGCGGATTGGATGTAGATTGACCATGTAGATTGCTTCTTTAAATTAAGGGTTTACAGCAGAGTAGTAGATAGCTATTATCTCGCTCGTTCGGAGGGGTGGCAGAGTGGTTTAATGCACCGGTCTTGAAAACCGGCGTGGGTTTATAGCCCACCCAGGGTTCAAATCCCTGCTCCTCCGCCATATTTACGAGAAAGGCCATCAGTAATGATGGCCTTTTTTGTTTGTGCAATTTGAACCAAGGTTCCTCATTCTAAGTTCAGCTCCTGCGGCATATTTAGTCAAAATGTTGCTAAGCAATTAGCGGCATTTTGCATTCATATCGTTTGAACCCTTGGGTTCCTGATTTGAAGCGCAGCTCCTCCGCTATATTCACGGAAAAGGCCATCAGTAATGATGGCCTTTTTTGTTTGTGCAATTTGAACCAAGGTTCCTCATTCTAAGTTCAGCTCCTCCGCCATATTTAGTCAAAATGCCGCTAAGCAATTAGCGGCATTTTGCATTCATATAGTTTGAACCCTTGGGTTCCTGATTTGAAGCGCAGCTCCTCCGCTATATTCACGGAAAAGGCCATCAGTAATGATGGCCTTTTTTGTTTGTGCAATTTGAACCAAGGTTCCTCATTCTAAATTCAGCTCCTGCGACATATTTAGTCAAAATGCCGCTAAGCAATTAGCGGCATTTTGCATTCATACCGTTTGAACCCTTGGGTTCCTGATTTGAAGCGCAGCTCCTGCGCCATATTCACGGGAAAGGTCATCAGTAATGATGGCCTTTTTTGTTTGTGCAATTTTCATTTCAGTTTTCTCATTCTAATCCCTTTGTTATTCACGGCTTTCGATTTAAGTGAATATGAAATAGTCAATCAACACGATTAACCATAAATTTAAGTTTACAGTGGCGACAGAGATAGCTATTATCTCGCTCGTTCGGAGGGGTGGCAGAGTGGTTTAATGCACCGGTCTTGAAAACCGGCGTGGGTTTATAGCCCACCCAGGGTTCAAATCCCTGCTCCTCCGCCATATTTTTACAAAAAAGGCCATGTTTATTCATGGCCTTTTTTGTGTGTGAAATTTGAGCTAGGGTTCTCCATTCTAAGCGCAGTTCTTACGCCTTTTTGCATTTAAGCTATTTAAAAACCTTAGGTTCCTGATTCTAAGCGTATCTCTTCTGCTATATTCACGTGAAAGGCTAACAGTAATGATGGCCTTTTTGTTTTTCTTGAACTGAAAAATTGCCTATATTTGCTGGATACTTTGATATCGATTTAACAGGGATTTTAGGCTGGTCATTCTGGGGTTATTGCTTCGTTTTTAAACGCTTTTTATTGGTATGCTATTCTGGAATCCTTCCTTTAAATATCATCTAGTTAACAATGTTGAATTTATGCTTTGCGAAATGGGGTTGTTGGGCTAAATTAGCCCTATGAACTCGTTATCCGTTTGCCATGTTGCTTTTTCTAACACACGGATCGAGCTGTAAATTGTAAAAGGTGGGTTAAGTTGATTTCGATATATTTGGTTGACGATCATGAGCTTGTGAGAACTGGGATCCGCCGCATCTTGGAAGATGAACGTGGGATCAAAGTCGTGGGCGAAGCCCCTGATGGTGAGACTGCGGTGCAGTGGGCTCGCCAGAATGAAGCGGATGTGATCTTAATGGATATGAATATGCCTGGGATGGGCGGATTGGAAGCCACTCGAAAAATTTTACGATATCAACCCCATGCAAAAATTATTGTATTAACTGTACACACGGAAGATCCGTTCCCAAGTAAGGTGATGCAGGCTGGTGCTTCGGGCTATTTAACAAAAGGAGCGACGCCGCCGGAAGTATTGCAAGCGATACGTCAGGTCTCTCGCGGACAACGTTATTTGTCCCCAGAAATTGCCCAACAGATGGCGCTGAGTCAGTTTAATCCTGCCGATGAAAACCCGTTTAAGTCTTTGTCCGAGCGTGAGTTACAGATCATGTTGATGATCACCAATGGCGAGAAGGTTAACGATATTTCTGAGCAACTGAACTTAAGTCCTAAAACCGTTAACAGTTACCGTTATCGTTTATTTGCTAAGCTGGGGATCAGTGGTGATGTCGAACTAACGCGGTTAGCTATTCGCTATAAGATGTTGGATGCTGGCCATTTTTAATGGAAAGTGGATTGCGTTGGTCGATGACTTTAATCTAGCGAGTTCTTGGGTTATATGTTCCTATGTTGTTTGTGTTAAGTCTCCAAAACTGTGGGTGTGAATGATGTCTAATGAATTTAACGCCCAAAGTTTCTTACGTACTGTTTCATCCTCCGCTGGGGTTTATCGCATGTATGACGTCAAAAATGACGTCATTTATGTTGGTAAAGCCAAAGATCTTAAAAAACGGCTCACCTCGTATTTTCGTAAAAACCTCGGTAATGTTAAGACCCAAGCCTTAGTTTCACATATTCACCATATTGATGTGACGCTGACCCACAGTGAAACGGATGCTCTGTTGCTTGAGAATGATTACATCAAGCAATACATGCCAAAATACAATGTGTTGTTGCGTGATGACAAATCTTACCCTTACATCTTATTAAGCCAGCATGAGCACCCAAGGCTTGCCTATCATCGTGGTCCGCAGCGGGAAAAAGGCCACTATTTTGGTCCTTATCCCAATGGCGGTGCTGTGCGTGAAAGCCTGCATTTGATGCAGAAGCTGTTTCCTATTCGTCAATGTGACGATCTTTACTACAAATCGCGCTCACGCCCTTGTTTGCAATATCAACTGTCTCGCTGTAGCGCGCCCTGCGTGGGCAAAGTCAGTAACGCTGATTATGATGAGCAAGTGAAATTAGCCAGCCTGTTTTTAAAGGGGAAAGATCAGCAAGTGATCAGCGCCTTGGTTGATAAAATGGAACTTGCGGCTGAGCAGCAAGCCTATGAACAGGCTGCACGATTTCGCGATCAGATCATGGCGCTGCGTAAAGTTGCCGAGCAACAGGAAGTCTCTAATAATAAAGGCGATATGGATGTTATTGGGGTGCATTATGCGTCAGGCATCGCCTGTTTCCACCTGCTATTTATCCGCGAAGGTAAAATTTTTGGCAGTCGTAGTTATTATCCTTCAGTGCCAGCCCAAACTGATATGGATGAGGTGCTACGCTCCTTTATCCTACAGTTTTATTTAAATGCAGATATTCAACGCACTATTCCAAAAGAAGTGGTGATTAGCCATAATTTTGAAGAATTACATGAACTTGAAGCGGCAATTTCAGAGGCGCTAGATAAAAAGTTTTCGATTAAGACCAATGTTCGCGCCGACAGGGCGAGCTTCTTACGTTTAGCCGTGACCAATGCGACGAATGCAGTAGTTACGCGCCTGTCCCATAAGAACACCGTCGAACAGCGTTTTGTGTTACTCGAAGAAATCTTAGAGTTGAGTGGGCCTATCCAGCGGATGGAATGTTTCGATATCAGTCATACCATGGGGGAGAGCACCGTTGCCTCCTGTGTGGTGTTTAATCGAGAAGGGCCGCATAAAGGCGAGTATCGTCGTTATAACATCGAGGGTATTACGCCGGGCGATGATTACGCGGCAATGAAGCAAGCGGTAAGCCGCCGTTTCGATAAGATTGAGGCAGGCGGTAAAATCCCTGACATTCTGTTTATCGATGGCGGACTAGGGCAGTTGCGTATTGCCCAAAAGATAGTGGATGAAAAGTTTGTTCATTTGGATAAAGCGCCGCAGCTTATTGGGGTGGCGAAAGGTGAGGGCCGTAAACCTGGGCTTGAAACCTTGATCTTAGGGGATACCGAAACCAGCTTTTCCCTCGAAGGGGATTCGCCAGCACTGCACCTTATCCAACATATTCGTGATGAATCCCATCGATTTGCAATCACTGGCCACCGTAACCGTCGTCAGAAAACCCGTAATACTTCAACACTGGAATCGATCCCTGGTATTGGTCCTAAACGTCGTAAAGCTTTGTTACAGCATTTAGGAGGCTTGCAGGAAGTGAAAGGGGCAAGTGTGGCGGAATTAGTCAAAGTACCAGGGATCAGCATAGAAATGGCACAAACCATTCATGATGCATTGCGAGGGTGATAAAATTAAGGCAAGATTGGCGCTGCTTTTGACTAACTGGTTTGATCATGCCGTTTAACTTACCTATAGCATTAACTCTTTTCAGGCTTTTTTTACTGCCCATTTTTGTGGTGCTGTTTTATTTACCCTATGACTGGACCCCTTTTGTTGCCGCATTTACCTTTTGGCTCGCGGCGTTAACAGATGCATTAGATGGTTATGCTGCCCGTAAATTGAAACAATTAACTCGTTTTGGCGCTTTTCTTGACCCAGTCGCTGATAAGTTGATGGTGATTACAGCTTTAGTTTTGTTGGTCGATCAATACGCGAATATCTGGCTGACATTGCCCGCCCTGTTTATGATTGGTCGTGAGATTGTCATTTCAGCGTTGAGGGAATGGATGGCTGAAATTGGTAAACGTGGTACTGTCGCCGTGTCTTGGATTGGTAAATATAAGACGGCTGCGCAAATGGTGGCAATTATTGGGCTGATTTGGCAATACAATCCTTTAATGACGAATGCCGCATTTGTACTGTTATATATCGCCGCTGTATTAACGTTTTGGTCAATGATGAGTTACATTTTAGCCGCTTGGAAAGATCTTACCGCTGAATAGTGCAATAAAAAATCAAAGAGATTATTTAGTGTGCAAGCAGTAAGTTATCGATAAAACAGCGGTTGACACTGGGTGGTAAATCGGTAGAATGCCACCCCGTAGACAAGAGGCAATGTGTAAACAAAGTCTTAACGTTACCAAATATTGATGTTTGATATTTGCTAGGTAATAAAGTGAAATGCTTTGTTTATCTTAGTGAATAGTAAAACAAGATGCGACATTAGCTCAGTTGGTAGAGCGATACCTTGCCAAGGTATAGGTCATCGGTTCGAACCCGATATGTCGCTCCAATATTTTTAAAGTCTAATTCTACTCAACATGAGTTAGCAACTATGGCGCGATGGCAGAATGGCTATGCTGCGGATTGCAAATCCGTCGATCTCGGTTCGACTCCGGGTCGCGCCTCCATAGATTAAAGTATTAATGACACGATTCCCGTCGTTAATATCAAGAGTTTGCCCGAGTGGTGGAATCGGTAGACACAAGGGATTTAAAATCCCTCGCTGGTAACAGCGTGCCAGTTCAAGTCTGGCCTCGGGTACCATTATTTTGATAGTGATGGTAAAAATAAAGTCCGAATATTCAATAGGCTTTATTAAATAGATTTATTAGTGTTAAGCGTTAATGATTTAGAGTTAATAATATTTTTGACATGATTCCCGTCATTAATATTCAGCGTTTGCCCGAGTGGTGGAATCGGTAGACACAAGGGATTTAAAATCCCTCGCTGGTAACAGCGTGCCAGTTCAAGTCTGGCCTCGGGTACCAAAAAAGAAAAAGCCTCGATATTTATATCGAGGCTTTTTTGTATTTAGATTTCTACTTTTAGTCGGCATTCTTCGTGAGGGGTTTAAGGTCAAACTTGACTGACACACTTAACGTACTGCTTACTTTAGTTCGCAGAGGTCCTTGCGGCGACGCACATCAGGAGAGGCTAATAACCCTAAAATCACACAATAGTGCTACGTTTTAAGCTGATAGTGTCATTTTGAAGTAAGCCTGTAGTTATGCTGGCAGAAGTCGAACGATAAAGTGTGGGATTATGTTTGCTGAAAAGCAGGTCATGAGTTTTTAGCCTTGGCTTGTTCTATTTATGCTAGAGATAAAACCTATAAATAGTAAGCCTATAAATAAAACCCTAGGTATAAAAAAGCGCCAGTAAAAACTGGCGCTTTTATTCATTTACTCGGTCAGTTTATGCTTGTTAGACAGTGATACTAGTGAATATCAGCTTATTGCCAATCATCGCTATTCCAGCGGTACAGCCAAGTCGCTGCAAGTGGTTTATCGTCTTTCTTAAGCTGTATTCTCAGTTCGGCTACATTGGTACTTTCTGGTTCGAAGCTGATAAATACTCGAGCGCCATTGATGTCTGGGTGGGCGACAATCCGAGACGACAGGATTTTACCTTTGCTGATGCTGGCATCGATGATAATTTTATCAATATCTTGCGGCTTGATGTTACTGAAATCGATAAGTAATTCTTTGCCTTTTGCTAACACTTGCCCCTTAGTACTGCGGACAACACGTGCTTTTGACGCCGTAGAAGGGCTGTCGTTTGAGGCTGTTATGCGATAGGAGTATTTATAGGGCTGATCCTTTTTCAGTCCGCCTTGCGGCTCCCAATAGGCAACTATGTTGTCGTTGGTTTCAGCATTAGAGGGAATTTCAAGCAACACCAGTTGGCCTTTGCCCCAATCATTGAGGGGTTCAATCCATGCTGAAGGTCGAAGTTGATAGTTTGCACTCAGATCTTGATAGTCTTCAAATTTACGATGGCGCTGGATAAGACCAAACCCCTTTATATCTTCATCGCCAAAAGCACTGATCTGCAGTTTGTTAGGATTATTTAATGGGCGCCATAGGCGCTCGCCATTACCGCGATCGATTTGTAGGCCGTCGGAGTTATGTACTTGTGGGCGGTAATCGGGTTTATCTGAGTTATCGAGTCCGCCAAAGAGGAACATAGAGGTCAGCGGTGCAAGACCCACATGCTGGATATCTTTACGTGGGAATAAGGTTACATCCACTTCGACACGTGATGGTGCACCGGGATAAATACCAAAACGATAGGCGCCAGTGACACTTTGGCTATCTAGCAGAGCATGAACCACAATTGCCGTCTGATATTTAGATGGGCGCTCGACCCAGAAACGCTTAAACAGGGGATATTCTTCACCTTTTGGCTGAGCGACATCAATCGCTAGACCACGATTAGACAAGCCATAGGTTTGCCCTTTAGAGAGCACGCGAAAATAGCTCGCACCTTGAAACATGATGAATTCATCTTTTATTTCATCATCATTGATAGGGTAATGTAAACGCACACCCGCATATTGGCCCACTTGGGTGATGAGTTTTTCAATGGTGTCGTTAGGGACATCGAACGAAGCTTCTGTTAGCTCAATTGGAATAGCTTTGCTGTTTTCGACCACGTCGATATCGACAAGGTTTTTATAGAGAAAGCCTGGAGCAAAAAGTTGTACCGAAAATTTGGTCGGTGTTCCGCCCCAAATCGCGGCATTTTCTTGGTAATTGATTTTGCCATAGGTAGCGAAATCGAGATCAACCAGTTCTTTAGGTGCTTTTTTCGCTTCTTTAAATGGCTTTTGCGACAGTTGTTGAGCGAGTTCAATAACTGTGTCTTGGGAGAATTTTTTAGATTTCTTCTCTGGTGCAGGCGTTGGTGTTGTCTCTGCCGCTGCGGCATTGACGTTGTTTATGCCGACGACATAGACGATGGCGGTCAAGATGACAAAAGGTAGTTTTTTGAGTAATGCCGGATAACCGGTAGGGTAATTCATCATAAGATTCATTCGCAAAATGGAAACTCCTTACTAAAATGACGCTGATTCATAGGCACAATATATGCTTCAGTCTATCTAATCCCTAAATATTAATAACTTGTCTGCTATAAAATCCTCAGTCGTGGGATTCGAGTAGCTGAGGTGAGGGATAATTTTACCTGCGTAGCTAGAGATTTGTAACATAAATTATGCTTGGCGCTATTTTAGGTGCCGTTCTCAATATTTTGCGGTGTGATTTTACGATAAGTAATCGCAATTGGTACTGCAGTAAAAACTGTCTTGGCTGAGCTAACACTGTTTTCATTGAATTCAGTGGCGTTTTTACACAAAATTGGCGCAGTTGAATCGAGAGTGTTAATTAAAAACTTACAATATCAAATGGTTAATGTTGACTATTGCTAATGAGTGTTTCAGGCTCACGGTGTTAACTGTGAGCCCATTTAGATATGCTAACGTGGATATTAGGACTTGAGTAAGTGCGATAGGTCACTGCCCACAGGGATTGGGATCTCTTGCTGCTCACCACAGAATAAATACGCAGGTTTGTCACCTAAGAGTGATAGTGTGTCTCCTTGTCGCCACAAAGCTGAGCCTTCAACTATGCCTATCACTGGGGTTAATGGGTCGACTTTAGTGAATTCTAATAATCGCTGGGCACGGGTTTCACCATTGTGGCCCGGTGCTTGGTAATTGGAATAGTGTGGATTGAGCTGGAACGGCACTAAGTTTAATGCGTTGAACGACGGCGGTTCGATGATCGGCATATCATTAGTGGTGCGAATACTCAGTCCCGATACGTTTGAACCCGCGCTCCAGCCGATATAAGGCTTACCAAGGGCGACTTGCTCACGAATAAGCGCGACCAGATCATAATGATATAGTTGGTGTAACAGGTGAAAGGTGTTACCCCCACCGATTAAAATTCCATCGGCATCTTTTATTGCTTGTTTAGGGTCTGGATGCTGATGAATACCACTAATATCGAGTTCAAGCTCAGCTAGTCCTGTCACGACAGACGCTAAATAAGTGTCATAACTCATGCTAACCCCTGCATAGGGGATAAAAATCCATTTTTGTGCGTTGGCGGTAAGCGGTTTAATAAAAGGGATCGCGTGGGCAAGATAAGGCGTATCACCGACACGAGAGCTGCTCAGTAGTAGGGCGTTGATTGTCATTTTGTATCCTGAAATCTCGGAGTGTATTGGTATGTTAACAAAGATTAATTCCGATAAACATACAGAGTTAAAGCAGAATTGCGCTCTAGCACGGCTAGCGGCGGTGTTTTTCAAGATAGTGATCCCCACCAAGATGGAGCGTTCGGTGGATTCTACTTCTGTGTGGCATCAATGCAAAAGTCAGTGATTGATGCGCCTTGAATTAAAGCTCTTAGAACGCGATGAAACTCGTATCTTGAGGTTGCTTGGGCATAAGTTTAAGTTTCGATTAATATACTGTCCCTAGACTCTCGGCCATGAAAGGCAGTGTCTATATACGAGAAAGATACCTATTTTAAAAACTCTTTTCTTTTACCACTTGAATTTCGATGATTTGGACATATTATGTCTTTGAACAAAGTTAAATGGCCTATTCTTGCCCTAAAGGAGCTGAAATGAAGCGTATATTTCTATTGATTGCGACTAACCTAGCTGTGTTGCTAGTAGCCTCAATTGTGATGTCTATTCTAGGCGTGAACACGTCTACTATGGGTGGACTGCTGGTGTTCGCTGCCATTTTTGGATTCGGTGGGGCCTTTATCAGCTTAGCCATTTCAAAATGGATGGCGAAAAAGACCATGGGTTGTGAAGTCATCACCACCCCACGTGACAGTACCGAACGTTGGTTAGTGGAGACGGTTGCCCGTCAAGCTAAGCAAGCGGGGATTAAAATGCCAGAAGTGGCGATTTATCAATCGCCTGACATGAATGCGTTCGCTACTGGTCCAAGTAAAGACAATTCATTAGTGGCTGTCAGTACGGGTCTATTATATGGCATGAGCCAAGATGAAATTGAAGGCGTATTAGCCCACGAAGTTAGCCACGTTGCTAACGGTGATATGGTGACCTTGACACTGATCCAAGGTGTGGTAAATACCTTTGTGATCTTCGCGGCCCGCGTAGTTGCTGGCATTATCAACAACTTTGTATCGAGCAATGATGAAGAAGGCGAAGGTTTAGGCATGTTTGCTTACATGGCCGTTGTTTTCGTACTGGATATGTTATTCGGTATCTTGGCTTCAATTATCGTCGCTTACTTCTCACGTATTCGTGAGTATAAAGCCGATGAAGGTGCGGCACGTTTAGCGGGTAAAGGTAAGATGATTGCTGCGCTTGAGCGTTTACGCCAAGGCCCTGAAAGTACGGCAATGCCTGCACAAATGTCAGCCTTCGGTATTAACGGCAAACGTTCAATGGCAGAAATGATGATGAGTCATCCTCCATTAGAGAAACGTATTGCTGCGTTAAGAGCGAGCTAATAAAAGAGTGAGTTAACTCTTAACTCTTAAATGTCAAATCTGAGTGCTTAAGACTCACTTGATATTAGATTTAAGACTTTTAACATCGGGCTCAAACTTTGGTTTGAGCCCGATTTTTTATGCCTGCAGCAAATTATGCTGCGCTGTTGCCGCAAGGGCACGGTAAACCAGTGTCGTTTGCTTCGCTTTGATATTCCAATGCTGCCAAAACAGCGGCACGCGCATGCGCCGTTCTGGGGTGATCTCAATCAGTATCCCTTTATCGATTAATGGTTTAGCTTGTAAATGCCCAACGAGTCCATAACCTAAACTCAAGTTAATCGCTTCTAAAAAGCTTTCTGAGGAGGGGATCGTATGTTGCCACCATTGCCCTGGCGTCATATTGAAATACTGGGCGAGAAACTTCTCGTGAAGCTTATCTTTGGTGGAGAACACTACTGCTGGCGCCTTTGTTAACTGAGCTTGGTTGATGGTGTTGAATGACGAGGTGTTACTAAATGGTAAGGTTCCGCTAAATGACTGAGTATCGCTCAGATCGCTAAAATAGCGTGCGGCAAATTCGGGCGTGGCCACACATAGGTATTCCATGGTGCCTAAAAACTCACTGCTGCAACCCGCCATCGGCACTTCGGTTGTGGTGACACATCCGACCGCTTCACCATTTTTCAATAGATGATGGGTGTAAGACTCATCATCGACAATTAATTCCAATAACCAAGCGTGGCGACTGAACATGCCTGCTAGCGCAGGTAAAAACCACGTGGCCAAACTGTCGGCATTTACAGCGATGCGCACTGTGGTTGGATGGTTGGGATCGTTGGCGTCCATCTCGGCTCTTAATTCACTCTCGAGTAATTGTACCTGTGAATAGTGGCGCAACAGGCGCTTACCTGTGGGCGTTGCGACCACAGGATTGGAGCGAATAAGCAGTGACTGACCGACTTTTTCTTCAAGTTGTCGAATGCGCTGTGATACAGCCGACTGGGTGATGTGCAGCACTTTGGCGGCGCGGTCGAAGCCACCTTCCGAGACCACAACGGCGAGCGCTTTGAGATTCGCGTATTCCAGCATAGTCATCCTCAAATGAGTGTGTTTGGACGGTTATTAATTTTACTTATGATACATAAAAAACATTAGTTATATTAATTTTGTTGTTTTGACTATGCTAACGCCTTCTTTGAATATGAGAGGTGGTTATGCAAGCGGCATTTATACAGGGTATGGGGATTGGTGGGAGTTTGATTATTGCTGTGGGCGCACAAAATGCCTTTGTGCTCAAGCAAGGCATTAAGCGCTCGTACACATTACCGATAGCCTTGCTCTGCTCTATCATTGATGCGCTGATGATCACTGCGGGTGTCGCGGGGCTAGGACATATTATTGAGTCGTTTCCCACTATTAAGCATGTGGCGAGTTTCGGTGGCGCCGCGTTTCTACTTTGGTATGGTGCGAATGCGCTAAAGGCGTCGTTTGTGGCTAAGGGCATTGAGATGGATCAGGCCGATAATGCGGACACATTTAAGAAAGCCGTACTGACGACGCTTGGGATCAGTTTGCTTAATCCGCATTTGTATCTTGATACTGTGGTGTTGCTCGGCAGCATTAGCACTCAATTTGATGATTTCGATCGGCCTTGGTTTGGCGCGGGTGCTGTACTGGCATCATTTATTTGGTTTTTTGGCTTAAGTTTTGGTGCGCGTTTGTTAGCGCCCATTTTTACTCGCCCAGCGGCATGGCGTTACCTCGACCGTTTTATTTGGTTAACCATGTGGAGCATTGCCGCTGCGATTATTTGGCCCTATGTGGCAGGATAACCGGTGTTGGGATGCCATAGAATACGGGCATAGCTGAATACTTTTGCGGATTTTTTGCTCGGTTTGACTGCATCTTGTGATATGAAAGTGAAAATTTTTCATGAAAAAGGTCCTGATTTCAGGACCTTTTCGTTATCGATTGCCGATTATTTATTCAGGCTGCCAAGTTCAACTCACGACGTTTACACTTTTGTGCCGATTAAAGCAGCAGCTTGAAGCCTTGTATTCGTCGTCATATTAGTCATTAACCCGCGATTTGCGCGAGTACGACTTCATGGTGATCTTTGGTTTTAAACTTATCGAATACGTGGGCGATGGCGCCGTCGGTATTGATAAGGAAGCTTAATCTATGAATGCCATCATAGGTTTTTCCCATGAATTTCTTTTCACCCCAGACCCCAAAAGCGTCGGCGACACTGTGGTCTTCATCGCTCAGTAAAGTGAAGTTGAGTGCTTGTTTCTCTGCAAATTTAGCCAGTTTAGCCACAGGATCTGGGCTAATGCCAAATACAGTGACATTATGACTATCGAGCTCGGCTTTACTGTCACGTAGGCCGCAGGCTTGAACTGTGCAACCCGGCGTTGATGCTTTCGGGTAAAAATACACTAAAACAGGGCCTTGCTTAAGGCTGTCTGCCAGCGATACTGAGTTGCCATGTTGATCTTGCAGTGTAAAGTGAGGCGCTTTTGCCCCAGCCGTTAAGGTATTCATCTATTATCCTCTGTCCTCTAAGATGGCAGTGCCTTCCATACGACGAATAGTACAATCTAAGGTCATATCTTGGGCGAGCTGATAGATACTCTGTTCGAGCTTTTCTAGTTCAACTTTTTCAGGAATATTAATGGTTAGCGACACATTTTGCGTTTGTTCACCACCGGGGAGTTCCTCAGAAAATGAACGTACTGCGGCAAGATCTAATGACCTGTCAGCAAGGAACTGGGTAATGCGTTTAATGGTGCCGCGTTGGTCCTTACCCGTGAAGCGTACTTCGAGGCGAGAAAGGTAGTTTTGTGGTGTGTGTTTAGAGGTGCGTTTCATCACCGTCAGCAGTTCTAACTCAACGCTGAGACTGGGGAACATACTTTCAATTTTCGTTATTGATGCCCACGAGCCAGACAACATCATAATCAGGGTAAATTCGTTACCAAATAATGCCATACGGCTGTCGACGATATCGCAGTCACAGTCACTGGCAAGTCGAGCTAGTTTACTTACAAGTCCAGGACGGTCGAGACCCATCGCTGTTACGACCAGGAAATTGGTCATGAATTTTCCTCACTTTTTCGATATCATAGAGCGAAAACTCAGTGTTAAAGCTGAGTTTTTGTGCGGGATATAATGCTACCATAACTAATTCAATTTGAGAGCCCCGTTAATGCTTGTCATTAGTGGTTGGCATCAGTACCATAGCGAATCCTGAAATCTTGGGGAAAGTCAGATGATAAACGGAAGCATCGTAGCCTTAATCACGCCAATGAACAGTGATGGCTCAGTAGATTTTGCAAGTCTTGAAAGGTTAGTCGAATTCCATATTGACCAAGGCACAGATGCCATTGTGGCCGTTGGTACTACTGGCGAGTCAGCGACTCTGCCTATGCCTGAGCATGTAGCGGTCGTTTCACAAACCGTTAAATTTGCTGCGGGACGTGTTCCTGTCATTGGTGGCAATGGCGCCAATGCCACATCTGAAGCCGTTGAGCTCACCAAGTCCTTATCTAAGGTGGGTGTTGCCGCTATGCTTGGCGTAACGCCATATTATAATAAGCCAACGCCTAAGGGATTGATTGCGCATTATAAAGCCGTGGCCGCTAGCACAGATATTCCACAAATTCTTTATAATGTTCCAGGTCGTACTGCCGTTGATATGCTGCCAGAAACTGTTGCCGAGCTTGTTAGCGTGAGCAACATTATTGGTGTAAAAGAGGCGACCGGAGACTTATCCCGTGTAAAACGTCTGCGCGAACTGTGCGGCGACGATTTCCTCTTGTATAGCGGTGATGATGCAACAGCCAGAGAGTTTTTACTCTTAGGTGGAAATGGCGTAATTTCTGTGGCTAACAACATAGTACCAAAGGCTTTTAAAGCTATGTGTGATGCGGCGCTCGCTGGCAATGGCGAGTTGGCTCAGAGCATAGATACCCCGCTGCGCGGTTTGTATAGCACACTGTTTTGTGAAGCCAACCCTATCCCAGTAAAATGGGCTGCCCATCGTATGGGTTTGATTGAATGTGGCCATATTCGTTTACCTTTGACTGAACTTTCTGAGCAATGTCATGGTCTGTTGATAGAAGCAATGACTCGTGCCCAGATAGAGGTTAAATAATTAATGTTAAAGAAAGTCACTCCACTGATCTTAGTTGCTGCTGTTGCAGCCTGTAGTTCGCCACTTGATCGCCGCCAAGCGAACGGTAACGACGACTATGTTCAGGCCGAGCAAGCACCTTTGCTTAAGATCCCCGCGGGATTAAAAACGCCACCCTACAATAAAGAATTCGATGTACCAGCACTGGGTTCTAAAGTGAATGCTTCGCTGTATGGCAAAAACTTAGATATCCGTCCGCCACTGCAAGTACTGCCAATGGCGGAAGGTACTCATGTGGAAGAGGGCAGTGACAACATTAAAATCGTGGTTGAATCCATCGACAATGCTGTGGATTTGAAACAAGAAATCTTCACAAACTTAGATGGTTTCTTTGCTCAAAAAGGTATTGCTGTTCGTAGCCGTGATTTTGACAAAGGCAACATAGAAACCGATTGGATTGAAAGCCGTGAAGTGATTGAATCGAGCATGTGGGGCTCGGATAAAGTTTATCTGTTGCGCCAACGCTATCGTTTTGACGTGGAAACGCGTCCACATGGTCGCACTGCCAATATCGTTATTCACTTAGTTGAACACGAAGAGTTCTACGACGATAAAGCGCAACAAGTTTTATTAAGCGGTGAAGATAAGCAAAGATACACTATTGATATGCTGAACAGCGCCATTGCGTATATCAGCGTTAAGCGCGACCAAGCGATCCAATCGAATCGTTTGAAGCAAACCTTAGGTATTAATGTTGATCTCGTGACGCCTGAAGAAGGTAAGGCTTACTGGTCTGCTAAAGCCTCTTACAAGCAAGTGTGGGATCGTCTACGCATAGTGCTACCAGAAATGGGCTTTGAAATTGCCGATATGGATAGTGCTAAAGGATTGTACTTTATCAAGTTTGACGATAACTCTGGTTTCTGGAGTTCATTGTGGGGCGAAGATAAGTTAGCACTGAAAGAAGGTAGCTACCGTTTACTGCTTGAAGATGGTGATACTCCAGAAGAAACGAAAATCTTCCTTCGCGATAACGAAGATCAGCCATTAAGCGATGAAGTGGTTAGCAATGTGTACCAGTCACTGTCAAACCTGATGAAAGAAGAACGTCAAATACGTTAATTTCAGCAGTTGACTAGAAAAGGGCGAATTATCGCCCTTTTTTATTGGCTGCGATTTGAGTTTTAAGCAGGGGATTGTCGATTATCTAGGCGATCTGTGTTTCAGAGTTTAATTATCTATATACCAATCTTTTTCAAATGGTTTTAGTGATAAATATTGAGTTACTGGTGATGAGTGAAATAAATCACTTAACAACCTTGTTATCGTACTGCATTCTGACAACTCAACCATTGATATCGCCAAAGACACTTAATCATACATATTTTGCGCTATCAGCGTAATTTGTAAGAAAAAGTAAAACGTATTGATGCGATGATGTGAGTGAGTAAACTAGCCGTCATTAATGCGAGTCATTCCTTGGAAGCCCGATGAAAACAATTATTCTAATAATCGCCATATTGGCCGCGGCATGGTTTGGATACCAAGCCATGCAACCGCAAGAGATTGCTGCAGCCCAGATTAAACTCATACCTAATGTGGTGATTGCCACTGCCGCTATGGCGCCCATTCGCGATGAAGTTGAAGCTATTGGTAGCAATAAAGCCGCAGAATCAGTAACGATAACGCCTAAAGTCACCGACATGGTGATAGCGCTTAAATTTGACGACGGCGATATCGTTAAAAAGGGCGAGTTATTAGTCCAACTGCAAAATGCTGAGCAGATCGCTAAGGTTAAAGCCGCGCAAGTCAAAGTCAGTGATAATCAACGTGAATTAGCTCGGATCAGTTCGTTGGTGACTAGCCGCACTGTGGCCGAGTTAGAACGCGATAGATTACAAACCCTTATTGATACCACTCGTGCCGAGCTCGAACAGGCGCAATCATCACTCAATGATCGCAGTATTCTGGCGCCTTTTAATGGTCGTTTAGGCTTACGTCAAATCAGTGTGGGCAGCTTAGTGTCACCCGGCACTGTGATTACGACATTGGATGATATTTCTACCATTAAGCTCGATTTTTCAGTGCCAGAGCGCTTTATTCAAGATTTAGAGCCAGGTAAAAAGGTTGAAGCCAAAGCGGTCGCTTTCCCTGATGTGACTTTCAAAGGTGTGGTGACATCGATTGATAGCCGTGTGAATCCAACCACGCGCACAGTGATTGTTCGCGCCGAAATCCCCAATCCTGAACTGCGTTTATTACCGGGCATGTTGATGAAGGTCAAACTCATCAAGCGTAGCCGCGAGGCCTTGATGTTGCCTGAATCTGCCATTATCCCGATCCAAAACAGCCATTATGTTTACAGCGTCAATGCTGACAAGGTGATTGAACGTAAACAAGTCACTATTGGTATTCGCACCCGTGGCTGGGTGGAGATCTTAGATGGTTTAGCCTTGGGCGAAAACGTAGTGATCCGCGGCTTACTGAAAGTTCATCCTGGGGATAAAGTGCAAACTGAGTTCGCGGAAAAGTTTAGTTATCTTGCCGATACGAACGCGGAGCCAAGTGTATGATCCTTACTGATCTCTCGGTCAAACGTCCCGTATTTGCCTCAGTGATCAGCTTGTTGCTGGTCGCTTTCGGGCTTGTCTCCTTTGATAAATTACCCCTGCGCGAATACCCGAATATAGATCCGCCAGTGGTATCTATCGACACGAATTACCGCGGTGCCAGTGCTGCCGTGGTGGAAAGCCGCATTACCCAATTGATCGAAGACAGGATCAGTGGCGTCGAAGGCATTCGTCACGTGAGTTCATCGAGCAGTGATGGCCGCTCATCGGTTACCTTAGAGTTTGATATTAGTCGTAATATTGAAGATGCAGCTAACGATGTGCGCGACAGGATCTCAGGTTTACTCGACAATTTACCCGATGAAGCTGATCCCCCAGAAGTACAAAAGGCCAATGGCAGTGATGAAGTGATCATGTGGCTCAATCTTGTGTCGGATCAAATGACGACCCTAGAATTGACCGATTACACCAACCGTTATTTGTCGGACCGCTTTTCGGTGGTCGATGGTGTGGCGCGGATGCGTATTGGTGGTGGTAAGGTTTACGCCATGCGCGTTTGGCTTGACAGACAAGCCTTGGCCTCTCGCAGTTTAACGGTTGCCGATGTTGAGGCCGCGCTCAGAGCTGAGAACGTCGAGTTACCTGCTGGTTCGATAGAGTCGAAGGAGCGGCACTTTACAGTGCGACTGGAGCGGGGTTATCGCACTGCCGAAGATTTCGCAAATTTAGTGATCACCCAAGGAGAAGACGGTTATTTAGTCAAACTGAGCGATGTCGCACGGGTGGAAATTGGCTCTGATGAAGAGCGGATTATGTTCCGTGGCAACAAAGAGGCAATGATAGGTTTAGGCGTGTCTAAACAGTCAACCGCCAATACGTTAGAAGTGGCGCGCGCAGTGAACGCGCTGGTTGACAAAATCAACCCGACCTTGCCAGCGGGGATGTCGATTAAACGCAGCTACGATAGCTCAGTGTTTATCGAAGCCTCGATTAAAGAAGTGTATCAAACCCTGTTCACAGCGATGATTTTAGTAATTATCGTGATTTATTTGTTCCTTGGCAGTGTGCGCGCTATGTTGATCCCCGCGATCACTGTGCCAGTGTCTCTGCTCGGCACCTTTATTGTGCTGTATGCACTAGGTTATACCATTAACCTCTTGACCTTATTGGCGATGATCCTTGCCATCGGTATGGTGGTGGATGATGCGATTGTGATGCTGGAAAACATTCATAGACGTATCGAAGAAGGAGATTCCCCACTCAAAGCTGCTTTTCTCGGTGCGCGTGAAGTGGCTTTTGCAGTCATCGCGACCACACTCGTGTTGGTCGCGGTATTTATGCCAATAACTTTCCTTGAGGGTGACTTAGGTAAACTCTTTAAAGAGTTTGCCGTGACCATGAGTGCGGCAGTGCTGTTCTCTAGCCTAGTGGCGCTCACACTCACGCCCATGATGTGCTCTAAGTTGCTTAAGCCGAGCTCGCAGGATTCTTGGTTGGTACGTAAGGTCGACGGCATAATGACAAAAGTGTCAAACCGGTATCAATTGTCCTTAAAATCCGCCATGGCTCACCCGATATTAGTGTCGATTCTGGTATTAGTCGCATTAGGCTCTAGTGTCTATTTAGTCCAAAAAGTACCGCAAGAATTTGCGCCACAGGAAGACCGTGGTTCGTTATTCTTGATGGTCAACGGGCCACAGGGCGCGAGTTACGAATACATAGAATCCTATATGAATGAAGTGGAAAACCGCTTGATGCCATTGGTCGAAACGGGTGATATCAAACGTCTGCTCATTCGTGCCCCCCGTGGCTTTGGCCGCGCGGCGGATTTCTCTAACGGTATGGCAATCATAGTACTGGAAGACTGGGGCAAACGTCGTCCAGTAAAGGAAGTTATCGTCGACATTAATAAGCGTCTTGCCAATCTCGCCGGAGTGCAAGCGTTCCCTGTAATGCGCCAAGCCTTTGGTCGCGGCGTAGGTAAACCTGTGCAATTTGTGATTGGTGGACCTAGCTACGAAGAGCTTGCCCGCTGGCGCGATATCATGATGCAAAAGGCGGCACAGAATCCTAAATTATTGGGATTAGATCACGATTATAAAGAGACTAAGCCTCAACTTCGTGTCGTCATCGACAGAGACAGAGCGGCGAGCCTTGGGGTGTCGATTTCAAACATTGGTCGTACGTTGGAATCCATGTTGGGCTCACGCTTAGTGACGACGTTTATGCGTGACGGTGAAGAATACGATGTGATCGTTGAAGGCGAGCGCGATAATCAAAATACTGCGGCGGATCTGCAAAATATCTATGTTCGTTCCGAGCGCAGTCAGGAGCTTATTCCGCTGTCTAACTTAGTGACTGTGGAGGAGTTTGCCGACGCCAGTTCGCTGAACCGTTACAATCGTATGCGTGCGATCACCATAGAAGCCAGTTTAGAAGATGGTTATAGTCTAGGTGAAGCCCTTGATTATATGAATCAATTGGCGCGTACCTATTTGCCAGCGGAAGCGGTGATTAGCTACAAGGGCCAATCTCTCGATTATCAAGAGTCGGGTAGCTCTATGTACTTCGTATTCATCCTCGCACTGGGGATTGTATTCCTCGTGCTCGCGGCGCAGTTTGAGAGTTATATCCACCCTGTGGTGATCATGCTTACTGTGCCGCTGGCTACCGTCGGCGCCTTAATTGGTTTGTGGCTTACGGGGCAGAGTCTTAATATTTACAGTCAGATAGGCATTATTATGCTGGTCGGGTTAGCCGCAAAAAATGGCATCTTGATTGTCGAGTTTGCTAACCAATTGCGGGATAAAGGCGTTGATTTTGATAAGGCTATTATTCAAGCGTCAGCGCAGCGGTTACGACCTATCTTAATGACAGGGATCACCACTGCTGCTGGTGCCGTGCCATTGGTATTGGCGGTAGGCGCGGGTGCTGAAACTCGTTTTGTGATTGGTGTAGTGGTGTTGTCGGGGATTTTACTGGCAACCTTATTCACTATCTTCGTGATCCCCGCCGCTTATGGACTGTTTGCCCGCAACAGCGGATCGCCCGAAGCTATCGCCCAACAGTTAGAAAAAGAATTAGCCCAAGACTAACGCCTAACACCGGCTGATGTTGAAAGCACACGAAAGTCCACATATATAGGCGCTTGGTATTCATCAAGCGCCTTATTTTTCGCCATTCGAACCTCGTTTTAGCCCTTGCCCTTGAAAAGCAAATTTGGAGCCCCATTTAGTAAACACTAAGCGTTACTTTTACCAAATTGCGTAACAAATAAAGGAAAATTTCATGTCACAACAAGAAACTCATGGTTTTCAAACAGAAGTCAAACAGCTGTTGCATTTGATGATCCATTCTTTGTATTCCAACAAAGAAATTTTCTTGCGTGAACTGGTCTCCAACGCTGCGGATGCGGCGGACAAGCTGCGTTATCTGGCGTTGACCAATGACGCTCTGTATGAAGGCGACGGTGAACTGCGAGTCCGTATCAGTGCTGATAAAGAAAAAGGCACTGTGACCATCGAAGACAACGGTGTGGGTATGACCCGCGACGGCGTGATTGAGCATTTAGGCACAATCGCAAAATCAGGCACCGCTGATTTCTTTAAGAATCTATCGGGCGAATCCTCAAAGGATTCACAGTTAATCGGTCAGTTCGGTGTCGGTTTCTATTCAGCCTTTATCGTGGCGAAGAAAGTCACTGTTCGCACTCGCGCTGCCGGTCATAAGGCCGATGAAGCCGTATTGTGGGAATCAGAAGGCGAGGGTAACTTCACCGTTGATACCATCACCAAGGCGAGCCGTGGTACTGAAATTACGCTGCACCTGCGTGACGAAGAAAAAGAATTTGCCGATGATTGGCGCCTGCGTTCGATCATCACTAAATACTCAGATCATATCTCTGTGCCAGTCGAAATGTGGCAAGAAGGCTCGCCAGAGCGTGATGGTCCTGATGGCGAAAAAATTCCTGCGACCGAAGGTCAATGGAAAGTCATGAACAAAGCCACGGCTTTGTGGATGCGCAATAAAGCTGACATCAGTGATGAAGAGTATCAAGAGTTTTACAAACACATTTCCCACGATTACACCGACGCACTACTGTGGAGTCATAATCGGGTAGAAGGTAAGCAAGAATACACTAACCTATTGTATATTCCTGCAAAAGCGCCTTGGGATATGTGGAATCGCGACCGTAAACACGGCCTAAAACTGTTTGTGCAACGTGTGTTCATCATGGATGACGCCGAGCAATTTATGCCATCTTATCTGCGCTTCGTGCAGGGCTTAATTGACTCAAACGATCTGCCGCTGAACGTATCCCGCGAAATTCTGCAGGATAACCACGTGACCAAAGCGATGCGTACTGGTATCACCAAACGTGTGCTTGGCATGCTGGAAAAACTAGCGAAAGACGATGCGGAAAAATATCAACAGTTCTGGGCTGAATTTGGTCAAGTGCTGAAAGAAGGGCCTGCGGAAGATTTCGCCAACCGTGAGCGTATTGCTGGCTTATTGCGTTTTGCCTCGACCCATACGGGCAGTGCTGCGCCGACTGTGTCACTTGATGACTACATCAGCCGCATGAAAGAAGGTCAAACTAAGATTTACTACATTGTTGCCGACAGCCATGAAGCCGCCGCTAACAGCCCACATTTAGAGTTGTTACGTAAGAAAGGCATTGAAGTCTTACTGATGTCAGAGCGTATCGACGAGTGGCTAATCAACCACTTAACTGAGTACAAAGAGAAACAACTGCACTCAGTGACCCGTGGTGATTTAGAACTTGGCGAGCTGGAAGATGCATCTGAAAAAGAAGCGCAAGAAAAGCTTGAGCAAGAATCGGTAGCTTTAGTTGAACGCATTAAAGCGGCATTAGGCTCAACCGTTGCTGATGTGAAAGTCACGTCACGCTTAACCGACACTCCTGCCTGCGTGGTGGCGGGTGAAGGCGAAATGTCGACTCAGATGATCAAGCTGATGCAAGCTGCGGGTCAACCTGTGCCAGAAGTGAAGCCGACATTTGAGATCAACCCAGCGCACCCATTAGTATCGCGCTTAAATGATCTTCAAGATGAAGCCGCCTTCGCGGATTGGTCAAATCTGCTGCTGCAACAGGCGCAATTATCTGAAAAAGGTAGCCTTGCGGACCCATCGGCCTTTATCAAGCTGATGAACCAAATGTTACTGGCTAACATGAAGTAAATGACTATCGGGGCCCTTCTTTGAACGGCCCCGATATTGTTTCTAGTGCAGGAAGAGTGGTTTGCGCCTAGCCTGTCACTCAATCCGTTAGCGGTAAGACTCGATTTTAAGACTTGGTTCTAACGCTTAGTTTTAAAAGAATAAGGCCTCCCATGATAGAGGCCTTAAATGTTAAGGGAATACTATGGACAATATCCTCAGTCTGACTAAAGACAATATTCAGCAAGTGGTTGACGCCTCGATGCAACAGATCGTGGTGTTAGCATTTTGGGCTCAGCCGCAGGAACAAAGTGTGGCTATGCTGCACACCTTAGAGAAAATTGCCGCGCAAAATGCGGGTCGATTCGTGCTCGCAAAAGTTGACTGTGAAGCCGAATTAGAAATTGCCAATTACTTTCGCATTCAAAGTCTACCGACCACGTTAGTATTGGATAAAGGTCAGCCTGTCGATGGTTTTGCGGGCCTGCAAGATACGGCGCAAGTCACAGCCATGCTGGATAAACATTTGCCGCCTATGTGGCAGTTACAGTTAGCACAGGCCAAAGCATTGCTCGCCTTGAGTCAAGTAAGTGCAGAAGATCTTGCTACTGCAGCTGTGTTGCTTAAAGAAGCACATGTCGGGTCAAATCAAGCGGGTGAGGTGAGTCTAGTGCTTGCCGATGTGTATCTGATGCAGGGCGAATTAGTGTTAGCACAAGCCATGCTTGAGAAGGTAGGGCTTGCTGACCAAGATGGTTACTACCAGAGTTTAAAAGCTAAGCTCGCACTTGCCTTAGATGCGGCGGATACCCCTGAAATTCGCGATTTGCAGCAAAAGTTTGAGCAAAATCCAACAGATTTAGTGTTATTACTCGAGCTGAGTAAGGCATTGCATGCTGCCCACCGCGATGATGAAGCATTAGAACTATTATTCGGTGTGCTCAGTAAAGATTTAGATGCTGAAAATGGCACAGTAAAACAAGTATTTATGGAAGTATTAACGGCACTTGGCCAAGGTAATCCCATAGCCAATCAATACCGCCGTAAGCTCTATACTTTGCTCTATTAATGAAAAAAATCGCTTAGTAACCGCAGTTTATTTGCGGTTTCTGAGGCTAAAGTCGAAGCTAAAACCCTTCTCAATGGCGGCCAGATGTGCGAAGATCGCCGCCCTAAGAAGAATATCAATGCGAAAAGAGGACTCTTGAGATGCGCATTATCCTATTGGGCGCCCCAGGTGCCGGTAAAGGTACCCAGGCCCAGTTCATTATGGAACAGTATGGTATCCCACAAATTTCCACTGGTGATATGTTACGTGCCGCGGTAAAAGCGGGTACTCCACTGGGTTTGGAAGCGAAAAAAGTGATGGATGCTGGTCAACTGGTTTCTGATGATCTGATCATCGGTCTGGTTAAAGAGCGTATCGCACAGGAAGACTGTGTTAAAGGTTTCTTGTTAGACGGTTTCCCACGTACCATCCCACAGGCGGATGCGATGGCGGCAAACGGTATTAGCATTGATCACGTGATTGAAATCGACGTGCCAGACGAAGAAATCGTTAAGCGCATGAGTGGTCGCCGTGTTCACCCAGGTTCTGGCCGTGTTTACCATGTGGTTTTCAATCCACCTAAAGTGGAAGGTAAAGACGACGTGACGGGCGAAGATTTAGCTATTCGTCCAGATGATGAAGAAAGCACAGTGCGTAAACGCCTCGCGATTTATCACGAGCAAACTAAGCCGCTGGTTGAATACTACGGTAAAGTGGCTGCCGCTGGCCAAACTCAATACAACAAGTTTGACGGTACTCAATCGGTTGCGGCCGTGAGTGAGCAGTTAGCTAGGGTGTTGAAATAACCGAATAAAGGTTAATTTACGAGAACAAGTTCTCATATTAAGAAAAAGCCTGCCCATGCAGGCTTTTTTTATGGGTATCGCAATGTTAGCCTCCAAGTGAACTTCATTAACCATGAGCCTAACGTTGAATCCTTCCCCTGCTTTTGGTGTGTTATTGGTTAACCTCGGCACGCCTGATCAACCTAGCCCTAAGGCTGTTAAACGCTTTTTAAGGCAGTTTTTAAGTGATCCTCGTGTCGTCGATTTATCGCCGTGGATTTGGCAACCGCTGCTGAATGGCATTATCCTCAACACCCGTCCGGCTAAAGTCGCGAAACTTTACCAAAGCGTGTGGACGCCAGAAGGTTCGCCCTTGATGGTGATAAGTGCACGCCAAGCACAAAAACTGGCGGTGGACTTAAGCGCTACGTTTAACCAGACCATTCCGGTTGAACTGGGCATGAGTTACGGTAATCCCTCCATCGATGCGGGATTTGAACGCCTGAAAGATCAAGGAGCAGAGCGTATTATTGTGCTGCCTTTGTATCCCCAATATTCCTGCTCGACGGTGGCAAGTGTTTTCGATGCTGTTGCCCGTTATCTTAAAACTGTGCGTGACATGCCGCAGGTTCGCTTTAATAAAGACTATTTTGACCATAGCGCTTATATTGCTGCGCTGGCACACAGTGTGACGCGCCACTGGAAAACCCATGGGCAGGCCGACAAGTTGCTCTTGTCATTTCACGGTATTCCACTGCGTTATGTGAAAGAGGGCGACCCTTACCGCGAGCAGTGTTTTGTCACGGCTAAACTGTTGGCGCAAAAACTTGAGCTGAGCGAGTCGCAATGGCAAGTGTGCTTCCAATCGCGCTTTGGCCGCGAAGAATGGTTAACGCCCTACGCCGATAAATTACTGGCCGAGTTACCTGCGCAAGGGATCAAAAGTGTCGATGTGATTTGCCCTGCGTTTGCGACCGATTGCCTCGAAACCTTAGAAGAAATCTCCATCGGTGCTAAGGAAACCTTTTTACATGCGGGTGGCAGCGACTATCGGTTTATCCCTTGTTTGAACGACGATGAGTTACACATTGAATTATTACGGCAATTAATCCAAGAACAAGCGGTATCTTGGGTATAGGAGCACTGGCTTCGAACTGATTTTGTGATAGAATCTGCGCCCTTCCGGCTAAGGGGTGGTTTTTTTGTCTCGCTAGCCTAGACTCAATATTTTTAGGATGCTGCTTGGCTTGACCGCCTCGGCAGACGCCAATTAGCATGGATGCCAGGAAAAGAGAGCCACTATGAAGTTTCCCGGTCAGCGTAAATCTAAACATTATTTTCCGGTTAAAACCCGAGATCCGCTGCTTGAACAGCTGACTCAACAGCCTCAGCCGTTTGCGACCTATATCAGCGGTATTGATCAAACCTTAGTGGATATCGAAGCAAAAGTGGAAGACGAATTGCTGAGCCGTTATGGCTTGCCCAAAGGCAATTCTACCTTGATCAATGATGAACAGGCCCACAGACTCTACACTGAGTTAAAAATTCATGGTTTGATTAGCGATGAATTTGCTGGTGGCACTATTGGTAACACAGTGCACAACTATTCTATTCTGGCCGATGACCGTTCAGTGCTGTTTGGGGTAATGAGTCAGAGTATCGAAGTGGGCAGTTACGCCTACCGCTATTTATGTAATACCTCTTCTAAAGTCGACCTTAACTTTCTACAACCTGTAGATGGTCCTATCGGTCGCTGTTTTACCCTGATTTCTGAGTGCGGCGAGCGAACGTTTGCGATCAGCAAAGGCGCTATGGATAAACTCACACCTGAATTTATCGATAAAGACGTGGTGCAGGGCAGTTCAGCCTTAGTGTTGACCGCGTATTTGATGCGCGCCAGTGATGGCGACCGTATTACCGATGCGGCCATGTGCGCTATCGAATATGCAAAAGCCGCCGAAGTTCCCGTGGTATTAACCTTAGGCACGCGTTTCTTGATTGAAGAAGATCCACAATGGTGGCAAAACTTCATCAAAGAACATGTCACCATTTTGGCGATGAATGAAGACGAAGGTGAAGCCTTAACGGGTTCACGGGATCCTCTGCTTGCCAGTGAAAAAGCCTTGGAATGGTGCGACATGGTATTAACCACAGCGGGTCCAATCGGGCTTTATACTGCGGGTTATACCGAGGACTCAGAAAAACGCGAAACGACTCACACGCTGTTGCCGGGTGCTATCCCTGAATTTAATCGTTATGAATTCTCCCGTCCAAAGCTTAAAAGTGACTGTGAAACACCAATCAAAGTCTTTGCCCACATTTCACCTTACATGGGCGGCCCTGAAAAAATCGGTAACACTAATGGCGCTGGCGATGGCGCATTATCGGCGTTATTGCACGATCTGGCGGCCAATACTTTCCACAAGACTAACGTGCCAGGCTCAAGTAAACATAAGCGCGATGGCCTGTGTTATTCTTCGTTCTCTCAAGTGTGTAAGTATGCTAACCGCGTCGCCTATGAAGTCTTAGCTCAGCATAGCCCGCGTTTATCCCGCGGTTTACCTGAGCGCGAAGACAGCTTAGAAGAATCCTACTGGGAAAGATAAGTCGGTAGCTGTATTGGTATTAAACTGACTGATTTACGTTAGGGCAATAACGGCAAACCGTTGTTGCCCTTATTTTTATGGCGTTTATCAATAATCAATTAACTAAGCATTAATTTTAACTACAGGCAGTTGCGAATAAATGTTAACGTTAGTCGGGTTCAGGTAGTCCAAATACAGCGATAATTTAAGGTGGAATTTTCGGTGAAAGCGCAAATCTTAAGAGAAATGAAGGTACTCACGGCTATAGAGCCTGAGTTCGAAGTGCAACGTCGTGTCGCGTTTATTAAAACCAAACTAAAAGAAGCGCGTAGCAAGGCATTGGTATTAGGGATCAGCGGTGGGGTGGATTCTTCTACCGCTGGGCGTTTGTGTCAGTTAGCGGTGGACAGTTTAAACCAAGAAAATAGCCAAGGCGGTTACCAGTTTATCGCTGTGCGATTACCCTATCAGATCCAAAAAGATGAGCATGAGGCGCAATTAGCCTGTCAGTTTATTCAGCCCTCTAAGTTGGTCACTGTGAATGTGCATCAAGGGGTTGATGGCGTGCACAGCGCTACCGTTGCCGCGTTAGCCGAAGCCGGATTGCCTTTGCCCGATGTGGCGAAAGTGGATTTTGTGAAGGGTAACGTTAAAGCCCGTATGCGGATGATCGCCCAGTATGAACTCGCCGGACTCGTAGGCGGGCTTGTGGTGGGGACAGATCACAGCGCCGAAAATATCACAGGTTTTTACACTAAATGGGGCGATGGTGCCTGCGATTTAGCGCCATTATTTGGTCTTAACAAACGCCAAGTTCGCCAACTCGCCGCGTATCTTGGCGCGCCAGAATCGTTAGTCTATAAAGCGCCGACCGCGGATTTAGAAGATAATAAACCGTTACTCGAAGATGAAGTCGCGCTTGGCCTAACCTATGCGCAAATCGATGATTTCCTTGAGGGAAAAGACGTTGGCAAGGCGGTTGAAGACAAGTTAATTGGTATTTATAAGGCGACGCAGCATAAACGTCAGCCTATTCCAACTATTTACGACTAACCCTGAATCGTCCTTGAATATGCACTCGTTTGAACTCTGTTCACGAGTGCTTTTTTATGCCTTTGTTATTTGGTGACTAATGCTGTGGTGACAGCCGTTACCACAATCATAATGGGATTATTCACTGTGGTGGGGCTCTGGCGTTGCTAAGTGTTGGCGTGTCAGGGCGATCAGTTGGTTTGGGTATTGGCGATAATCCAAATAGGGCGTGAGTAAACAATGCTGTCCTAGCGAAGATGGCAGCTTAAGTACGGTTATGGATTTATTTTGGGCAGTTAAATGCTGCGCACCGGAATCGTTCACGGACATGGTGAGCCCTAAAGCATTTGCGGCCACTTGCCCCGCAATGAGATGAATCTTAGCGTTTGCCATCAGCTCTATAGCGCCTATGCAGATCATTTCATTTTGCTTGAGTAACACTTGGTCACGATAGCTGCGCCAATCTTCTCCAACCGCGCTGACTTTTGCCATAATAGTGAAGATCTTACGCCAATGATTGCCATTGAGAGCTATAAGAGTCGCGACAGCATCTGGCTGAGTGTAATGCCAGCTCTCAGGTACCAGCGGCGCTGTAGGAAGATAGTAGGCGAACCTAGCGTGTGGATTACCGATTATCATCGAGAGTGTATAAGTTTCGTTGGAATAAGACTATTTTCGATCCTAACCCGATTAAGGCCTATGCGGCTAATAAAATTGCGAGATGAGTAAATTGGGGTGACTAAATTGAAGTGACTAAATTGGAGTGATTAAATTGTACTGTTTACACTAGTAGATTTTATCGCGGTAAAACGTTTGAAGGATGTTTTTATCTACCCGTATAATCTAGTTGCACATTTTATCTTCATGTAGGAACAGCGATGAAGGCCATCATCATAGGTTCAACAAAACACCTATTTTTAGCTGCAGTGTATGCGAGTACTGGCATAGTGGTGGCGTTACTCGCGACAGGGATCTATTTTCTTAATGCGCGCCCTGAGCTGTCACTTTGGCATACGGTCGAGCTAGAAAATGAGTTCCATTATAATACTAAACTCGCTAATTTTAATGAGTACTTATCGCTAGAAGAGCGCCTATTCGCCGAAGTTGAGCGCAAAGTTGTACAGAAAATTCCTGCCTCTGAACGATCTCCCGTGAATCGCTATGTGAAAAACAGCTTATCTGATCCTGCCCATTGGCCACAAAATTGGAATCGCAGTTATGAATGGTCTGTGGCTAATGCCGAATTTGGAGTATTACTGCTCCACGGTATGTCGGATTCGCCCTATGCTCTATCCAATGTGGCAGTGCACTTTAAAGGTAAAGCCCATGTGCTCGGTTTAAGACTGCCAGGACATGGCACGATTCCAAGTGGATTGACTGAGCTTTATTGGCAAGATCTGGCCGCAGCGGTGAATTTAGCCACAGCGCATATGCGGCAAACTCTGAAAGATAAACCATTATTTGTGGTGGCTTTTTCGACGGGTGCCGCCGTCGCGCTGAACCATGAGTTAGAACGTATAAGCCATGATAAAGCCCCTGATTATGATGGAATGATTTTTATCTCTCCCGCGATAGGGCTAGCGCCATCTGCGGCGGCCGCACGCTGGCAGAGTTGGATAGGACGATTGTTGGAGCTGGATAAACTGCAATGGAACAGTATTCAAGTAGAGTACGATCCCTTTAAATATACCTCTTTTGCGGTTAATGCGGGCGATGTAGTTTATCAATTAGCCCTGCGTAACCAAGGTTTATTGGCAGGATTAACGCCGAAGCAACGGGTGCAAGTTCCGTCGATACTCACTTTTCAGTCAGTGGTGGACGCAACGGTTTCAACTGCGGCGGTGGTGAATAATCTGTATCAAACGTTGCCTGAAAAAGGTCATGAGCTAGTGCTGTTTGATATGAACCGACTCGATGTGAATGCCAAGATGGTGTCCAATGATCCGCTTGCGGGCTTGTTGGCGAACATTAATAACCCTGAGTTACATTATCGTGGCACTGTGGTGGAAAATATCAGTAATGAAACCACGCAGGTTCAGGCGCGATACTTTGGTTTAGATGAACTGGGTTTAGATGAACAGAATTTAGATACACAGGATATAGACGCACAGGGTAAAGTGCTCACTCAGGTCACTGAAAACGTGCGGATATTAGATTTATATTGGCCTGCAGGCGTGTATTCTTTATCCCATGTTGCGCTACCTTTTGGCATAGATGATGGGCTTTATGGCGCCGTGATCCAGCCTGATTTACATAGGATCCAAATCGGAGCCTCAGCTTCGCGGGGAGAGCGCGGCTTGTATAGCGTGTCAGCATCTGAAATGTTACGACAGAAATGGAATCCCTTTTTCCCATATCTACTCGAGCGCATGGATGAGTACCGACTCGCCCATATGCACTCGCATTGAATGATGATTTAGTAAACGGGTGTCATTATGTCTGTTCTGCAGCTAAATCCTGTTTGAGTATGGACGTAATCAGTATCGAGCAATCATTATCGACGAAAATTGTGTCATTCAGAACATAAACTAAGCAGTTGATCAAAGAGATGTAATGAAGCCCTTGCGCAGTTGCGAGGCAATTGCTACAGTTCTGGCTCGCTTAAGATAAACCCCATAAACAGTATCTTAGGTGATAAGTAATTAAGCAAAAGCCGTAAAGATTATCGCTAAACTATATTTAGCTAAGTCAGCACAGGTATGCAATATACTTAAAAATTCGGTATGTAGCGCAGCCCGGTAGCGCACTGTCATGGGGTGTCAGGGGTCGGAGGTTCGAATCCTCTCATACCGACCAAATTCCTCTTTTTATAAGAGTTAAAAAGCCTGCTAACTTAATCGTTTGCAGGCTTTTTTATTTTTATGAATTTTAAAGTTCTTTTTAAGCATGCCAAAAGACTGAGGTATATGCATGGTAAAGTGTCCTAGCTTGAATCATGAAAAAACATAATAAATATGGGCAGGCTGCGCGTAGCTGCGACTTTATCACAGTGTTGAATCACCTCGAGGTTTGATTGATAGGGGGGATGTATAAGTTGTATTGTTAAATAGACATTTTCTGAAAGCTTTGGGTAATGCTTTGAAGATTCAGAAGTGGCATTTATTGGGAGCAAAAAATTAGTTGGACACACTTTTTGTTCCCGTCTTATGGTTGAATAAACTGCATTAAAAAACCAAAATACCACGCCAACAAAGAAGCCCAAGTATAACCCCAAACTGCCATCAATAAAGCAGCGGAAGCCAGCCTTGGGTGAAAAGCGCTGGCGATAACTGGTGCAGAAGCCGCACCACCAATATTACACTGACTCGCGATCGCGAAGTACATGATAGGTAATCGAAAAAATACAGTAAAAATAAATAAGATAATAATGTGTATAGAGAACCAAATAAGAGCGATACAAACATAATAGGGCGCGGCGCTCAATGCGCTAATATCAAAGTTCAACCCCATCAACATTATCATGATATAGATTAAAAAAAGAGCTATTTGCTGAGTTTCCTTGACTAACACATGTCTTGCATTTGTTAATGAAAAGAATAATCCTAAAAAAGTTGCAATTAATACTGACCAAAAAAAATCAGAAGTAAGATTGTATTTAAATAAGTGTGGGAAACTATTAGCGATTCTTGTTGCAAGGAAGGATGATAATTTTTCACTAAAGAGAATTACAATGAAAAAAGTCAAGCTCAATATCAGAATCCAATAATAGCTTGTTTGTTTTCCTATCACTTTACGTTTGATGTCAGTGCAAAATATCGGTCTATAGCTTTTATCAGCTTTCAGGAAATCATCGATTTTATCTTGGCGTTCTGCAATGAAAAGTAATATAACCATCCATATACCGGAAAAAAGAATATTAATAGCCATCATTACCGCAAATACGGCATCACCGACACTGTGGATTTCTTTTACAGCCAATTGATTGGCGGTTCCGCCAAGCCAGTTTGCCATCAGTGTTGACATGCCTTTCCAAGCAGCATTATCTCCCTGCCAGACGAGTTCGTTCGGAAAAAATATAGAGCCTAACCATAGGCTTAATGGACCGCCAATACAGATGCTCACAGCACCTAGCACGTACATACCGAGAAGTTTTTTTCCCACTAAACTGAGAGCAAAGAAATCGGTGCCTAAAATCAGCAAAAATAAACAACCGGGCATTAAGTGTGTTTTTGCCATTTCGCTAAGTTGACTATGACTTGCATCAATAATATTTAGCGAGCTAAAGATGGCAGGTAAGGCGTAGCACATTAGCATCAGTGGAAAAATACGATAAATTTGCTTAAAAAGTGTAATAGAGGATGTGTGTGTATAAAATAAACTACATAGTAAAAAGACTAAAAAAAATCCTATTCCAAGATCTGATGATATCAATTTAATTCACCTAGTAAGAATAGCTGGTATACATTGTTATATTTTACAGTAGCTTACTAAAGGCTAGGAAACTCATGCTTAATGCAGATAATTCTTCTCCTTCACGCTGAATTGACCAATAAGTTCGTTTATAATCCCATCCATCCACAGGTAATAAAATAAGGTCTTTTCTTGCTAATTCAGCGTCAATCGCTAATAGTGGTAATACACTCAAACCTATACCTGTTCCAATTGCCCTTTTAATAGAGCCAATGGTTGACATGCAGATTTCATCACGAACGTGGATATTTAAGCTTTTTAATAACTGAATTGCACGAATTCGAGAGAACGATGATTCATGGTCGAATATCCACAATTGTTCACTAAGCCAAGATTTTGTATTTAAACCATTTGCAGCAGGATGAGTTACGCCACTCACAATGTAAAGATTATCTTGTAACCAATGCTCACAAATGAGATTTTTACTCGCGGGTTTAGCATCAATAAAGCCTAAGTCTAGTTCTTTTTCTGAAACCATTTTTTCAATCACTAAACTATTATCAATGACTAGTTTTATTTTTACATCGGGATATTGGTTCTTAAATAATGGAATTTTTTTAGATAATACATAGTTACCAGCAGTCTTACTGCTCCCAATGGTTAACGTCCCCTTAATGCCATGTTCAGGGAATGAAAATATATTTTCTAACTCTTTTCCCTTGGATAGCATTTCATTAGCATAAGGCAATATTATTTCTCCATGCGCATTTACAACCAAACCTCCCGCCACTCGCTCAAATAATCTGCAGCCTAAAGAGCTTTCTAACTCTTTAAGTGCCATACTTACAGCAGGCGTTGACATATGAAGTACTTTTGCCGCTTTTGAGATCTGCCTCTCAGAATGTATGGCTTTAAAGATCATCAATTGTCTTAATGTTATCCGCATCAAATGCTCCGCGAGGGGAAAATCAGTTATACTAGCAGTATAATAGTTTAAAACGATAAATAATTAACATGATAAATATCTGATTTTTATAAAGCGGCTATTTAGCCGCTTTATCTATAGAGGTTAAAATAGATATCTTGTAGATACAAAAATGAGAGTGTCATCAAACTCAGTATGTCCTTTGGCGTCAGTATAGTCACCATCAAAATAGGAAATACCTACCCCAAAAGTCAGATCCTTTTGAGCCTTAAAATCAACGCCTACTGAATATTGACTTGCATCACTCTCTTTTAGTGTTTTTAGATCTGCTCCGGCATTTTTTGTCACTTTACCCAGCCCAGCATCATCTTTTAAATATTGAAATTTTATATCATATTTATTAATAGGAACAACCATACTTAACAGATAGGAGTTACCTTTAATATTATCATAAATACTTGACTCAGAGCGCTGGTACATAGCCCCCAATTTTACGGATGAAATAGCAACACCACCCACCAGTCTTGTTGCCTCTAACTGGTTCAATCCATCAGCATAGGCTATTGAAATATAGTGACTATTCTTTTTAAGTGCTGCATCGCCTAGGGAAAAACTAATTGCATAATTGTTTTGTTTATCAGAAAGTTCTGGATTTTTTTGATTAAAATCCTTATCAAAAACATAACTGATACCCATAGTAACACCAGCGACCTTAACGCTATTTAATGTTATCGAATCGCCTAATCTATCGTTACCTGCAATGATCATATTCATATCGCTTGAGGTAATATTAAACAAATCCACTTTACCTTCAGCACTTTTAAAAACGGTATCATTTCTTCCGAAAACAGCCGAGCCATAGTTAGTTTTAAAACCTAAGTAAGAGTTCCTCGGTTTGAAAATATTAGAATCATCGTTATCAAAGCTTTCTATCCCAGCTTCAAATTTATATAACAAGCTAAAATTATCATATACACTATACTCACCTTTAACGCCTAAATACGATGCATAATTTTCAAGGGAAAATCCATCAACTTTCTCGTTACCAGAAAGACCATTACTTGAGTTGGCCACACCAAGCCACAGTCTTCCATAAAAATCTAGTGGCTCAGATAAAGCTGGAGTTGAACAAATTAAAATAAAACTAAAACCAATATATTTAGTATTTTTCATCGACATCACCTTTTTAGAATGTAAAAGCAATGCCATATTAGAGATTTAAGCAAACACATCTCCGCTTTAGATCACATCTAATCAACAAAAACATCGAGTTAAGCATAACTTAAAGTGTGTTAAGTTATATTTAATGATTTCAATTTATTGCTCTATATCACTATTTAAAAAAATTAAGAAACTATCATCACGCCAAATCTTACCAAAATAAAAACTGGAGAATTGCATGAAGATAAAATACTTGAGTATTATTGTCTGTTCGATTTTAACGGCGTCATCATGGGCTGCTGATAATAAAAATGATTTAGCATCATTCCATAAAGATGTTAATGGTTGTAAAACCTGCCATACAGCACCCAATAAAGTGAGCGATAGCGAGACATTTGAAAATAAACAATGTAAATCCTGTCATGGTGATTATGGAAAACTAGCAAATCCCAAACTAGAAATTGACCCACATTCTTCACACTTAGGTGATATTAATTGTACGTCTTGTCATAAAGGACATGAACAACCAAAATTATATTGTAATGAATGTCATTCATTTAAAGGGCTCGACATGCCTTTTAATAAAGCCAAATCTAAAGAACCGTGGGACAAAGGTTGGGATAATGAAGCCATAAATAAAGCGATAGCTGCAGGTCCTAAAGAAACAACGGATGTGATTGTTGTTGGAGCCGGTAGTGCTGGGTTTAATGCTGCGATTGCAGCTAAAAAGGCGGGGGCTAACGTTATATTGCTTGATAAAGCACCATTTAGTGGTGGTAACTCTATGCTCGCCGCAGGCGGGTATAATGCTGTGGGTACAGTTCAGCAAAAAGATCATAAAGTCGATGATAAAATCGAATGGTATGTCGAAGATACAATGAAAGGCGGTCGATATGCTAACGACCCTAAATTGGTGCAAATATTAGCGGAGCAATCTGCTGATGGCATTAAATGGTTAGAATCTTTGGGCGCCAATATGGATGATTTAAAACGCTCTGGCGGCGCTAGAGTCGATAGAACACATCGTCCATCTGGTGGTTTAAGTGTTGGTCCACATATTATTGATGTACTAAGAAAAGCATCAGATAAAGAAGGGGTTGATACAAGACTCAACTCCAAAGTTGTTAAATTGGTTGTTGATGATGAACAAAAAATTGTGGGTGTTGTCATCCACGGTAAACACTCTGGTCACTATATGGTTGCAGCTAAGTCGGTTGTTTTAGCCACAGGTGGTTATGGGTTTAACAAAGAAATGATTGCTTTTTATCGCCCTACATTTAAAGGCATGACAAGTTCAAATAATATCACTTCAACTGGGGATGGTATTGAACTTGCTAAAGCAGTCGGTGCAAGTATGACTGATATTGATTGGATCCAGACACATCCAACAGTAGGAAAAGATAGTCGTATATTAATTTCAGAAACGGTTCGAGGTGTCGGGGCCATAATGGTTAATAAAGAAGGCAATCGCTTTATCAATGAATTAACGACTCGAGATAAAGCCTCCGATGCCATTCTAAAACAACCTGAACAATATGCTTGGCTAGTATTTGATAATGAATTATATAAAAAAGCTAAAATGGTTCAGGGGTATGATCATTTAGAAATGCTTGAAAAGGCCAATACTGTTGAAGAGCTTGCAAAAATAACAGGAATGACCCCAAGTGTTTTAGACAAAACTATCACAAACTACAACCATTATTTCAAACAGGGTAAAGATGAGGCATTTAACCGTGAGCAGATGCCGCTATCAATAGAAAAATCTCCTTATTATGCCGTAAAAGTTGCTCCTGGCATCCATCATACTATGGGGGGAGTTGCCATTGACACTAAAGCTGAAGTACTCGATATACAAAGTCAACCGCTCAAAGGTTTATTTGCGGCGGGAGAGGTGACTGGTGGTGTTCATGGGTATAATCGACTGGGTGGTAACGCTGTCGCTGATACTGTGATTTTCGGTAAAATCGCAGGGACAAATGCTGCCAAACATGCTCTAAATACAAAGTAATGCTAAATCAGTGAGAGACTCGTTATTGTCTCTCACAACATCTCAAGTTTTATTCATCGTAAATATTAGCAATAAAATTATTGCTTGAGTTAAAGTGCTCCCCTGCTATTTTTGAGAGGCTAATGTAGCCTCTCTTTTTTATTTGTCGGCAGCATTAGATATCAGGGATTTTGCTCACTTTTCGATGGCTTCATCTTTTTAAATAGCGCGGGAATATTGGCGAAATGTACTTACTCTTTCCATGAATCGAATAATACACTGTAGGCGAGTCCAGCATTGCACCACTTCTTAGAGAACCAATTACAGATTTGAACGTCGGAACCTTAAGCCGGATACGCAGTAACGATTACTATCACTGAACCTACATTTCCAGCGTTTAAAATTATTACACATATATTGATCAGCTTTAATGCTCAATAGGATTGTGTTGGTAGACTTTCCTACAGAGCATCAAAGCGGGTGAGGCTATTTGGCAGTATTATGCCGCGCAAGCCAGGCACTCAAGCGCTCTTGTGTGCCGATGACAAAGACAAAAAACGCCGGTACGAAGAATATTGCCAGCAAGGTGCCACTGAGCATGCCACCGAATACGCCAGTACCGATTGCATGCTGAGTTTCGGCGCTGGCGCCGCTCGCAAGCATTAAGGGTACTACTCCGAGAGTAAATGCCAATGAGGTCATCAAAATTGGACGCAGACGCAAGCGTGCAGCGGTCACTGCAGCATCTATCAGCGTATGGCCCTCGGCATGCAATTGGCGGGCGAACTCGACGATGAGGATAGCATTTTTTGCCGATAGACCGATGATGGTGATCATTCCCACCTTGAAGAACACATCGTTAGGCATATCACGCAATATTACTGCCGTTACCGCGCCCAGCAGACCCAGCGGCACGACCAACATCACCGAAAGTGGGATCGACCAGCTTTCGTACAACGCAGCGAGTACCAGAAATACTACCAGAGCGGACAGCAACATTAGCAACGGTGCCTGCGCCGCCGATTGGCGCTCCTGCAATGATGCCCCCGTCCAAGCTACCGCGAACCCTTGCGGCAATTGCGCCACTAAGCGTTCCATCTCGGTCATTGCTGCGCCGCTGGAAACGCCTGCTGCAGCCCCCCCGGAAATACGCATAGCAGGGAAGCCCTGAAAGCGCATCATTTGCTGCGGCGACTCTTTCCATTCAGCCGTCACTACTTCCCGTAGAGGCACCATGCCCCCGCTAGCATTGCGCACGCGCAGGCCGAGCACGTCATCCAATTGCATTCGCACCGAGGCATCAGCCTGCAGTATGACTTGCTGCATACGGCCGGCATTAGGGAAATCGTTAACGTACAGTGAGCCCATGGCAGCCGACAGAGTATTGCTTATAGTGGCAAAGGACAGACCCATAGCCTCGGCTTTTGACCGATTGATATTCAGGCTAATGCTCTCACCGGGCGGTAGGCCGTCTGGGTAGACATCGCTGACCACCTCGCTCTGCGCAGCCAGTGCCAGTAATTGTGTCTGTGCAGCTATCAATGCAGCCTCGCCCCGGTTAGCTCTATCCTGCAGGAACAGAGTGAAACCGGAGGATGTGCCCAGCTCGTCAATGGCTGGCGGCATCAGGCTCATCACTGTGCCTTCAACGTTATCAGCCATAGCTTGCTGCGCCAGTGCCGCTTCTTCGGCAGCCGTAGCACCATTTCGTTGATCCCAGTCCTTGAGCATAGTGAAGGCCATGGCTGCATTGGGACCGGAGCCTGCAAAGCTAAAGCCCAGCACTACCATATTTGCATCCAGTGCAGGGCGTGAGGCGACGTGCGCCTCGTAGGCTTTGACCACATCCAGCGTGCGCTCGCTGGTAGCGCCTGTGGGTAATTGGATGGAGGTCATGAAATAGCCTTGATCCTCTTCTGGCAGGAAGGACGACGGCAATTGCCCAGCAGCGAGGACCAGCACCATGCAGAGTACGGCAAATGCTGCCATCATACGTCCACTGCGTCCAACCAATCGTGCTACGCGTTCACTGTAACCTGCGGTGAGGCGCTCGAAGCTCCGGTTGAAGGCACCGAAGAAACCGCCTTTTTGATGGTGATTAGCACTAACTGGGTGCAGTAGCGTGGCGCATAGTGCTGGCGTTAGGGTCAGTGCGAGGAAGGCCGAAAACAGAATAGACACCGCCATCGACAATGTGAATTGTTGGTAGATCACTCCCACCGAGCCGCTGCCGAAGGCCATGGGGATGAATACGGCGGTCAGCACTAGCGTGATACCGATCACCGCGCCGGTAATTTCCTTCATCGCCTGCGAGGTCGCCTCCCGCGGCGACAGTCCTTGGGTAGCCATCAGTCGCTCAACGTTTTCCACCACCACAATCGCATCGTCAACAATAATGCCAATGGCCAGCACCATGCCGAACATGGTCAGCGAGTTGATTGAGAAGCCAGCCAGTAACATCACCGCGAAGGTACCGAGTAGCGCTATGGGCGCGACGATTGCTGGTATAAGTGTGTAGCGCAGGTTCTGCAGGAACAGAAACATCACCATAAATACCAGCGCCATAGCTTCAAACAGGGTATAGATTACTTTTTCGATAGACACTTTGACGAAGGGGGCTGTATCGAATGGCACTGAGTAGTTCATGCCAGCAGGCATACTCAGCGCCAGTTCGGCTAGACGTTCACGTACCGCAGAAGCTGTGCGTACAGCGTTGGCTCCTGGCGAGAGCTGGATAGCAGCACTGGTCGCCGCCACACCATTCTCACGGTTAGAAAAACCATAGGACTGAGCGCCCAGCTCGACCCGAGCCACATCACCGAGAACCAATTTTGCGCCATCGGCATCGGCACGTAGGACGATAGCAGCGAACTCCTCGGGCGTGCTGAGTTGTCCTTGCACTGTTAGGGGGACCGTCAGTCGTTGTCCCTGTAAGACAGGTTCATCACCGAGTCGCCCTGGGGCTATTTGTGCGTTTTGCTGCTCAATAGCTGTAGCAAGGTCGTTCATTGTCAGGTTATAGGCGGTGAGTTTATTCGGGTCTACCCAGACGCGCATGGCTTGCTCGGCACCGAATAATTGCACGCGACCAACACCGTCGATTCGACGCAGCTCCTCGACAATATTGCGCGCCAAATAGTCGTTTAGCGCGATTTCGTCGAATTGGCCGTTAGGTGAGGTCATACCAATCATCATCAAAAAGCTTGAAGCGGCCGATTCAACCTGCAGACCGCTCTGCCGTACAACTTGAGGTAGGCGTGGTTCGACAGCCTTAATGCGGTTTTGCACGTCCACTTGGGCCATTTCAGCATTCGTGCCCGGTTTAAAGGTGGCGGTTATTTGTGCACTGCCCGAGCTGTCCACCGATGATTCGAAGTACAGTAAATTCTTCACTCCCGACAATTCGCGCTCGACTAGGCTTACTACAGAGTCATTAAGTGTCTGTGGCGTGGCTCCTGGATAAGCGGCATAAATGCTCACCGACACAGGTGCCACTGATGGGTAGCGGGATATGGGTAATTGTGGAATGGCTATGACGCCAATCAGTACGATAAATAAGGCTATCACCCAAGCAAATACTGGGCGATTGATGAAAAACTGCGGCATGGCGACTTCTCCAAATTTAGCGCACGACGGCGCTAAGTTGCTGAGGAACGACAGAGGGTTGCCAAGGTCGAGCAATCACTTGTGCTGCAGGGCTTAGGCGTTCGATGCCTTCAACAACTATCTGCTGACCAGCGCTTAGGCCGGATACTACGTGATAGTGACCTGCCACCAATTCATCGACCTTAACGGCCACAGGTTGCACTTTAGCTTGCTCATCAAGCACCCACACTTGGGGTTGACCATCCTTGCGAGTCACTGCCTGCTGAGGCACGTTCAGCGTCGTAGGATAGTAAGTTTGTGGAATGCGAGCTTTTACGTAAAGACCGGGTAACAGACGATGCTGCGGGTTATCTACCAGTACGCGTAGCAGTACATCGCCAGTACCTGCATCTACCTGAATACCTGAAAATAAGATATGCCCTTGCATGCCAAGAGGCTCGCCACTACTGCTAAGGATCTCAACCGCTAACTCTGGGAGTCCTGAGCTTGCCTGCTGACGCATCGCTTCCAGCATTGATGCTGGCAAACGTACATCAACGTACACTTGGTCGATTTGTTGGAGCCTCGCCATGGGTGTGGTATCGGTCGGTGAGACCAATGCACCTTCACTCACTAATGCTTCATCTATACGTCCGGAAATTGGTGCCTCGACGCTGGCAAACTGTAGATCTAACTGACGCAGTGCCAGCGTCGCTTTGGTTTGGGCTACATCCGCGGCAGCCTGATCGCGCTGGGAAATAGCATCGTCATACATTTGTTGGCTGACGGCCTCGGTTTGTATCAAAGAGGCCAAGCGATCGGCTTCTTGACGAGCCCGAACCCATACCGCTTCGGCACGCAGTAACGCTGCCGCAGCAATATCGACATCCGCTTTAAATGGCGCAGGATTTATTTGGAACAGCACAGTGCCAGATGTTATCTCGGCGCCCTGTTCGAAGAGACGACCTTGCACTATGCCGCTAATTTGCGCGCGGATCTCAGCGCTGCGAACCGCAGCGACACGACCGGGCAGATCTTTAGTCACCAATAGTTCTTCATTTTTCAATGTCATCACTGACACTTGAACCGGAGCAGTTGTCTCTTCATCCTGTACCGCTGAATCACAACCTACCAATCCCAACACGGTAATTCCTACAACTAACACAAAGCTTAAGTGCCGCTGTTTGATGTACATAATCTACTCTCCTCAATGTACAGCGATCTCACTAATGGCGTTTTATCAAACGCTAGAGAACTAATGCTGAATTATGACGAGTCACTATTGCGAATTATTCGAGACATTGTGGAGAATGTATGGAGGGGGTGATAAAGTTCAGCAATTTTAACGTTGGGGGCAATCCATGGCTAATCTCAATGCACCCGTAAGTTCTATGACTTCGGCACTGGTATTAATTGCAGAGGATGAAGCAGAGATTGCCGATATCCTTATCGCTTATTTGCAGCGCAGTGGGCTGCGAACTCAACATGCTATCGATGGTATCCAAGCGCTAGCCATGCACCAAACATTTAAGCCAGATCTATTACTGCTCGATGTACAGATGCCGAATCTCGATGGCTGGAATGTACTGAATGAAATTCGCTCCCGTGGTGACACGCCGGTGATCATGCTCACCGCGCTTGATCAGGATATCGATAAATTAATGGGGTTACGCCTCGGTGCTGACGACTACGTGGTTAAACCATTCAATCCCGCCGAGGTGGTGGCTAGGGTGCAGGCGGTACTGCGACGCGCCCGCACTAACACGCCTATAAATACCCAAATGTTGCGCGTCGGCCAGTTCCAAATCGACTTAGATAGCCACGAGGCTAGCGTAATCTGTAACGGTCAGCAGCAGGCACTGGATCTGACCTTGACCGAGTTCAAACTGCTCGCTTGCTTGATGCGTACACCGAAACGTGTTTTCAGCCGTGAGGAGCTGTTAATTAATTGCTTGCCTGAGGGCGATACTCAGGAACGAACGGTAGATAGTCATATCAGTAAGTTACGTAAAAAGCTTGAAGCCCTCGATATTCAAGGAGTGCCGCTCAGTGTCTGGGGGGTTGGCTATCGCTTTGGTGGTGAAGTATGAGGCAAACACCGGGTTTGCGCAGGCAAATTATCCAGTCCCTAGCGGTAATGACGTTAGGCATCATTTTCCTGTCAGTGTTTGGCTCCTATGTATTCTATGCCATTGCAGTGGCCTATCTGCCAGGCAGTATATCTGAAACCTGGATGCCTTCTCAGATGGAAATGCTATGGATAGTTTGCACTATCATAGCCGCATTGGGGATGGCGCTATTTGTTGCTATTCGCCTGTCACGGCGCATTCTTACACCACTGAACTCTGTGGCATATAGCCTACGCGAAGTCGCCCAAGGCAAGCTCAACGCGCGTGCGCGAATGGACCAACATGCGATGGGGGAGACGGCGCAACTGGTGAGTGACTTTAATGCTATGGCCGAGCGCCTAGAGTATATGACTCGCGAGCGGGAGTTTTGGAACGCGGCAATCGCTCACGAACTCCGTACCCCAGTCACCATTCTGCGTGGTCGGTTGCAGGGCTTAGCGGAAGGTGTTTTTAGCCCCAGCAGTGAGCTCTTCGAGGGACTCTTACGGCAGGTAGAAGGCCTTAATCACCTGATCGAAGATTTACGAGTGCTGAGCCTTAATGACAGTGGTCATCTAGAATTACAGCGGGATGAGGTCTGTTTAGCCGAGGAACTTAGTGCGGTGATTGAGACTTTCGCTGCGGTGTTAGACGCTAAGGGACTCATACTGAAGCAGGAACTCGATACAAGACTTAAAGTTTACTGTGATGCTATACGAATACGTCAGGCGCTGATGGCGCTGTTGGAAAATGCACGCCAGCATGCTGATCCTGGCACTTTGACTGTAAGACTCTACAGCGTGGGGGCAAGCTGTTATCTAACCGTAGAAGATGAAGGCCCAGGTATTCCTGATGAAGCAGCAAGCTACATATTCGAGGCATTTCGACGAGTTGATCCGTCTCGCTCTCGAAAAAGTGGTGGCAGTGGGCTCGGCCTCGCAGTGGTTAAAACAATTGCTGAAGCTCACGGCGGCCACGTGGTCTGCCAGCCATCGGGCCATGGAGGAACAATATTCGTTCTGTTTTGGCCTGTTAAAGCTAGTTTAGGCTCCCCTTAACTATGTCCTGATACTGGAATTATCTATATGAAAGGTGACGTGCTTAGTGATTCCTGCACGTATGGCCACCGCGTCAGAGCACATTGCTGAATCGGGAAAATGCAGGGATTGTAGGTATTCCCTAGATCCCATTGGTTGTTATCCGATATTGATTACAACTAATGGGATGTTATTTTGTTTGAATACGCTTAATTTGTTGTACTTGTAGCCTTGATATCGCATTTGCGTGTAACTGTACATAAATTTTTGAGGTAATTAAAACGTGCAAAATTACATGATTTATGTTTAAATTTAGCAGGTTATGATTAAGCTGTTCACTGTTATAGAGTGTCAGGGGTCTGAGGTTTGAATCCTCTCATACCGACCAAATTAGATGCATCCGCCATTTAGCATTAAAGACATTATTGAGTAGGACATTTACCTATGCGCGCTTTTGTTTTACGAGCCAGATCTGCACCTACTGACAGTCAGTTATTATTGGCATCTGTCGGCCAAGAGGCGCACACCGAGATTTTAGCTCATACCCTGATGAACACTATTTTTGTGGCTCAGTCCCATCGAAATGACGTTGTCGTATATCTAGTGTTAGAAAGTACCCCGGATTTTTCCCGCACTATCTGCTTCGATACTCGAAATATTTGCCATATCGGCGGTTTTCACGAGCAAGCTTTGCTGACGAAAATTGCTAAGGCTTTAGATATTTCACGGGGCATGACGAAAGAGCAAACCCGTGTTGTTGACGAAGGCATCAGTGTCAGTACCATCAGTTTTGAAAAGCTGGTGCAGGAACTCGCGGTGGATTATCAATTGTTTATGATGGATAAGAAGGGCACGTCAATCCGTGAGCAAGAATTTGTGGGCAATCCGTGCTTTTTACTGACCGATCATATTCCTATGCCGAAGAAAAGTTTTAATACCTTGAAACGACTCGGCGCGCAAAAGATTAGCCTAGGGCCTAAGATGTTGTTTGCTTCTCAGTGCGTGGTATTGATCCATAATGAATTGGATATTAATCAATAGCCTATGAGTCTTATGTATCCGTTGCTAACGCTGACTATTCCTGTGGTAACGTGTGTGTCGAACCCCATTTTTTAATGGGGTTTTATATTTTCCCCTTTAAAAATGTAATCGCTTTTTGGGCTCTGCGTGACAAGGGCCATTCCGCGCGGTGGATAAGCCAAATGGTGTCTACAACTTGGCTGCCACATTCCACAACATAGATATCTTCTTGTCGTTCAAAGGCTTTGCGGGCGTATTGCGGTATAACCGTAAATCCTAGCCCTTTTGCGACAGGTTCGAGAATGAGGCTGATTTGGTTGGTAAATCCCTTGCAAGGGATCTCTTGAATGCCGGGGTGAGCTGGATATTTACGGCTAAGCAGCCGAGTCGCCATGGCCTCACCATCGGGATGGGAGATAAATCCTAGTCGTTGTAAATCAGCCCATTCATTTTGTTTATGGCTCGCAGGTACCACAAGTTCAAGCGGCTCTTCGGTAAAATGTGTGCTGTGAATACGAGGATCGGAAGGTTTTAAGGTTACCATGCCGATTTCATGTTCATTGGCCAACACTGAGGCCACTATCTCACTGTCAGGTGCAAAACGGTGGCGAATGCTTAACGCCGGAAAGGCTTGTTGTAATTCGATTAATAGCGGAAAAAGCGTTAAACCAATGCTACCTGGAGTGATAAGGCTAATATCACCGACATTGGCATCATCATGGATCAGTTTCTGCTGTAAGCGTTTCTGCGCGCATTCAACTTCTTTGACGTAGGTCAGCAGGTTTTCGCCAATGGGAGTGATTTCAAGCTGGCGGGTGCGGCGTAAAAACAGTGTGCCGTAGGTTTCTTCTAAGCGACTGATATGCTGACTCACGGCCGCTTGGGTGATACCTATGGCTTCGGCGGTGCGGGTGAAATTGCCTTTCTCGACCAGAACGCTAAAGGTGTGTAACCATTGTGGATTTATCATAAGTAAAATTTATCAAATCTATAATCTGTACGTGCTTTTAATTATGGCACGATAAGACTAGTCTGTCGTCATTCAGTATTAAAATACCTTTTGATCTTAATAGACACAGGAAACACCATGGCCGATCTATTTTCATCCTTCAAACTTAAAGACATCACCCTCAAAAACCGTATTGCCGTTGCGCCCATGTGCCAATATCAAGCCACGGACGGACTCATCAACGACTGGCATCAGGTGCATTACACTAGCCTTGCCCGTGGCGGTGCCGGTCTTGTTGTGGTTGAAGCCACTGCGGTTTCTCCCGAAGGACGTATTACCCCCAAATGCCTTGGGTTATGGAATGACGAACAAGCCCAAGGCCTAGCTAAGGTCGCCAGCGCGATTAAAAATGCGGGTGCTGTTGCAGGCATTCAGATTGGTCATGCAGGCCGTAAAGCGAGTGCGAATATCCCGTGGGAAGGGGATGACCATATTGCCGATGATGACGCGCGAGGTTGGCAACCGATTGCACCATCAGCTGTCGCATTTGGCGCAAACTTACCTAAAGTGCCTACCGCTATGACGATTGAGGACATTGAGCGGGTTAAAGCCGACTTTGTGGCGGCAGCAAAGCGTGCTTTAGCGGCAGGATTTGAATGGTTAGAACTGCATTTCGCCCACGGTTATTTAGCCCAAAGTTTCTTTTCAACCTATGCCAATCAACGCACCGACCAATACGGTGGCAGTGCCGAAGGGCGGGGGCGCTTTTTGTTAGAAACCATTGCCGCGGTAAGAGACGTTTGGCCATCGCATTTACCCTTAACGGCGCGATTTGGTGTGATTGAATTCGACCATAAAGATGAAGAAACACTGACGGAATCGATAGCCTTGGTGAAGCAATTTAAGCAAGCGGGGCTCGATATGCTGAACGTCAGCATTTGCTTCTCGACCCCAACGGCAAATATTCCATGGAGTCCGGCATTTTTGGCGCCTATTGCAGCGCGGGTTCGTCAAGAAGTGGGGTTCCCTGTTGCGACGTCTTGGGGTATGGATGATCCACATCAAGCTAATGCGGCCATTGAAGATGAACAAATGGATTTAGTGATGATAGGTAAAGCGTTTTTAGCGAATCCACATTGGCCGTATCAAGCGGCGCAAACCTTGAAAATTGCGCGCCCATCTTGGGTATTACCCGCTTCCTACGCCCATTGGTTAGCACGCTACTCTACGGTTAAAGCCGATTGATTGTAGAGTGACTTGAGTTGATTTAAACCTAAGCCTTAAAAAGCCGTTATCTAAAGATAGCGGCTTTTGGCTTTAGTGGCAGGTAAGGTCCATCATAAGAGACTAGCTACAAGAGACTAGCTTCAAGATAATGGCCACGCAGCTCTTCAACCCACACAGTTAAATCCAAGCTTCGTGCATTTCGTATTCATCCAGTCGCGAGGGAATAAAAAAGCCCCAATCCTGCGGGAATGGGGCTTTTTTAACTAAGATGATGAAGCTCAGTGGTTATAGAAACGTCGACCTTCACGCATCACTTCAATCAATTCAGGCGCGCTCATTTTTTTATTGAGCCTATGTTCATAGTTTTCATCGTAAATACGATATTTACCGTGGCGGTCAATCACTGTCACTTCTGCTTCTTGATAGATAGCAAAAATACGGCTATCACCTATATAGATCCACGTTTCTTTGTCAGGTTGTAATAGGCTGCGGCCAGCGCTGTAATCTGTCGTGTTATTGGTGCAACCTAGCACGTGGGTCATTAAAGTCGGCGCAATGCCGTAATGGCTGGTGCGGTATTTGACCTTAGAAGCACCCGTATTCGGCCAGTGGATCACTAATGGCACTTTGACACTCTGTGGTGACAGGTTGCGATTCGCTTCATCACTATTGCTGGTGAACATTTTGCCATTGACCCCAGTGATAATCACTAAGGTGTCGTTGGACACATTGGCCAGCATCGCCTTGAGTTGTTGATCGACAAAATACAGAGATTGGCGATATTGATTAAACAGTACTTTTTGCGCTGGCATCAGGTCGGTATTGGCTTTCACTGTTTCGATACCCAGAAAACCCACGGGAGTATCAAAATTTTCTGGCGCTTTTAAGTTAACGAGCGCCAACCAAGGTTTATGTTGGATGCTGTGCCACTCGTTAAAACTGGCCACTGTGTGCAAATCGGCATCGGCACTGCCATTGGTTTCTTTGGCTATGACAGGATTAAAGTCATTAAACATCGCCTGTGATGAACGCAAATTGAGATTGGTTTCTGGGAGGAAAAGCCCCAATTCATAGCCTGCTTGTTGAAAGCTTCTGGTCAGTAAAGGACTGGTGCTATTAAAAATTCGCGCATCGCCATAACTGCCTTGCAGGCCATAGAGTAGCGAAAACATGCCCGTTCTAAATTGGTTGCCGCCGCTGAAATGCTGGGTAAAAGATTGATTATTTTCAGTGTATTGGTGTAGGAATGGCATGCTTTTGCCATCGACCATATCCGCCCGTAAACTGTCGATGGTAATCATCAACACGTTGATTTTCGTATCGGCCTGGCAGGTGAGTGGCTGCTCTGGATAACTGAGTACACTGGTGTTGTGATTGACGTCATCGCCTTGGTATGAACCATCGATACCGTGACTTTCCATAAAGGAGCGAGCAGTCGCGGGATAAGATAAAGGATAAGTATCGTCGAAACGGGTAATTTCTGTGATATCGGCGGCATCGGCCCAAATGTGGATCAAGTGGCTGCTGATAAAACAGATACACACTAAGGTGATAACTTTATTGCCTAAATTGAGTTTTTGGATTTTCTCTATGCGTTTCCACAAAAAGTTCGCCATGGTCAGTTCAATGGCGATGATGGCCAGCGGTGTGACGATATAAGAAGTACCACGGAGCAGGGCATTGAGATCCGCCCAAGCTAAATCGAAGGCGAAGGGGCTCAAGTGCATGCCGTAATCGGCGTAAACAATGGTATCGTACAATAAGATACAAAGACTTAGGGTCGCGATCACCGCCGCGACACCTCTTAATATCTTTGAATAGGGCAATATCAAGGTTAGTGGAAATAGGCAGATCAAATAGGCGATAAAGGCGAGAAAGCTAAACTGACCAATAGTGCTGACGCTCAGATAAAACCAGCCATACCAAGTTTCTGGATAACCTACGCTGCCAAGGTATCGGCTTCCGACTATCATGGCTAATAAGCCATTGAAGAAGGCGAACCAATGCCCCCAGTTGATGAGCCGGGAAACCCGATCGCGGCTCATTTGCTTTTTTCGCTCGACCATAGTGATCCGCTTATTCCTAAAAGGCCTTGTATCTTATATTCTTTTGATGATTATTACCCAGTTAACTTACTGGGATTTAACCGATTGTGCGAGTGCTTTTGCAAATTGTTCGGCCACGGCTTGGCGCGATTCGCTGGGCACTTTACGTTCTAGCAGGTTAGTCACGCAGTTACCCAATGCCATCAGGCTCAGGTCAGTCGGTGCTTTATGCTTTTCTAACACAGCCAATATTTCGGCGATTAATGATTCAACTTGGGTGTTTGAGTATTTCGATTGGATTGCCATAATCAAAAAATGTTTCACTTTGGAATGGATTAGCGGCATATAATAGCGGATTTATCCCAGTATCACTATCAGGGCTTATGAGTATTAACATCGAACACGCAATTATTCACGAGATTTCTCAGGACAGTCAGGGGCAATTACGCTGCCGTTTACGTCCTCAACCTCTGCTGAACGGTCAGGCGGTCGAGGTGATGCTCGACGAGTTGCATCAGACATATACGGGAAAGGCCGGTAAAGGTTTTGGCTATTTTGGTATCCATGGTGACGACGGTGAGGCGAACCCCGCCTTTGCCAATGCGCTAACTCAATACCGTGGCGGTGATTTAGGGTTTGTGGAGTTTTCCGGTCAAGCCAGTAAATTACTGCAAGAAGAATTGTCAAAGTACGACTTCAGTCAAGGCGGTTTCCTGTTGATGTCTTGCTATACCAGCATCACCAGCGATTATTTGTTTGTGGCTTTATTAAGTGCGAAGTCGTCAATGACAGTATTAGACGATATGGAACTGTCGCAAAATAACCATTTGGATTTAAATAACATCCAACTCGCGGCGCGTATCGATTTAACTGAGTGGCAAGCCGATAAGGATTCTCGCAAGTACATCTCCTTTATCCGTGGCCGTGCGGGACGCAAAGTCGCCGACTTTTTCCTCGACTTTATGGGCTGCGTAGAAGGCGTCAACACTAAGGCGCAAAACAAAACCTTAATGAATGCGGTTGAAGATTTTGTTGCCAGCAGTGAGTTGACGAAAGACGAGCGTCAGCAGTGCCGCAATAAAGTGTTTGAATACTGTAGTGAGCGTTTCGATGAAGGCGCTGACATTGAGATCAAAGACTTGGCCGATGAGTTAGCCGATCAAGGCATGGACTCCTTCTATGATTTTGCTCGTGGCGGCAGTTATGATCTTGATGAAGAGTTTCCGGCCGACAAATCAACCCTGCGCCAATTGAAGAAGTTTTCTGGTACGGGTGGCGGCGTAACGTTAAGTTTTGATGGCGGCCACTTAGGTCAACGGGTGATTTACGATCCCATCTCGGACACGATTTTAATCAAAGGTGTGCCAGCAAACTTAAAAGATCAGCTTGATCGTCGTCTTAAAGGCGAATAGCACTTAATTCATCCATCGTTTTTTAAGCGAACGAATAACCAAAGGCCGAGAGTTTTACTCTCGGCCTTTTTGCTGTGCTAAGTCGCGCTGACTTAGTGTCTATGCTAAGTGAGTACAGCTAAGTGAGTACTTCTTAGTCAGTGACTCGTTGCCTATGTTAGTTATTGGAACTAAATGGCACAGGACGTGGCGTATCTTTATTCGATGGTGGCAAAATAGGTAGCGTGATTTGCGGCTGTTCGCCCGTTAAGGACTCAAGGAAGGCGACCATTTCTTTCACTTCTTGGTCAGAGAGTTTTTGCCCTAATTGAATGTCTGCCATGGTATTCACCGCTTCTTCCAAGGTCCAGACGCTGCCATCATGGAAGTAGGGGTAGGTGAGTTCAATATTGCGTAGTGTCGGCACTTTAAACACATATTTATCAGCTTCTTTACCAGTGACGCCCTTACGACCTTCTGCTGGGTTATTGGTGTGGAACGGTTTGATGAGTCCCATTTTCATATACATGGTTCCACCAACTGCGGGGCCGTTATGGCAACTCACGCAACCTTTATCCTTGAAGAGTTGGTAACCCGCTTTGGCATTCGCGCTGATGGCATCTTGCTTGCCCAGAAGAAATTGATCGAAGGGGCTATTAGGGGTAACTAAGGTTTTTTCAAAGGTGGCAATCGCATCGGTTAAACGGTCAATTGTGACTTTTTCATCGCCATAGACCTTGGCGAAGTGCGCTCGGTAGGCGGGCATAGAGGCGATAGTTTCAGTTGCGAGTTCATGGGTAAAGCCCATCTCTTTCGGGTTGGCGATAGGGCCCGCGGCTTGTTCTTTTAAATCACTGGCACGACCATCCCAAAATTGAGCCAGCATAAAGTCGGCATTTAGCACTGTGGGCGAGTTAATTGGGCCTTCCTGCCAATGGTGACCAATGGACGTTGGCAGTGCATCGACACCACCAGTGGATAAATTATGGCAAGAGTTACAAGAGATAAAACCAGATTTAGACAGTCTGGGTTCGAAGAACAGCATTTTACCTAATTCAACTTTTTCATGCTCAGTGATCTTGGCTGCTGTAATGACTTCGATGGGTTCTGCACTGATAGCATGGGTACTGGCTAACATACCTGCGATGAAAATGGCGATAGATGTAAGTTTGGTCATCTTATTTCTCCCTGTATAACCTTGGTTTTTGTATGGTTTAACAGGGATGCTAGCGGTTAATAATGCTGAGTGATAATGCTTTGTTTCGATTGGGTCTATCGCTGTTGCGGATTAAGCTTTTGCGATCTAATTCGCTGTTTTTACGTTGTTATTTTGCTAGGTTGAGTGGTATTTCTGTTAAGGTTTTATCTGTTAATCGACAAGGTCGATGCATTGTTGCTTTCTGCCTATAGGTACCTGATGGTTGCAATGAGTCGAATTGCTGGATTTTAGAAAACCTGATACAAACATGTGATACAAAATATTGGGCCGAGTGGATTCATTTGTCGCGACAATAGACGGAATTGATTAGAATCTCCATTCATGTTGAGTTAACTCGTGTTGAGTGCCTCAAGTTAGCATGCTCGGCCATCGCCAAGCGGTGCTATAAAATTACATAGGCGGACTGTTTTTCTGCCGAGGAGCGTTAATGCAATTGTTTGTCAAAGATTTAACTGTGATCGATTTTTCCTATTTGTGCCCAAAGCGTGGCATGGTGGGGGAGAGTTGGATTGTTGATGTTCTGCTAGAGGGCGGATTAGACGAGCAAAACATGGTACTCGATTTTGCTAAAGTCAAACGTACGATTAAGCAGACCATAGATGCGGTGGCCGATCATCGTTTATTAGTGCCTACGGCCTGCAGCAGTGTGCGATGGCAACAGCAGGGCGATAGAGTATGGATGGATTTTGATAGTCAGTTAGGTGAAATTCATTTGGCCTGTCCTTCACAAGCCTTTGCCCTAGTGCCGACCGAAGAGATTGATATTCCCAGCGTGAATGCCTTTTTACAGAAAGCGTTGCGCGAAGCTTTACCTAAGAATGTCGAAGGGATCACGCTCACCTTGAGGCATGAAATCCTCGATACGCCTTATTACCATTACAGCCATGGTTTACGTAAACATGATGGTAATTGTCAGCGTATCGCCCATGGACATCGTAGTCCTATTCATGTTTATGAAAATGGCAGTCCAGCACCTAAGTGGGATGAGTATTGGGCCAAACGTTGGCATGATATTTATTTAGGCAGTGAAGAGGACTTGGTTTCAGTTAAGACTCTTAATCTTTCGCTGCAAACGCGGATAACCGATGACAGCCACTATGGTTTTCATTACCAAGCCCCCCAAGGGGATTTCCAATTGGCAATGCCAAAGGAATGCTGTGATTTAATTCCCCACGACACGACGGTTGAGTTGTTAGCTGATTATATTGCCACGACATTAGTCGCTAAAGTACCAGGAAGTCAGTTTAAAGTGGTGGCGTTTGAAGGTGTTGGCAAGGGCGCGATCGTCGTGAAGGGATAGGCACTACGAGCTGATATAAGTGAATGGACTTAAACTATTCACCTTTTAATCACGGATTTAATAGGCCTCGGTAGATTATCGGGGCTTTTTTGTTTGTTTTTAGCATAGGCTGAACTGAGATTATGACAGGGATGTGGGTTTGCAGAATCGATTTTTATGGTGCGTTAGGTTAACGTGGCATTGATTGAATTCGGCTGCGTTTTGTGTCGCGATGAATGTATTTAGTGGGTCTTGATCCCTATTGCCCATCGATAAGGATTTTTTGAAGATGTTAGAAACTAGGATATTGGAAACTAAGATGCTGGAAAATAATAAGATGTTGAGAAATAAAGTATCGCAATTTTTATCTCACGATGGAGCCCCCCTAAGTTCAAATCCAATGCGCTGCTTATCGGCATTATTCACTTTGGGCCTAGTGCTCATTGCGCCTCAGGTACAAGCTGAGGTGAGTTTACAGGGTAAGTTAGAGCAAGGCGCATTAATGCGGGGTCAAGCGCCTGCGGGCACTCAGATTAGCTTAAATGGTGAAGCCATCAAGGTCACGCCTGATGGTCATTTTGCCTTTGGTTTTGATCGCGACGGTGAATTGAGCCAGCAGCTAACCTTGGTTTATCCCGATGGCTTGACTGAGGTTAAGCCTTTAACCTTAACCAAGCGAGAGTACGATATTCAAAGTGTAAAGGGCATTAGCTCGAAGATTATGAAGCCCGATCCTGTCGCGCAGGAAAGAGCGGCGAAAGACACGGCGCAGGTAAAAGCGGCGCGGGCAACATTTAGCGAGCAAACTGCATTTTTACAGGCGTTTATTTGGCCGCTGACGGGGCGTATTTCAGGCGTTTACGGTAGCCAGCGTATTTATAACGATGTACCCGGTAATCCACACTTTGGGGTGGATGTGGCGGCGAAAACCGGCACTGTAGTGGTCGCCCCCGCCGATGGTGTTATTAGTCTTTCTGTACCTGACATGTTTTATTCGGGCGGGACTATGGTGATCGACCATGGTTATGGCGTGAGTTCGAGTTTTTTGCACTTGAGTAAGCTGTACGTCAACGCGGGTGAAGCGGTTAAGCAAGGCCAAGCTGTTGCAGAGGTGGGCGCAACAGGCCGTGCAAATGGTCCACACTTAGATTGGCGAGTGAACTGGTATCAAATGCGCCTCGACCCTACGACCATAGTGCCGCAAATGGCAACAGTGCTAGCGAATGAGAAGGCCAATAAAGCGGCCAAAAAGGGCTAGGTTCGATATTCAACTCTGGCTCACTTAAATGGCGCAATGATGCGCCATTTAATGGTGATCCTTATCGTGAACACTTAGCGAGTTGGCTTCTTTCTAGGCTAGCTTCAAATGTCCGCTTGCCAATAATCATTTTTAACCGAGTCGCCTAAAAAGATTACTTCAACAGTGGATGATCAGCAGGCAACTGGCGGGTGATCCATAAAATCAGTTTGTGTTTCATGTTTGGCCCATCTTCTTTATCTTTGGCCAGTGGCTGAATCAAGTTGTCGGTGACCAATAAACGGTAAATACATTCCACTTTGTCTTTGGGTGAGATGCCTTTGTCGAAGTCTGCATATCCGCGTTTTTTGGCATAGCCCACGCCGATTTCCATGGCGAACTTCAATATTTGTGCTTCGTTCTTGTGTGGCTTCATTGGCGATCCTCTGTTTGCACATAGCATCCATCTACTGGACACGATAATTTGTGCCTGATGGCATCTGCGAGTTATATGTCCTAAGTTACGCTAAATATGCTATTTTTTAGATTTAATTTTGGCGATTTTTGACAAAACCACCAAAAAAACTGACCTAAAAATAACGAGAATATTGAATCTGATTAAATTGTCATCAACTCAGATGTTAACTCAGTTACTGTCGTAGGTTTTAGCTAAGGCAAGTGCCGATGAAAATCTAAGCTCAGTTTTATCTGCCTGAGTTTAAGTCTGACTTAACATTCAGATACTTGTTCGCTCGCGATGACCGCTTTTATGCCATGGGGATGCACTTTAATGCACACATTGCCGCGTTTAAAGGCGATAGTTGGATTGGCTAAACGTTCTTTATCGCCTTTGGGCGAGCTCATTTTGACTTTAATCTCAGCAAGGGATGGCAAGTCTGGTAATCTTGACTGCTCTGATTCAGCTGTCTGCTCTGATTCAGCTGTCTGCTCAGATTGCGGCAATGGACTCAGTCCTAGGTTGAGTAAAGGGCGGAGTGTTGGACATAAGACCAGTAAGTCTTGGCTCAAGGTATCGCAATCTTTAGCTTTAGAATCAATAACTAATTCTATGTGCTCCCAGCCTTCCAGTGGATAAACTTTATCACTAGGATAGGGAAGTTCGACGCAGGCAATGCTAAATTGACCGAGTGTGAGTGGCGTGTCTAGCTCGATGATCAGAATCGTACGGCCATTGATAATGTTGTCTGAAATGATTTTTCCTACGCGGCTAAAGGCGTCTTTCAGGGCATTGGCGCTGGCGATGGAATTGACGCGCAGCGCGACATGGTCGCAAACCAGTGCTTTATCTGCTAAGTCTAAGGTTTCAAGCAAGGCTAAAATCTGTGCTTCGAAGGCGGGCCAGCCTTGGATTAATTGCTCATAGCTGAGGTTTGCACTGTGCGGCGCAACAGGCTCGTTGAATTTAGGCATAAATACTCCAAGGCATTTCTATTGGCGTTAGTTTTATCCCTTAAGTAAATGACCGAGACTATTACAACTAACATCATGCTTTAAAAGGTTAAATAAAAACGCCCATTAAGCTGGGCGTGTTTGATATCGTTCAATTATCTATTTGGCATTTTGCCATTAGGAAGCGGGCTAAGATTAAGGCCAAATCTCAATTGGTGTTCCTTCATCGACCACTTTCCACACTTCATCCATTTCGGCGTTGGTAATCGCGATACAGCCGTCAGTCCAGTTGTATTGCTGGGCTTGTTCTGGCGGCAGTGACGACTTAGGGTTTTGGCCGTGGATCATGATCATGCCTCCGGGTCTAATGCCTAAGGCTTTGGCTCTGAGTTTATCCTCTTCATTAGGATAGGAAATATGGATCGATTTATAATAAGCACTATCAGGCTTTTTATAATCTAGGGTATAACGCCCCTGTGGTGTGCGTTGATCGCCTTCCTTTAATTTGTGTCCAGCGGGTAGGTCACCCATGGCGATGCGATATTGTTTGAGCACTTTGCCATCGCGTAATAAAGCCATACTGGATTCGGATTTAGTGATCACCACCAGATCCACTTTACCCATGCCAGAGGCATGTAATTCGGGTGAAACGAGAGCCGCGATAGTCACAGTGAGAGATGTCAATGTGGAAAGTAGGGTGGCGCGCATGAAGTCCTCGAAAATAAACACAGGTTGTTGGCTTTTTTCGGCATCATACCGCAATTTTATCCTACTGTGAGTAGATAATTTTGAGCTAGGTGCAATTGCATGGCAGACTCGTGGCATATTTATACTGTAATCCCTGTGTTAGTCAGTTTGTTGCAAGGAAGTAAAAGCTTTTATGTCTGAGAATATCGAATCCGAAAGTCCGTTAAAACGTCAATTACGTACCATTATTTTTGGCACTGATACTCCCGCTGGCCGCTATTTTGATATCGCCCTCATGGTGTGTATTGTGTTGAGTGTCGGCTTAGTGTTCCTCGACACAGTAGAGATATTCCATCGCGAATACGGCCAGCTTATGTCTGTGTTGGAATGGGTATTTACCATTATTTTTACGATTGAATATGGCCTACGTTTGTACTGCGCGAATCATCCTGTGTTATATGCTCGCAGCTTTTATGGTTTAGTGGATTTGTTATCGGTATTGCCAAGTTATCTGGCGTTGCTGATCCCTGGCGCTAACTTCACCTTAGTCATCCGGATACTTAGGCTGTTTAGGATTTTCCGCGTACTCAAATTACTGCGTTATTTGAGTGAAGGAAATGTTCTACTTAGGGCGATGATGCAGTCGAGTCGTAAGGTTTTTTTGTTTTTCTTCTCGGTCAGTTTGATCGTTATGGTACTGAGTTCAGTAATGTATGTGGTTGAAGGGCCTGATAATGGTTTCAGTTCAATCCCTAAATCTGTGTACTGGACAATTGTGACTATTACTACAGTCGGTTACGGCGACATTACCCCGAAAACCGGATTAGGTCAGGCGATTGCGGCTTTTACTATGCTAATTGGTTACTCGATTATCGCAATCCCAACGGGGATTTTAACCGCCGAGATATCCCAAGAAGTAGGGCGTCATCGAGATTTACGCTCGTGTAATCAATGCCATAAGACAGGTCATGATATTGATGCCATGTATTGTAGTCGTTGTGGATGTGAGCTAGATAGCCTAGATGTGCCCGTTGATAAAGGCGTTTCATGATGACTTCGGCGAACACTTTTTATTTTTTGTAGGTAAAAGACACGTATGACGCAAGCCAAGTTTGTTGAAGGCCCCATATTACGCCATATCTTAGTGATGAGTTCGACCGCAGCGGTAGGGATTTCTGCCTTATTTGTCGTGGATTTACTGGATATCTTTTTCCTGAGCCTATTGGGAGAGCATGAACTCGCGGCGGCTGTGGGATATGCGGGGAGTATTTCGTTTTTTACCACATCGATTGGAATTGGTTTATCGATTGCATTAGGGGCTTTAGTGTCTCGCTCGATTGGCGCAAAAGAGGTGGTGTTGGCAAAGCGCTTATTACTCAATAGCGCGGTTGTGACGACACTGATCAGTGTGCTGGTGGCGGCAGTGGTCACCATCTTTATTCCTGAGCTAGTTGCCTTAGTCGGCGCGAGTGGTCATACGGCAGAGCTTGCTGCGAGCTATTTGTATATTCTCGTGCCTTCCTTGCCTTTTATCTGTCTTGCGATGGCGCTCGGCGGGGCTTTGCGCGCCGTGGGTGATGCAAAGTTATCTATGATGTCGACCTTAGCGGGAGGCGGCGTTAATGCAGTACTCGATCCGATTTTTATCTTCATGTTCGCCATGGGGATTGAAGGCGCTGCATTGGCATCCGTTTTAGCGAGGGTGGCGGTATTTGTGATTGCCGCTCGCGGTGTGGTGGTTAAGCATAAGTTGTTAGGCCATTTTGATAAGGCACATTTTGTCGCCGATCTTAAGCCCATCTTTGCCATTGCAGGTCCAGCGATGTTAACCAATGTGGCAACTCCCATCGGAAATGCCTTTGTGACCCGAGCGATCGCCGATTTCGGTGACGCTTATGTGGCAGGCTGGGCAGTATTGGGGCGTTTAATCCCTGTGGCTTTTGGGATGATCTTTGCACTCTCTGGCGCGATTGGACCTATTGTTGGGCAAAACTTTGGCGCAGGTCAATTTGACCGAGTACGTGAGAGTTTAACGCGGGCGATTCAGTTTTGTACTGTATATGTGCTGGTAATGTCTTTGTTGCTGTTTATGCTTAAGTCACATTTGGTCAGTGTGTTCGATATGAAGGGCGACAGCGCTGATCTTATTCACTTTTTCTGCAGTTATATCGCAGTATTCTTTATCTTTTCGGGGATTTTATTCGTGGCGAATGCGTCCTTTAATAATCTTGGCAAGGCCAAATATTCCACGCTATTTAACGTAGGTAAAGCCACTGTAGGCACTGTGCCCTTTGTGTATTTTGGTGCACTTTGGGGTGGTGTTTACGGTGTATTGATTGGGCAAATTTTAGGGTCTATTTTGTTTGGTATATTAGGTGTGTGGGTTGCCTATCGTTTAGTGGATAAAGTGGCGGCGCAGGCACAGTTTTCCGCCGCGGCTAATCTTGATGCTGCGAATGCTATCCCCCGTAATGTCGTACTGAGTGAGGAAGAGGAAATCGCTAATTGTGTTGCACAGAACTTACCGAGTGCGACCAATCCGCTGTCATCCTCGTGCGTGCAGATGGCGCAATTAACGGAGGAGCAAGAGAATGAGCCCGTATTACCCTATTTAGACGAGGGTAAAAAGCCTAATTGACGTTATGTGGCTTAGCTGCGCCGTGTAGAAGCTGTGGGCAAGAACGCAGATAAAGATGAGCTCTTAATAATGAGGAGAAGTCAGAAAGCTGCTAATGATAGGAATGCTGAAAAACAAAATGCCACAAGATTGCTTGTGGCATTTTGTTTGAAACGGCGTTTGCACTTCATTTAGTTAAGTTAACAATGCCAAAATACGCTGTTAAAAGACTATTCTGCTGAGCTTCTTATTCTTCGTTACTGCTTATTCTTCAATACTTGGCGTGTCTTGTTGGCCTTCGACTTGTTCAGTCGCGGCTTCTGATGCTGCCATTTTTGCGCGATCAGCCTTAGAGATGTAACCTGATTTTGCAGGTGAGCCGATAGTCACTGGGTCGACTTTATTCAGTCTGGCCTTAGCGCGTTTAGCTATTTTCTTGATGATCTTTTGTTTCTTGTTCATGACGTCTCTAATTTCGTTTCGCACCCGCTACGCGCAGGAATATGAGGCCAAGGGCTCAATTGAGGCGGGATTCTAACTCAATCTGAACGAACTGACCATGTTTTGCTGAATTTTGTCGAAAACAACGGCCACTCTTTGGGAACTAGTTTTGCTATATGGCGTTAGCATAACCATTTGACTCAAACGGTGCTGTTAGTATTTCACACGACAAATGCTGCAAATTCTGCGGTGTAGGCTGTCAGTGTGGATCAAAAGCCATTATATTGCCTAGCATTATGAGTTTGAAAAATTGACTCTACTGTTATTTTATTGCTCATATCCTGAGTTGAGGAAGATGTGTGTTATTAACTAAAATCACTTTTTTTGAGCGCTTTGAGCACGATATATTAAGTGGCACTAAAACCATTACATTGCGTGATGAAACGGAATCCCATGTGATTGCAGGTCAAACGCTTCCCGTTTCAACCTTCGAAACCGACCGCTGGTTTTGTGATATCCATATTATTGATGTCGTGCCAGTGACCTTAACCGAGCTCTCAGACATTCATGCTAAGCAAGAGAATATGACGTTGCCGCAGTTACGTGATGTGATTGCAGAAATTTATCCCGGTCTTGAGCAATTGTTTATGATCCAGTTTAGGGTTTTACCGCAGTAAAAGTATAGAGCGTAATTCGTAAAATAAAAAAGGCCGCACAGCAGCCTTTTTATTACAAATTCAATGGCATATTAAGTTGTCGAAGATTGCTGAACTGTTCAAGAACATCAGCTATCCAAGACAACTAAACCGTCCAAGGTAACAGTTTTTTGGCAAAGTGATCGGCTTGGCCTAAGCGAATCGCTGCGCGGTGACGCATCCGATAAAATGCTTGATAGCACAGGGGGACTAAGTACAAACTAGTCACTGTCGAGAACGATAAGCCACCGATAATGGCGATTGCCATGGGGTAATATGGCGGGCCGCCGCCACCGATTTGGGTATCACCCATTGCCAGTGGGACTAATCCCAGTACTGTTGTACCTACTGTCATTAACACTGGCCGCAAACGGGTGATACACACCTCCCGAATGGTGTCAGACAATTTGTCGAGATCCGGTGTCATCTGATTGATTTGATCCACCAGAACGATACCGTTGTTCACCACTATCCCCATTAAAATCAAGATACCTATCATTGCCATCACAGAAATAGGGGTGCCTGTGATAAACAGCGCCCAGAATACACCTGTGATGGAAAATAGGATCGAGGTAATAATCGCCGTTGGTAACAGTAGAGATTCAAACAACGCCGCCATAACAATATAAATCATCGCGACAGCCAAGAGCATATTAGTCACCATCACGTTCTGATCTTCATCTTGGCGCTCGAAGCCACCACGGAGTGAATAGTCGTAACCATCGGGGAAACGGATATTTTCCATCACTTGCTTAATCTTAGTTTGCGCCTCTTCTGTGGTGAGGTTTTCTAAGTTAGCCCCAATCGACAGCGAGGTTTGGCGATTGAAGTGTTTGATAGTATCGAAGCGGGGTTGGATCTCAATCTTCGCCAGATTATCTAAGGTGTACACTCTTTGGTCGAGGCGTACTATGGGTAACTGCTTGAGTTTCTCAAGTGACTTTTGCCACTCTTTCTCGTAGGCCATTTCGATGCGCAGCTCGCCATTAGGATCGTGGCGGAAGGATCGTAGCGGTGAACCGCGCAGTGCCATCGAGATACTTGAGGCAATTTCATTGAGTTTTAAATCTAACCGCGCCGCCATTTGTCTATCAATGCGGATAATCACTTCTTGCTGAGCGCCATTAAGCTCGGAGCGAACATCTTGCAATCCTTTGATGTTTTGCAACAAAGGAATAACTTGCTCGCTCAAGTTAATCAGCTCAGAGGTTGAACGCCCTGTCAGTGTGACTCGCACGCCAGAGTTGTCATTGCCCCAGCCAAATTGCGGTTTGGCGATGGAATACTTCGGGAAGCCGCTACGGATTTTCTTTTTTAACTCATCCACTGACATAGGCAAATCTTTCTTTAGGAGGATCACTGATGAGCCATCGTCAGAGGCATAATAGCTGTAGACAGAATCAATATGGAATTCCTCTTTATTGTTATAAAGATATTCTTCCATTTGGTTGATCATCGCCTCAGTGACATTGAGATTATGTCGACCTTCTACTTGGTAGTTAATGTAGATTCGTTCATTGCTCTCGCTGTCTTCTTGATCCTGTTTAACCATAGATAGCGGCAGGGCGGTGGATGCGAGGATCGCTACAGCAATCACACCTGAGCGCCAAGGTCTGAGCAATACCCAATCTAGGGTATTATTGTAGAAACGTTGTAATTTACCCGCATCCTTTTCGGGGGCGATGTCGAAGTGGAACTTAGTCAACATCAAAGGGATTAAGGTTTTTGCGACCAATAGCGACGCTGCGAGTGAGATACAAATCGCAATAGCAACATGCTCTAGAAAAATGGTGATCTCGACTTTTACGCCAAAAATATTAGGTAAAAATACAATGGCGGTTGTCATTGTGCCTGCCAATACCGCCAGAGACACTTTATCGACCCCCGTCATGACTGACTCTTCATTGTCTTTAGGGTGTTTACCTTGTTTTTCCTGCAGTACGCTCTCAGTGACAACCACAGCATTATCAATCAACATACCGACGGCGAGCAGGAGCCCCATCATAGACAGAATATTCAAGCTGTAACCGAGTAGATACATAGCGGCGAGCGTCATACCAATTGAAATAGGTACGGATGACACAACCACTAAAGTCATTTTCAAATTACGCAGGAATAAGTACAGCACGACAAAGGACAGCAGTGCACCGATTAACCCTGAAAGCAGCAAATCCATTAGTGAAGATTTTACTCCAGAGGCTTGATCTTCCATGATAAATAGGCGAATACCTTGGAACTGTTGGTCCTGTTTCGCAAGCTCAATCACCTTCATTACACGGTCTGACACTTCGACTAAGTTAGCGCCAGATTCCTTAAAAACATCCAAACCCACGGCATAGTGCTTATCTAAATGTCGACCTTCGATACGTTCAGGTAGGGCAAATTGCACATCGGCGATATCGCCTAAGGTCAATCCGGGGAGCAGTACTAGTGCTTTGATATCTTCAAGGTTTCTAAACTCACCCTTAGGTGAAACTTGATAAACGATATTACTGGCCCTGAGTGTACCTGCGCTCAGCACAAAGTTCTCTCTGCCGAGACGTTGTTGCAAATCAGTGGCTGAAAATCCACTGGCGGCAAGGCGGTCGGCATTGATGCGTACCTCAATTTGCTTTTGCTCAACGCCGTACAGGCTGACCTTAGAGACACCTTCAACACGTTCAAGTGGACGCTTGAGCTGTTTATCGAGTAGATCGAATGCACCTGAAAGCTCACGATCACTTGAGATGCGTATGGTGAGCACAGGCATGTCGGCGGTGGAGAATTGGCGGATAAAGACCCGCTCCACATCCTTGGGCAGTAAATGTCGTACAGCATCGATTTTTTCCCGCGCTTCTAAGCTCTTAGTGGCAACGTTTTCCCCCCACTTCATGTTGATTTCGATTTCGGCGCCTTCTTGGGAGGATTCTGATTCAAGCTCATCAATCCCACCCATAGTAGCGAGGGATTCCTCCAGCACTTTGGTTATATCGCGTTCCACTTCAGCAGGGGTCGAGCCTTTGTAAGGCACTTCCACCACTATCTGTGGGATATCAATACCAGGGAACATTTCCAGCGGTAATAGGCGACTCGAGGCGAGACCAAACAGCAAGATCGCAAAGAAAAACATGCTGGTGGTTACGGGGCGCTTAATGGCTAAACGGGTGAGGTTCATGGGCGAGCCTCCTCTACGTTTACATGTGAGCCAGTTACGGCGTATTCTTTACGGTCGAACAGGGCATAGAGCACTGGGAGCACAATTAAGGTCAGTAGTGTTGATAAACTCAGACCAAAGATCACCGTAATCGCCATCGGTGCGCGCACCTCTGAGCCATCACCTAGACCTAGCGCCATCGGCAATAAGCCTAAGGTCGTGGTGAGGGTTGTCATCATAATCGGGCGTAGGCGCGATTTAGCTGCATCGCGAATGGCATCAAGTTTTTGAGCACCTTCGCTACGCAGTTGATTGATCCGATCCACAAGCACAATCGCGTTGTTCACGACGATCCCCGCCAACATGATAAGGCCAATAAATACCACCACACTCAAGTTAGTTTGGGTGATATAAAGCCCAAGTACACTGCCACCTAATGCCATAGGTACGGCAAAGAGGATAAGCAAGGGATGTAATAGTGATTCAAACTGACTCGCCATGACTAAATATACTAAGAAAATCGCTAAGATAAGGGCAATTTTGAGTGATTGGAATGAGTGCTCCATTTCCTCATTTTGACCACCAAAACGGGCCTGAACCGATGCGGGTAACACTTGTTGCGATAGTATCTGCTGCGCCTGTGCAACCGCATCGCTTAAATCACCATAGGCGAGGTTAGCTGATACGAGAGCCACACGTTGTTGGCTGATGCGGTTAATCGCAGATGGGCCTAATTGCAATGAAACTTCTGCAACTGCGCTTAATGCAATAGGCTGACTGCTATTCGGATTGATGATTAAGGCATCGATATCGCTGATTTGATCCCGCTCCGCGAGTTCACTGCGCACCAGAATATCAATCTTACGGTCACGCACTGTGTATTGACTGGCAACAGTACCACCAACACGTTGGGCGATACGGTTCGCAACCGTTGGCGCATCCATTCCTAGAGCCGCTAACCTTGCATGATCGAAACGGATACTTAGCTCAGGTTGACCATCACGTAGACTGGTGTTCACGTCGGCAAAACGCTCCGATGCGGATAATGCTTTGACGAGACTATCTGCGCTGCGTTTGAGCAAGTTTAAATCGTAACCTGTGAGTTCAATTTCCAGTGGCGTTTTAAAGCTGAATAACTCAGGTTGCTCAATTTTCGCTTCAAGTTCAGGAATGCGGCGCGCAGTATCACGTAATACTTGAGTGACTGCGTTATAGGCACTGTGGTCGTTAAGCACCACTTGCAAGCGGCCCCAGTTTTCACCCCCGCGGGCAGTATCCGAAGTCATCAAACCGCCACTACCGGCTTGGCTATAAGCATGTTTAACTTCGGCTCTGTCTTTAATGGACAGTGCAAGTTGCTGTAATATCTTGTCGGTTTCGCTTACTGCCGTACCCGGCGGCAGTAAGATCTCCACGTAAAACTCGCCCTGATTCATTGGCGGAATAAGCTCCATACCAAGTCGCGGTAACAAGCTAATACAAGCGCCTGTTATCGCAATCGTGAGTAACAGTGTTGCTTTCTGTTGGCGCAGCGCCGAGGCCAGAAGCTTGTAATAAACCTTCTCAATACTGTGGTAGACAAAGTTAAATGCTGAGCTTAACGGGCGCATCACTAGACCAATAAGCCATGAGAAAAAGCGGCCTAAAATCAACACTAAGGTCAGTAGTGCACTGGGTAAGTAACTAACAATTAATAGAATAGGAAAGGAAAACACAGTCGCGCTATAGTGTTTAAGCTTGCCCATTTTAGTGGTGGGTTTATCCTTAGGTGTCGTTTTTATCAGCGCGGGTAAGGTTTTAAAGCCTTCACGTGATGCCAGCATTGGAATGGACGTTAACGCGACTAATAGCGATGCTAACAGTGCAAAAGTGACCGTTAGCGCTTGGTCTGAGAAGAGGGCGCCGGCAATCCCATCCACAAATACTAGCGGCACAAACACCGCAAGAGTGGTGAGTGTTGAGGCAAAAATTGCGCCTGCCACTTCTTTAGCCCCCGTCACAGCGGCTTCTAATTTACTCATTCCTTCGCTACGGCAGCGGTCAATGTTCTCTAATACCACAATGGCGTTATCGACCAAGAGACCTATGGCAAGGGCGATACCACCTAATGACATAATATTTAAGCTGATATCGGCAAAATACATCATGTTAAAGGTGGCGATGACTGAGAAGGGAATCGAGATAGAAATAATCAGTGTCGGGATGATATTACGCAAGAACAGGTAAATCACTAGCATAGATAACAAGCTGCCCATCAGCGCAGAAGAGGTGACTTCGCTGACCGCACTTTCGATAAACTCAGACTGATCGTAAATCACTTCGAGCTTATTTTGCTTAGGGTCTTGATTGATTTTGACGAGTTCATCGCGCAGTTTTTTGGCGACAGCGACAGTATTTGCATCACCTTCTTTATAAATGGCCAGTTCAATCGATTCTTGACTGCCGATGCGGGTGATATCACTACGCTCCTTGTAGGCATCTGTGATGGTAGCAACTTCGAATAAACGGACTAAAGCTTGCTCATCGCGATAGACGATCACTTGGCCGAGTTCATCTAATGAGTTGAATTGGTTTAGCGTTCGTACTAAGTATTCGCGATCACCTTGGATCACTTTACCCGCAGAGAGGTTGATGTTTTCCTCATTAATACGACGTTTAATATCATCGGCATTGAGATTGAGCTGCGACAGTTTTTCTTGATTGAGCTGAATATGAACTTCTTGCTCTAGGCCGCCAGATAAACGCACGGCGGCGACCCCAGATAGCGCCTCTAAACGACGCTTAAGCTCTTCCTCTGCATAGGTGCGCATTTGTTTGAGATCGGCTTCTGAGGCATTGGGCACAGACAGCGCAAGACGCATAATGGGGTCGAGATTGGGGTTAAAACGCAGTAATAAGGGCTTTTTAACATCAAGTGGCAGAGCGATAGTGTCGAGCTTTTCACGTACATCTAAACTCGCCATATCCATTGTTGTGCCCCATTCAAACTCAAGCACCACATCTGACATGCCGGAGCGCGAAATAGAACTGATTTTACGTAAGCCTTTGACCACGCCAACGGCTTCTTCAATTGGTTTAGAGACGAGCTGTTCAACTTCTACTGGCGCCGCACCGTCATACATAGTGCGAATGGTTAACGTGGGATAGCTTAAGTCTGGCAGTAACTTCACCGCTAGGCGGGAAAATCCCACCATACCGAATAAAATCACCGCCAGCATGAACATCCATACCGTGACTGGCCGTTTAACAGAAGTGCTGATAATTGACATGAAAGGCTCCTATCAGTTCTTAGCGGAAGCAAGATCGAGTGGGGTGATCACTTCGACTAAGGATTGGTCTTTCAAGTTTTGCTGGCCACGGGTCACGACTTGTTCACCGGGATTAATACCTGTAATCACTTCTACCGAATCACCTTCACGGTAGCCAATTTCGACTTCACGACGGTTCGCATTGGTACCATCAATAACATAAAGCGCTTGTTTGTTGTCTTGGTTAATCAAGGCGCTGTAGGGAACGGTAATCACGTTCTCGTGGGTGTCGTATTTGAGCTCAACTCGGGTAAACATGCCAGCTTTAAGGCGCGCCTCTTGATTCGGCACAGCAAGTGTCACCTTAAAGGTGCCACTTTGTGGGTCCACAATCGGGCTTATGCGCAACACTTTGGCGTGGATAGCATTCTTGCTATGTTGATTACTAAACACTTGTGCTTCTTGGCCGAGTTTTAAGCTCGCAAGCTGTTGCTCTGGCAAATGAACTATACCGTGAAGTTCATCTTGGTTGACTATATAAAACAAGTCGCCAAATTCCTTCGCCATATTGCCAGCTTTCACATAGCGTTTAGCAACTACACCGCTGATAGGGGACAGTACGCGGCTTTCTTTTACTTGCAGTTCAGCGAGATCTTTTTTAGCGATAGCGGCTTGCAAGTTATATTCAAGTTTGGCCATTGAATCCGCGCTGATAAATTCTCTGTTGCTCATTTTCTTCAGACGATTTAATTCTTGCTCGATGATTTTGACTTCGGCTTCTGAGCGGTCTAAATCATATTGCTGCCTCTTGGCATCAATAACAGCCAGCACTTGTCCCTTTTGAACGCGGTCACCTTCTTCAACAGCGAGAGATTCAATGAGCCCTGATATACGACTCACTACATTGGCTTCCTGTGGCGCTTCTAAGGTGGCAGTTGTACTGTAAAAAGATGAAACGTTTCCTTGCATCACTGTAGTGGTTTCGACGGGAATGGCATATTTTTCTTCTTTTTTGACCACTTCTTCCTCACCACAGGCTGCTAGCATCGAAATCATTAGCAGTGGCAGGGTGAATTGAGCAATTTTTGACTTTTCCATAAGAATGTTACCTGTTGTCTTTATTGTGATGCCAGTTGATAGCAGAAACCATGCCAATGTTTAAATTTGTTTAATTTCAGTCTATTAGTCGTATTTTTGGCTAAGTGTGATTTGTGATTCTTACCAAATGTAGCCAAAAGGTTTAAAAAGTGATGAGAATAACTAAACGCGGTTAATTAAGATTACACAAGTGCGCAATTGCAACAATGTATTTTGTCAGGAGAAGGAAGTCTAAAAGAGGATTATTTGAAATGAAAAAAGCGCCCTTAGGCGCTTTTTAATGCGTAAGTCGTGGGACTTAGCGTTTGTCTTGTGCGACGAAATCACGCGCAGTTTCACCAGTATATAACTGACGTGGACGGCTGATTTTGTGGCCTGGTTGATCTAACATTTCTTTCCAGTGAGCAATCCAGCCTACAGTACGTGCCAGTGCGAACAGCACAGTGAACATACTGGTTGGAATACCAATGGCTTTCATAATGATGCCAGAGTAGAAGTCGACGTTTGGATACAGCTTTTTAGAAATGAAGTATTCGTCTTCAAGTGCAATGCGCTCAAGCTCCATTGCCACATCCAAGAGTGGATCTTGTACTTTCAGTTCTTTCAGCACTTCATGACAAGTTTCACGCATCACTTTGGCTCGTGGGTCAAAGTTTTTGTAAACACGGTGTCCAAAGCCCATCAGACGGAAAGGATCATTTTTATCTTTAGCGCGTTCAATGAATTCAGGAATACGGTCTACTGAACCGATTTCTTCTAACATTTGCAAACAGGCTTCGTTAGCGCCGCCGTGTGCAGGGCCCCAAAGAGATGCGATACCCGCTGCGATACACGCAAATGGGTTTGCACCTGAAGAACCGGCTAAACGTACTGTTGAAGTCGATGCATTTTGCTCATGATCTGCATGTAAAATGAAGATCCTGTCCATTGCACGTTCAACAATAGGGTTCACGACGTATTCTTCGCACGGTACAGCAAACATCATGCTTAAGAAGTTGCCTGCATAGCTTAAGTCATTACGTGGGTACACGAATGGCTGGCCTGAAGAATACTTGTAGCACATGGCTGCTATCGTAGGCATTTTTGAGACTAAGCGATAAGCGGCGATTTCGCGGTGACGTGGATCGTTAACATCCAGAGAGTCTTGGTAAAATGCAGATAATGCACCCGTCACACCACATAACATGGCCATAGGATGAGCATCACGACGGAAACCTCTAAAGAAGAAGGCTAGCTGCTCGTGAACCATAGTGTGGGTTTTAACTGTATGTACAAACTCAGTATATTGCGCTTTGGTCGGTAGTTCACCGTAAAGCAGCAAATAACACAGGTCTAGGTAATCGGAGTCAACGGCAAGTTGATCGATTGGATAGCCACGGTGTAACAATATACCCAGATCACCATCAATATAGGTAATTGCAGATTCACAGGAGGCAGTCGCAAGAAAACCTGGATCAAAAGTAAAGTAACCTTTGCTGCCAAGTTTACTGATATCGATTACGTCAAAACCAGCGGTTCCCTGCTTTACTGGCAATTCTATCGAGTCGTTCCCTGGTAATTCTAATTTGGCTTTTAAATCAGCCATACCCCGTTCTCCTTACTTAGTTCTTATCTGTGAGTGCGGCATGTCAAACCGCCATTACTTTACAGCCATTCTAGATCACATTTCAATTTAAATAAGCGTTTAAATTTGTTAGACCATGGTATAAAAGCCTTTACTTTTCTATTTGTAACTGGCACTTACAGTAAAAAATAGTCAAAAAAACATAATTTGCATTCTGTGATGTTTGTATTTGACATTTGCCGCGAGTATACTTGCCTCGCCCAATAAGGGCCGCAAACAACGATTATAAAGCACCCTTTGTTTACATGTTAAATGAGTGCGTGCTCAGATAGTTAACTGTTTGTTTAAACTTTGCTTTTGTGTTTACTTTTGCAGTGATCAACCTCCTGTTTAAAGTTTGTACAAAAGCGGTTCACATAACAAAAAAAATGCTCAATGGAGCTGAGTGAGCAGAACGTGAAAAAGCAAAGACCTGTCCATTTAGATCTGCAGACCATTCGCTTTCCTGCAACAGCGATTGTGTCAATTCTTCACCGTGTTTCCGGTGTCATCATGCTGTTCGCAGTTGGCATTCTCATTTGGTTGCTAAATTCATCTTTAGCATCAGCTGAAAGTTTCGCTGGCGTACAGTCTCTATTCGATAACTTCGTGATGAAGTTTATCCTGTGGGGCATTATGACTGCACTGGCGTATCACTTGTTTGGTGGCCTGCGCCACTTAGTAATGGATACCGGTCGTTGGGAAGAATTGTCATCGGGTGCCGCATCAGCGAAAGCTGTATTTGCCTTAACGGTAGCCTTTTCAATCATAGCGGGGATCTGGGTATGGTAACCAATGCAGCAAGTTTTGGACGCAGTGGTGTTCATGACTATATTCTACTACGCGCTAGTGCAGTGATCCTCGCCTGTTACACCATTTTCTTGGTTGGCTTTATTGCATGTAGTTCCCCTCTCACCTACGACGTCTGGCATGGCCTATTTAGTGCTCTGCCAATGAAAGTGTTTACACTTCTGACGCTGGTAGCCTTATTAGTACATGCTTGGATTGGTGTATGGCAAGTGCTGACAGATTACGTTAAGTGCACGTCGTTACGTGGTGTTTTACAGTTCACCTTTGTCGTTACCGTATTTTGTTATTTAGCGGCCGGCATTGTTATTGTGTGGGGTGTCTAAGTGAGTATTCCAGTACGCGAATTTGATGCTGTAGTGATCGGTGCCGGTGGCGCTGGTATGCGTGCAGCGCTGCAGATTTCCAAAGAAGGTAAAAGTTGCGCGCTTTTATCAAAAGTATTCCCAACCCGTTCTCATACCGTATCTGCGCAGGGTGGTATCACTGTTGCGTTAGGTAACGCCCATGAAGATCATTGGGAACAACACATGTACGATACCGTGAAAGGTTCCGATTTTATCGGTGACCAAGAAGCGATCGAGTTCATGTGTAAAACCGGTCCTGAAGCCGTGATTGAACTTGAGCAAATGGGTTTGCCTTTCTCTCGTTTCGAAAATGGTACGATTTACCAACGTCCATTTGGTGGTCAATCTAAGAACTTTGGTGGCGAGCAGGCTGCGCGTACTGCGGCAGCTGCCGACCGTACTGGTCATGCTTTGCTTCACTGTTTATATCAACAAAACGTTAAGCATAAGACGCAAGTCTTCTCAGAATGGTATGCATTAGATCTCGTTAAAAACGATGATGGCGCCGTTGTGGGTTGTACTGCGATTGAAATTGAAACGGGCGATATCGTTTATTTCAAAGCTAAAGCAACGATTCTTGCGACGGGTGGTGCAGGGCGTATTTACGCTTCGACGACTAACGCGCATATCAACACCGGTGACGGCGTAGGTATGGCAATGCGTGCTGGCGTGCAAATGCAAGACATGGAAATGTGGCAATTCCACCCAACTGGCATCGCCGGCGCGGGTGTACTTGTGACTGAAGGTTGTCGTGGTGAAGGCGGTTATCTGCTGAACAAAGACGGCGAGCGTTTCATGGAGCGTTATGCCCCTAACGCGAAAGATTTGGCATCACGTGACGTGGTAGCACGTTCAATGATGACTGAAATCCGCGAAGGTCGTGGTTTAGACGGTCCATTAGGCCCACACTGTTTACTGAAGCTTGATCACTTAGGTAAAGAAACATTAGAAGCACGTTTACCAGGCGTGTGTGAATTGTCTCGTACTTTTGCCCATATCGATCCAGCCGATGGTCCAATTCCAGTACTACCAACGTGTCACTATATGATGGGCGGTCTACCAACTAAGGTCAGTGGTCAAGTTATTCGTAAGAATGAAGACGGCACTGAACAAGATGTTATTGGTCTGTTCGCTGTGGGTGAGATTGCCTGTGTATCTGTACATGGTGCAAACCGTTTAGGTGGTAACTCACTGCTTGACTTAGTGGTTTTTGGCCGCGCAGCGGGTCAGCATTTAGGTAAAGCTTTGGATGAGACTGACGATCCAAAAGACGCTAGCGATGCGGATATTCAAGCCTCTCTGGCGCGTCTGAATCGTTGGGAAAGCAACAAAGATGGCGAAGACCCAGCGCAAATCCGTAAGGATCTGCAACTGTGTATGCAATTAAACTTCTCTGTATTCCGCCGTGGCGATGCTATGGCTGAAGGGTTAGAGCAGTTGAAAGTGATTCGTGAACGTCTTGCAAATGCTAAATTGTCTGATAACTCTCGTGAATTCAATACTCAACGTATTGAATGTTTAGAGTTAGATAACTTGATGGCAACGGCAATCGCCACGGCTTATGCGGCTAACTTCCGTACCGAAAGTCGCGGTGCTCACTCACGTGAAGATTATTTAGAGCGTGATGATGAGAACTGGTTATGCCACAGCTTATTTGACCCAATCACTGAAACGATGGATCGTCGTGCAGTGAACATGGCACCTAAGTTACGTGAAGCATTCCCGCCGAAGAAACGTACCTACTAGGAGTTGCAAAGATGAAATTGACATTTGCAGTTTATCGCTACAATCCTGACGTAGATACTAAACCGTATATGCAGGATTACAGCTTAGAAGTGGCTGAAGGCTCTGACATGATGGTGCTCGATGCACTGATCAAGTTGAAAGAGCAAGATCCGACTTTGTCATTCCGTCGCTCATGCCGTGAAGGCGTGTGTGGTTCAGACGGCGTGAACATGAATGGTAAGAATGGTCTGGCGTGTATTACCCCAATTTCAACCTTTAAAGGTAAGAAATTAGAAATACGTCCATTACCAGGTATGCCAGTTGTTCGTGACTTAGTTGTTGATTTAACTCAGTTCTATAAGCAGTATGAGAAGATTAAGCCTTACCTCATCAATGATGAGAAACAACCTGCTCGTGAACACTTACAATCCCCTGAAGAGCGTGCTCATTTAGATGGTTTGTACGAATGTATCATGTGTGCCTGTTGTTCTACGGCTTGCCCATCATTCTGGTGGAATCCTGATAAGTTTATCGGTCCAAGCGGTCTGCTTCATGCATATCGTTTCTTGATCGACAGTCGCGATACAGCTACAGAAGAACGTTTATCTGAGCTGGACGACGCCTATAGCGTGTTCCGTTGCCATGGCATCATGAACTGCGTTGACGTTTGTCCAAAAGGTCTTAATCCGACTAAAGCAATTGGTCATATTAAGTCCATGCTGTTGAAGCGAGCAGTGTAATGCGAGAACCCGAGCTGAAACCAATAATAATATAGCTCTTGAAGAGTCACTTTCTGGTAGCAGAAGGTGACTCTTTTGCGTATGTAATGGAAGACAACGCGCCGTATATCTGGACATCTAGGGGCGGCAGAAATTATGCGTCGAAGGTAATCTCTACAGACTGCATATTTAATACTATGGCTAAGCACGTGTATAAAGTTTGAAAGGAATAGAAATGCACCAAGGCATCATGAAAGCCTGGCTCGAATCATCTCACTTAAGTGGTGCAAATTCGACCTACGTAGAAGAGATGTATGAAGCCTATCAAGAAGACCCACAGTCAGTCGCTGATGATTGGCGTGCGGTATTTGATAATCTCCCTCCTGTGAACGGTGCCTCTGTTGATGCGCCTGAAGCTGCTCACTCAAAAGTACGTGATTATTTTCGCAGTTTAGCGTTAGAAGGTCGCCATAAGAGCTCAGCTCGTGTGACGGATCCTGAAATGGATGCTAAGCAAGTTAAAGTCCTGCAATTAATTAACGCCCATCGTTTCCGTGGTCACCAAGGTGCTAATCTTGATCCCCTCGAACTGTGGAAACGTGAACCTGTAGCTGATTTAGATCCTGCCTTCCACGGCTTGACTAAAGAAGACATGGAACGTGAGTTTAATACAGGTTCTTTTGCTCATGGTGGCGAAACCATGAAGCTCGCGGATTTGGTAAAAGCGCTGAAAGCCACCTACTGTGGTTCTATCGGTGCTGAATATATGCACATTACCGATACCGATGAGAAACGCTGGATCCAACAACGTCTCGAACCTTCCTTAGGTAAAGCTAACTACGATAAAAGTGTTAAGACACGCATTCTTGAAGGCCTTAACGCCGCAGAAGGTATTGAAAAATACTTAGGTGCTAAATTCCCTGGTGCGAAACGTTTCTCGTTAGAAGGCGGTGATGCGTTAGTGCCTATGATGCGCGAAATTATTTATCGTGCAGGTGAAGCCGGTACTAAAGAAATCGTCGTCGGTATGGCTCACCGTGGTCGTCTGAACGTATTAGTGAACGTATTAGGTAAGCGTCCAGCTGAACTGTTTGACGAGTTCGCGGGTAAGCATGCTGATACCCACGGTTCTGGTGACGTTAAGTACCACCAAGGTTTCTCCTCTGATTTTGAAACGCCGGGCGGCAATGTGCATTTAGCACTGGCCTTTAACCCATCGCACCTTGAAATCGTTAACCCTGTGGTGATTGGCTCTGTACGTGCCCGTCAAGACCGTCGCGGTTGTAAGGATGGCTTACAAGTCATGCCTATTACTATTCACGGTGACTCTGCAATTGCAGGTCAAGGGATAGTACAAGAGACATTCAACATGTCTCAAACCCGTGGCTTTAAAGTCGGCGGCAGTATTCGCATCGTAGTGAACAACCAAGTGGGTTTCACGACGTCTAACCATGCGGACACTCGTTCGACTGAATACTGTACTGACATCGCTAAGATGGTTCAGGCTCCGATTTTCCACGTTAACTCTGATGATCCCGAAGCCGTTGCTTTTGTGTCGCAGTTAGCCGTTGATTATCGTAACGAGTTCAAACGTGATGTGGTGGTTGAATTAGTGTGTTATCGCCGTCATGGCCATAACGAAGCCGATGAGCCAAGTGCAACTCAGCCGCTGATGTATGCCAAGATCAAGAAACACCCAACGCCACGTAAGATTTATGCAGACAAGTTAATCGCTGAAAACGTGATTGCTGCTGATGATGTGACTGGTCTTATCAATAATTACCGTGATGCATTAGATCAAGGTGATTGTGTAGTTAAAGAATGGCGCCCAATGACGCTGCATTCTGTTGATTGGACACCGTATATCGGTCGTGAGTGGGACGAAGCGTATCAAGCCTCTATGTCGGCTGAGCGTTTACAAAGTCTGGCTGACAAACTGAGCTATGTACCTGAAAGTCATCCATTGCAATCACGGGTTGCTAAGATTTATAGCGACCGTTTAGCGATGGCAAAAGGCGAGAAGCCACTCGATTGGGGTTTTGCAGAAACGCTGGCTTATGCCTCGATTCTGGAAGACAACAAGCGTGTACGTATTACGGGTCAGGATTCTGGCCGCGGTACTTTCTTCCATCGTCATGCTGTATTGCACAATCAAAACGATGGCACGACTTACATGCCACTGCGCAATATTGCTGATGAACAAGGCCCAATTGATATTACTGACTCAGTATTATCTGAAGCCTCAGTACTGGCGTTTGAGTATGGTTATGCCACAGCAGAACCCGGTGGATTGACTATTTGGGAAGCGCAGTTTGGTGACTTTGCTAACTGTGCCCAAGTGGTAATCGATCAGTTCTTGTCATCGGGTGAGCAGAAGTGGGGCCGTTTATGTGGTCTGACTATGTTGTTACCCCATGGCTATGAAGGTCAAGGCCCTGAGCATTCAAGCGCCCGTTTAGAGCGTTTCTTGCAGATGTGTGCTAACCACAATATGCAAGTGTGTGTGCCTTCAACACCTGCACAGGTCTACCATATGTTGCGCCGCCAAGTGGTGCGTCCTATGCGTCGACCACTTATCGTTATGTCGCCTAAGTCATTACTACGTCATCCATTAGCGGTTTCAAGCTTGGAAGAATTAGCCAATGGCAGTTTCCAAAATGTGATCGGTGAAATCGATACGTTGGAAGCAAGCAAGGTTGACCGAGTTGTCTTCTGCAGTGGTAAGGTTTACTTCGAACTGCTGGAAAAACGTCGTAAAGAAAATATCACTAACGTAGCGTTAATCCGTGTCGAACAGTTATATCCGTTCCCACATGATGAAATGATCGTTGCTTTGGCTGATTACCAACATGTGAAAGATTTTGTTTGGTGTCAGGAAGAGCCACAGAACCAAGGTGCTTGGTACTCTAGTCAACACCATTTCTGGGCCGCGGTTCCTGCAGGTGCACAGTTAACTTATGCTGGTCGTGAAGCGTCAGCTGCACCAGCGTGTGGTTACCCTGAGTTGCACACACATCAGCAAGAATCTTTAGTGAACAGTGCCCTGAAACTTACAATCACACTGTAGTAATAGACATTTTATAAAAGGATAGTTTTTCATGAGTATCGAAATCAAGGTACCCGTACTACCAGAATCTGTTGCCGATGCCACGATTGCCACTTGGCATGTGAAAGTGGGCGAGCAAGTTTCTCGTGATCAAAACCTGGTTGATATTGAAACCGATAAAGTGGTTCTTGAAGTGGTTGCGCCAGAAGATGGCCACATTGGCGAGTTTTTGTTTGAAGAAGGCGCCACTGTTCTGGGTGAACAAGTGATCGCTAAATTCATCGCCGGTGCTGTATCTGGCAAAGAAGTCACCAAAGCGCAAGCTGAAGCGGCAACACCAGCAGCTGAAACCAGCGATGAAAGCAGTGATGCGTTAAGCCCATCTGTACGCCGTTTACTGGCTGAGCACAATGTTGATGCCAGCAAAGTAAAAGGCACTGGTGTGGGTGGTCGTATTACGAAAGAAGACGTAGAAGCCTTCGTTAAGTCTGCCCCTAAAGCTGCGGCGCCAGCAGCACCTGCTGTAGCTCCGTTAGCGGCTGGCCGTAGCGAGAAGCGCGTGCCAATGACACGTCTGCGTAAGACAATCGCAAACCGCTTGTTAGAAGCTAAAAACTCTACCGCTATGCTCACGACGTTTAACGAAGTGAACATGAAGCCCATCATGGATATCCGTAAGCAATACCAAGATATCTTTGAAAAGCGCCACGGTATCCGTTTAGGCTTTATGTCTTTCTATATCAAAGCCGTGACTGAAGCGCTGAAACGTTTCCCAGAAGTCAACGCGTCTATTGATGGCGATGATATCGTCTATCACAACTACTTCGACATCAGCATCGCAGTATCAACACCACGTGGTCTGGTAACACCAGTGTTACGTGACACAGATACCATGAACTTAGCTGAAATCGAAAAAGCCGTTCGTGACTTAGCCCTTAAAGGCCGTGACGGTAAGCTGACTGTGGCTGACATGACTGGCGGTAACTTCACTGTGACTAACGGTGGTGTTTTCGGTTCACTGATGTCTACACCGATCCTTAACCTGCCACAAAGTGCGATTTTAGGCATGCATGCCATTAAAGATCGCCCAATGGCAGTCAATGGTCAGGTTGAAATCCTGCCCATGATGTACCTAGCACTCTCATATGACCATCGTATTGTTGATGGCCGTGAGTCTGTTGGTTTCTTGGTTGCGATTAAAGACTTCCTAGAAGACCCAACTCGTCTGCTGCTTGATCTGTAACACAACTCGATAAGAGATTGCGTTTAAAGAAATAGCCAGACATACCCTCGTGACTGGCCCAAACGGGCCAGTTGGATTTGATTAGAAGTATACGGATAGATCATCATGAATTTGCATGAGTATCAGGCAAAATCCTTATTTGCCGAATATGGTTTACCAGTGTCAGAAGGTTTTGCATGTGATACAGCCCAAGAAGCTGTAGAAGCGGCAGGCCATATTGGCGGAAATTTATGGGTTGTTAAGTGTCAAGTACACGCAGGCGGCCGCGGTAAAGCAGGTGGCGTTAAAGTCACTGGCGATAAAGAAGAAATCAGAGCCTTTGCCGAACACTGGTTAGGCAAAAATCTGGTGACTTATCAAACTGATGAGAAAGGCCAGCCAGTTGCTAAAATTTTAGTAGAAAGCTGTACCGACATCGCTAACGAACTGTACTTAGGTGCCGTTGTTGACCGCGCGACTCGTCGTGTTGTGTTCATGGCGTCGACTGAAGGTGGTGTTGAAATTGAGAAAGTGGCAGAAGAAACGCCAGAACTCATCCACACTGCAATCATCGATCCTTTGACTGGCCCACAAGGTTATCAAGCACGTGATCTTGGCTTCAAGTTAGGTTTAAACCCAACTCAAATGAAGCAGTTCACTAAGATTTTCATGGGTCTGGCGACTATGTTCGTTGATCATGATTTCGCATTGCTTGAAATCAACCCACTGGTTATTACCACTGAAGGCAACCTACACTGCCTAGACGGTAAAATCGGTATCGACGGTAACGCACTTTATCGTCAACCAAAAATCAAAGGCATGCACGATCCATCACAGGATGATGCCCGCGAAGCTCACGCTGCTAAGTTCGAGCTGAACTACGTTGCATTAGACGGTAACGTTGGCTGTATGGTGAACGGTGCTGGTCTTGCGATGGGTACTATGGATATCGTTAACTTGCACGGTGGCAAGCCAGCGAACTTCTTAGACGTAGGCGGCGGCGCGACGAAAGAACGTGTAGCTGAAGCATTCAAAATCATTCTGTCTGACAGCAATGTGAAAGCGGTTCTGGTTAACATTTTCGGCGGTATCGTACGTTGTGACATGATCGCAGAAGGTATTATCGGCGCTGTTAAAGAAGTGGGCGTTAAAGTACCTGTTGTGGTTCGTTTAGAAGGTACTAACGCTGAACTTGGCCGTGAAGTATTAGCTAAATCAGGTCTAGATATCATTGCAGCTACCAGTCTAACTGACGCGGCTGAGCAAGTAGTTAAAGCTGCGGAGGGCAAATAATGTCTGTCTTAATCAATAAAGATACCAAGGTAATTTGCCAAGGTTTCACTGGCGGTCAAGGTACATTCCACTCACAACAAGCTATCGATTATGGTACGCAAATGGTGGGCGGCGTGTCTCCTGGTAAAGGTGGTCAAACTCACTTAGGTCTTCCAGTGTTCAACACTGTGAAAGACGCTGTGGCTGCGACTGGCGCAACTGCTTCTGTGATCTATGTACCGGCTCCTTTCTGTAAGGATGCCATTCTTGAAGCTATCGACGGTGGCATCGAGCTTATCGTTTGTATCACTGAAGGCATTCCTACACTGGACATGCTGCAAGTTAAAGTGAAGCTTGAAGAAACTGGCGTTCGCATGATCGGCCCTAACTGCCCAGGTGTTATCACCCCAGGTGAATGTAAGATCGGCATCATGCCAGGTCACATCCACTTAAAAGGCAAAGTGGGTATCGTTTCTCGTTCAGGTACTCTGACTTATGAAGCGGTTAAGCAAACAACGGATGAAGGTTTTGGCCAATCTACTTGCGTAGGTATTGGTGGTGACCCAATTCCAGGTACTAGCTTCATTGATGTACTGGAAATGTTCCAAAACGATCCACAGACAGAAGCGATCGTTATGATCGGTGAAATCGGTGGTAACGCTGAGGAAGATGCGGCGGCTTTCATTAAAGCACACGTGACTAAACCTGTTGTGTCTTATATTGCGGGTGTCACTGCACCTGCTGGTAAGCGTATGGGCCATGCTGGCGCGATTATCGCTGGCGGTAAAGGTACTGCAGAAGACAAATTTGCTGCATTAGAAGCAGCGGGCGTAACAACTGTCCGCTCGCTTGCTGATATCGGCAAAGCGCTGCGTATTCGTACAGGTTGGTAAGCTAACCTTTCGAATATAAAAGGCGCCTAAGGCGCCTTTTTTATTGGCTGTAATTTCGGCAGCGAATCGCTGTAAATGACAGGAATGGGATTGAGCTAACACCATGAAGACTAGATATTTTTTCTTCTACGGGTTAGATTGATGCTTCTCTACTACGCGCTCGTCTGTGTCATTGGCGAGGATAATGTGAGTAGAGCCATTAACCATGAGCTAAGTGCTTATGGCTTCAGTGCTGTTCTGCAAAAAATCTTGAACTCAAATTTATTTAACACGGTTGCAGTCTATCGTTGCGAGCGTATTTGTTTTATGGGGCTTATCGCATTGGGGGAGGGTAAGCAACAGAGTCGATGTTAGCCACAGTAACGGCTTAAACATCACATTTTTTTACGAGGGAAAAACTGTGAAAACACCTAAAATCATTATTTCGGAAATTGACTTAGAAAGACTAGAGCGATTATTGGAGTCACTGCCGGCAAATGCGTTTCCGGGCAAAGCGGCATTGGAGGCTGAATTAGACAGAGCCGATATTGTGCCTGCATCACAGGTGCCCGCGAATGTGGTGACCATGAATTCAGAAGTGAAGTTTAGCGTTTCATCTAGTAATGAGACTTTCTGTTTACGTTTAGTGTATCCAAAAGACGTGAACGGCGCGGGCACGATTTCTATTTTGGCGCCAGTGGGCAGCGCATTATTAGGGCTCTCTCAAGGTGATGAAATTGAATGGCCAGGTCCGGGTGGTTCTATGGTAAAAGTGCGTATTGAAGAAATCCTGTATCAGCCTGAACGCAGTGGTGATTTCCACCGTTAAGTTTGAGGTATTGGCGTAGTGTCGTTGACGTTACGCCAGTGCACTTTAAGCGAACCATTGGTTGATTTTTAAGTGCCATTTTTGAAGGAGCAAAGATGATAACCCAAACTGAACGGTTAATTATTCGACCATTTACTGAGCAAGATTGTGAAGCGCTTTATTTGATGAACAGTAATCCCGCGATGCTGAAGTACATTCCCACCGCGGCATTTACAGCTCGCGAGCAGGCGGTTGAGTTGTTTCACAAGGTGATCCAAGTCGATTATCAGCAACATGGTTTTGGTCGTTGGGCGGTAGAGCATAAAGCCGATAAGCGGGTGATTGGTTTTTGTGGTCCGAAATTTATTCCAGAATTCAGCGAAGTCGAACTGGGTTATCGTTATTTCCCTGAGTATTGGGGAACAGGAATTGGTACTGAGGCCGCATTTGCTGCATTAGCCGAATTTAAACGTTTTGGTATTGATCAGACGATTGCACTTATCTTAGCAGGGAATCTCGGTTCTGAAGGTGTGGCTAAGCGTGTGGGCATGCATTGGCGTGAGCAAAATGAGTTTATGGGCCATCAAGTGAATATCTACGCCAAGGTGTTATAGCGGTTTACCCGTAAACATCATCCAATAAAAAACCAGCCTTAGGCTGGTTTTTTGCTTAATGCTTTATAAACACAATGGCCGACTTAGGCGTCGTTATGCTCACAGGTATCGTTGGTGCAAGTGCCGTACAAATATAAGCTGTGATTAGTCAGCTTAATATTGTGTTTCATGGCAATTTCATCTTGACGACGTTCGATGACTTCATCTGAAAACTCAATCACTTTGCCACACGATAGGCAAACTAAGTGATCATGATGATGCTGAGTCGATAGTTCGAAAACGGCTTTACCGCTCTCAAAATGATGGCGACTGACAATACCTGCATCATCAAATTGGTTTAACACACGGTAGACGGTGGCTAGACCAATTTCTTCACCGATATCGAGCAGCTTCTTGTACAAATCTTCTGCACTGATATGTTGGTTTTCAGGTCCTTGCATCAGTTCTAGGATCTTGACTCGTGGCAGGGTAATTTTCAAACCCGCTTTTTTTAGCGCTTGATTTCCATCTGTCATTGCTAATCTCTTGATTGCAGAACCAATAGGTTCATCCGTGGATAGTGTTTGCCATTATAGGTGCTCAGGTTGAAAACTTAAACCTTTGTTCTGGCTTTCTAGGGCGATATGCAGATAAATTGTGTCAATAGGCGTTAAATCACAATATTTTGCGGCAATTCAAGCATAGTTTTTGTATGGTTATACCAAGGAATAATATTCACGGCTGCCAAAGTCAGTGAGAATAATTCAAATAAATAAAATAATAAGGAATCGGCATGTACCAGCAAATTGTGGTGTTAACCGGCGCAGGGATCTCTGCTGAGTCGGGTTTACGCACCTTTCGCGATCAAGATGGTCTGTGGGAAGAGCATCATATTGAAGACGTTGCGACACCAGAAGGTTATGAGCGTGATGCTGAATTGGTAGAGCGATTTTACAATAGTCGTTGGTTGCAACTGCACAGTGGCACGGTTGAACCCAATGCAGCGCATGTGGCCTTGGCAAAGTTGGAAGCGGACTTTAAAGGTCAATTACTTATCATCACACAAAATATTGATGATCTGCATGAGCGTGCGGGCTCGCGCCGCTTATTGCATATGCACGGTGAATTATCCAAAGGCCGTTGTCCGCGCTCACGTCAGACCTTTATTTTACGTGAGCCCTTTGGTGCCGATAATTGCTGTACTTGTTGTATTCCGGCTCAGCGATTACGCCCCCATGTGGTGTGGTTTGGTGAAATGCCCTTAGGGATGGATCGAATTCACGATGCGCTCGATAACTGCGACTTGTTTATTGCCATTGGCACCTCTGGCACTGTGTATCCTGCCGCGGGCTTTGTGGATACAGCTAACCATCATGGGGCTCAAACAGTCGAAGTGAATATGATGGCACCCGATAGACACAGTCAGTTTCAATATCACCTCACAGGAAAAGCGGGGGAGTTAGTGCCTCAGTTGGTTGATACCATTTTAGCGGGTCGAGTGATTGGCAGTGAGTCGAACACATGAGCGAAAAAGTTGCGATTATAATGCGTGGCTTACCGGGCAGTGGTAAGTCACATTGGGTTGAAACTTACATTCTGTCCCTTCCTTTAGAAAAAGCCATTGGCGTGCGGCAACGTGGCGTATTTTCGACTGATAGTTTTTTCTACCATGAAGATGAATACCGTTTCGATGCCAAGAAATTACCTGAGTTTCATCAATGTAATTTGACGGGGTTTATTCAGGCACTTTCTTCAAGCGAGCCTGTGGTGATTTGTGATAATACCAATCTGTGCCACTGGGAATACATGGCCTATGAAGCGGCGGCAAAAGCCTTAGGTTATCAAGTTAGAATTGTGCTTGTGGGTGAACCAAGCAGTCTGGCTCATCAGCAGGAATGCGCGAAACGTAATCGCCATGGCGTTCCTTTGGCACAAATTCAGCGGATGGCGAAGGGATTTGAAGATTTTTAATGTCAGGTACTTACTTAATTGTTGAGTATTGTGATCTGTAGCAATCAATTTTAAGCATGGGTCCCGCAGTGTTTTCGCCCTGTCATAAGTCTGTTGTACTCTGTTTCAACGTTCTGCTTTGTCTATGTGCATGTGTGTGGCTCATACATTCGCCTTATCTATTTGACTGTGCACTTTAAGCTTGATCCCAAAGACAGTTTATCCATATAAGTCTGCGTATAATGCGCTAACTTGTGTGGCATTGAAGGGCCAATGCAAGATTGCTGCTGGCTTGATCGATACCATTGAGCACAAGCGGACGTTTATCAGAGGAAAGAGCCATGCTCATTAAAATTTTACTAACAGTCTTAGTTATTGCTGGCGCTTGGTTTTTGCTGGTGAAACGCAAGCGTCAGATTGAACCTCAGGCTGTTAATCTCAGTTCAAAGCGTTTTAGTGAACCGCTGTGGCGCCGATACCTGTTGACGGGTGTGTTTGTGGTGATTGGATTTAGCCTGCTGAGTTACAGTGTTTGGTATTGGCGCGATCAGCATAGAATTGTCACTGTGAGAATTGTGTCACCGAATGCCGACAATAACGGCGAGTATCGTGTGCGAAAAGGGGATATCTCAGACTCGAAAATGGTCACTATCGATGGCATCCATATTCGCTTTTCGACCCAAGAACGGTTGGCAATTATCGAAACCGATTAAGGCATATTTATTTTACTAAATTACCTTGCACGCCTTTTCATTGCCAACTTATGCGGTAAACTAGCGACAATTTTTTAGCCTGCACTTAAGTGGAATCGTTAACTTAAGTTTTTTTTCAGGAGGACAAATGATTACTGCTTATGTCTATGATAATCGTCACCTTACTGTGACAGAGCTCGGCATACTGGATAGTATTCCCGCGTCGACCATTTGGTTAGATCTGTATAAACCCGATGATGAGGAGCGAGAGTGGTTAAGTCATTTTTCTGTTGAAGAAGTGCCTGACGAAGAAGATATCAATGAAATTGAGGCCTCAGCACGTTTTTATCAAAACAGTGACGGCTTGCATATTAATTCGTTATTCCCACAGCGTGTCGGCCAAGATGTGCGCGGCGTTAACGTTTCCTTCAACCTTCGTAGCAATTTTTTACTGACAATTCGTGAAGAAGACGTAGGTCTTATCCGTTTGCTGCGTAACTATTTGCGTTTAGGGCGGTTAGAAGTATCGACACCGCAGGAATTGTTTCTCGAGTTATTTAATCTGAAAGTGGATTATCTATCTGACTTAATTGAAGACGTTTACACTGTACTTGAAAATGTCGGTGAGCAAGTATTTGATAACGACGAACTTGACGATGTATTTAAACTCATCACTCTGCAAGAAGACTCTAATGGTAAAATCCGATTAAGTTTGCTCGATACTCAGCGCTCACTGCGTTATATGCAGCGTTATTATCGTGGCCAGTTATCCGATGAACATTTAAAGGACTTGCGGGAAATGTTGTCGGATATCGAGTCGCTGATGCCCCACAGTCAGTTTATTTTCGATAAGTTAAACTTTCTGCTCGATGCGGCCATGGGGTTCAGTGGTCTGCAGCAGAACAAAATCATTAAAATCTTCTCGGTTGCCGCAGTGGTGTTTCTACCACCGACCTTAATTGCCAGTAGTTATGGGATGAACTTTACCAGCATGCCTGAGCTTGAGTGGCAATACGGTTACCCTATGGCGATTGTGATGATGTTAGCCAGTGCCGCAGGTACTTACTTCTTCTTTAAACGTAAGCATTGGTTATAAGTCTGGCGCTAGCTGTGTTGATTTCTCGAATTAAAAATAAGGGTCGAATGCAATATTCGACCCTTATTTTTATCACTTTTATTTAATCATGTTCATTCAATGACTTTTATTCAATGAGTGAGACTCGATGACTTTGCTTAAATGAGTGAAGCTCGTTAGACATAATCGTTAAGCCAGTTTCTTAATCAACTACTTACGACTATCGCCGCCAAAGTAGTAACTCACTCGCTCGCGCGGATTTAGATACTCGTGGACTTTTTCAGGAAGCGCCGCAGGTGGTAAGCAGCGCACTATGCTGATCCCTTCAATCTCTAAATCAACGATAGGTGCTTGGTCTTTAGGAACTAACGCATCGTAAACCAATATCTTAGGGCATAGCAGTTTAGTTAAGTTAACCGACATCACCATGGCATATTGACCGCTGGATAATTCCACCACACTGCCTGGGGGATAAATGCCCAGCATCTTGATCATCTTGCCAATATACTCTTGATTTAGCTTAGTTTTGTATTGCTTATACAAATGCCCCAGTGCGGCGTAGGGCATTCTGGCTTTGCCCTGTTGGCTTGGGTAACACAAGGAGTCATATTCGTTCACTACCGCAATCAGTTGCGATACCTTGTCGAGAGCCTCTTCCTTTAGGCCTTTGGGATAACCACTGCCATCGAGAAACTCGTGGTGATTGGTGATTGCAGGTAAGGCTGCTTGGGGAAAATTATCGGCTAATTTGAGCAGTTCAATCCCAAGTAATGGATGCTGTTTGATAAAATTAAGCTCTGGTGCTGACCAAGGTGCCGATTTTTTTAGAATTTGTGGTGGGATTTTTAATTTACCCACGTCGTGGAACAGGGCACTGAGACCGACCGTTTCGATTTCACTTCTATCCCATTCCATTTCTTTGGCGATCAGCATAGAGAGGATCGCAACATTCAAGGAGTGGTAGTAAATGCTTTCATCCTGCTTAGCATCACTCATCAAATGCAGCACTAAGTTATCTGAGTTGAGCAACTGTTCGACTATGGTGTGGACCAAATCTTTGGCGTCATCGACCGCATTTAAGGGGCGATTACGTAGCTTAGAGATGAGGCTGCGCATCATGGCTACTGAGCGGGTAAAATTTTGCTCAGTTTTATTAATGTCACGGCGTAATTTTTTTTGCACTTCGATTTGCTCAGCCTTGTATTGATCCATGTCGTTTTTAAGCACATTGATTTCAGCACTTGGCGGCAATTTGATAGGGTTGACCGCATCAGCATGTATCGGGGCGACGTCGCTGCGTTCTAAATCGACGATGACATGTTCGATGCCCAGATTTTTAATCAACTCGATTTGCGCAGCTTGTTTAATATGAAAGCTACTGAATAAAAAGGGATGATCTTTCCAAGCCACGGGCAAACGCACAAAGTTGCCGACTTGAAGTTGATGGACTGAGACTTTACAGCTTTTTTTCATATTCTTGTTATCGTGAAGCGTAATGTGGGTTATTTTATCTCAATGATGCTGCTTTACAATTACTTAACTAACATGTCAGCATAGTAAGCCTAGAAAATAGCCACTCCATTGAGGAAGTATGGACTTTATTGAAGTATACCCTAATGCGTTGCCGAATGACTTGTGTGACCGTCTCATTCTGGCATTTGAGCAACATGCTGGCGTTGTTGATGGACAAACGGGCAATGGCGTCGATCTGGAGAAGAAGATCAGCCGCGATTTGACCTTAGATAGTTTCGTCGACCTGCAGCCCATCAGAAACGAACTCTTAGGTTATACCTTAAAGGGCGCGGTAGATTATTTCACAAAGTATTCAATGGCATTAATGGGTGCGGTTGCTGTGTCAGTGAGTGATGAGCAGGGCCAACCTGTAACGCTAACTCCGACTAATTTTGCGACGCTGGGTGCGCCTAGGGCCGATGGCTTAGTGAAGTATTTGTATCGCAGTGGCAGTATTAATATTCAAAAGTATCAGCAAAATAAAGGCGGTTATCCCCATTGGCATTCGGAGCAATTCCCGCAGAATGGCCACAATGAAGCTCTGCATCGCGTCGTGCTTTATATGTTTTATTTAAATGATGTGGAAGAGGGCGGCGAAACCGAATTTTATTATCAACAGCGTAAAATCTCCCCCAAAAAAGGCACTATGGTGATAGCGCCTGCGGGATTTACTCATTCACATCGGGGAAATAAACCTGTGAGTGGTGACAAATATATTGCCACTTCTTGGATCATGTTTAATCGAGCCGAACAGCTATATGCGGTGATTGCATGATAGTATCCCAGTTTCTTACACTGGGATACGGATCCTAAAGAGCGCCCCTTCTAAGCGACTTTCTTCAATTTTTAAGCTGCCACCGTAGCTGTGAACGATTTCATCACAGACAGCTAATCCGATCCCTTGCCCTGGGGACTGAGTATCGGCACGCACGCCACGTTGGATAATCTTCTGTCTTAAGCTTTCTTCAACACCTGGGCCATCATCTTCAACAATGAGTTCAAACTCACCTTGTGAGTTAATTTTAGCCGATACATGCACTTGGCTGATACACAGGCGGAAAGCATTTTCCATAAGGTTGCCACACAGCTCCATTAAGTCACCCTTGTTGCCGGGGAACATCAAAGAGGGGGATATGTTGGCCGAGAACTGCACTTGTTTTTCTCGATAAATTTTAAACAACATTTGTGCTAATTGATCGACTAAGGGCGCAATAACAGTTTGTTCTTGCTTCAGGCCTTGTCGGCCTAACATGGCCCGTTTTAATTGGTATTTGACCAGCTGATCCATTTGGCTGACTTGTTCCATGATCTTTTCGCTTGCCGATTGTTTACTCAAACTGGCGTCATCTGTAATGGCATGCACGGCGGCTAAGCGGGTTTTAAGACTGTGTGCCAAGTCATTCATAGCATTTTGATAGCGCTGTTGTTGGGCACTCGATTGTTGCAACATCTGGTTGAGTGCTTGCGTTACGCCTTCAAGTTCAACAGGATAGCCCTCAGAAAGTGATTTACTCTTCCCTTGGTTAATTGATTGCAGTTCATTTTGCATCCGTACCAAGGGACGCATGCCCCAATAGGCGGCGCTGACCAATAGAATTAAGGCTAAGGCCAATACCATGGCTAAACGAATATAAGTACGTTTACTGAACTTACTGTATTCTTGCTCCAGTTTGGCGGCATCTTTCATGACGAGGAGGTTGTAATGCACACTGGCAATTTCTACCGCGAGCAAATAGACGAAATATCCTCTATCGTCAGCCATGGTGAGGTAGTAGGGCGGGGAGTCGTTACGGATTTCGTTAAAACGCTCACAGGTATCAAATAAGCCACGATCTACTGCGAGGGATGAGGTCCAAACCTGCTTAAATTTGTCATCGCAACTCGCTATCACATAACGCTCTTGTTTATTATTTTCTTCCAACCAAGCACTGGTATCGGGGATAAGATCGTGCTCCCGTAATTCGGCGGCGACTTGGGGAATTTCGGCAATGAGTTGGGCGGTTTCTTCGTTATAACTATTTTGCGCATGCAGAATATTAACCATCCATGCGAGACCAAAACCCACTAAGGTAATAATTGATAGCGAGGTGAGAAACATCCGTGTCAGCAGACGTTTCTTGAATTTTAATCTTAATTGCATGGCAGGTTAAATTTATATCCTTGGCCGCGGATGGTCACTATGGGGTTATCGATACCATCTCGGGTCAGTTTTTTACGCAGGCGGCTGACCATGACTTCAATCGTATTGGGATCGCCTTCCTTATCACCATAAATCACATCGAGTAAACGTTGCTTGGCGACAACCTCATGACAATGGCGCATCAAATATTCGAGGATTAAATATTCAAAGGCTGTGACTTCCATGACTTCGTCGCCCAGAGTGACTTGCTTGGCGGCGAGATCGAGTTTCAATTCTCCACTGCAAATCACAGGTTTAACAAAACCTGCGCTACGGCGTACTAAGGCATCAAGTCTTGCGACAAGTTCTTCTTTTTGAAAGGGTTTCACTAAATAGTCATCGGCTCCGGCGTTTAGGCCTTCAACTTTATCCTGCCAATTAACTCGTGCCGTGAGAATTAATATTGGTGCTTTAAGACCGGCTTCACGGAGCTGTTGAATTAAGCTAATACCATCTTGATCGGGTAGCCCTAAATCGACAATGGCGACATCGATGGGATAATTAGTGGCTTGATAAAAACCTTCTTTGGCAGTCAGTGCCACTTGAACTTGATTGCCGAGATCGCTTAATTGCACTTTTAAGTGGTGGGATAAAATAGGATCGTCTTCAACAACCAAAATTCTCATAATATAATGCCTTAAAGTGTATGAGCTAAGCTTTAGCAAACTAGTCTACGTAAAATCACACTGATAACCAAATAGAGGATCAGCATATCTTAGTTGAACTTAACCTTTGCTGACCGAGTTGAACTTGTGGTCAAAATAAGTACTAATTTATTGTTGAATAAGAAGGTTTTGCCGTTAAAGTGTTAGCGTATCGGGGAATTTCCCCAAGGCGATTTTTGTTTTCTGATCCGCAAAATGCCGTTGCCACACATAATCGCGCCTAAGGTAAATAACATCACCGCCATCATGATAAAAGACAATCTCAACCAAGGCATTTCTTGCGCTAATCGCAGATGTACCGCTTCAATGGTTGTGACGCCCCATACGGCAAAGACACTTATAAATAATAAAATTTGTAATAAACGAAGTAAGTAAACTGAGTTAAAAAATAAGACCAAAGGCGCAAGTGCAAAAGGAATGGCAAAGTTAATTTGTTCGTAACGTACGAAGTGGGCACTCAATAGCCAGCATGCAATCAGGATCCAAAGACTTCTCCACCACATTTATACCCCTCCCATTAAACGTATTAAAATAGTAAACATAATGTATCTAAAAACAAATTTCCGTACTATTGGTGAGTTCACATTTTGTTAACAATAGACATGTTAACTGTATTGCGTTCAAACAAAAACGCCCAACACTGAAGCTGGGCGTCATTTTGGTCTTTGTGAGGTTTAGTTCGATTTATCTAAATGATGAACTTGCTCATCAAAACTTCTAGCAACTTTACCCGCTTGAGTGTTGTTAAACACTTGCTCGTTAAATTCGCCCTCTGATTTAGCAATAATTACAGTTGCTACGCAATCACCTGTGACGTTTACAGCAGTACGTACCATGTCGAGTAAGCGATCGACACCGATAATCAGGGCAATCCCTTCCACTGGTAAGCCAACTTGATTTAACACCATGGCCAGCATGATAAGTCCGACACCTGGAACACCCGCGGTACCAATTGATGCTAATGTGGCTGTCACAACAACAACGGCATAATCGGTTAGTGAGAGCTCAATGCCAAAAACCTGCGCAATAAACACAGTGGCAACGCCTTGCATGATTGCTGTGCCATCCATATTAATGGTAGCGCCTAACGGTAGCGTAAAAGCGGCGATTTTATTATCGACACCTAATCTATGTTCAGACGCTTCTATGGTAATGGGTAAAGTGGCATTTGAACTGGCGGTTGAAAAAGCAAACAACTGCACATCGCGCATTTTACGAATAAATATTAAGGGATTGAGGCCTGAGAAAAGTTTTAGAAGTGTAGGGTAAACAACAAACGCATGGATCAGTAATACACCTAAGACCACGAAGAAATATTTCACCACACTACCAAAGGTCTCTAAACCGAGTGTTAATGCAAGTTTTGCCATCAGCGCAAATACACCATAGGGCGCGAGTTGCATGATCAGTGTCACGACACGCATGATGACTTCATTTAAATCTTCAAACAACGCCGCAATACGTTTGCCGCGCTCACCAATATGGGCAATAGCAAAGCCAAAAATGACCGCAAAAATAATAATTTGCAGCATATTACCTTCGCTCAATGCCTGCATTGGATTGGTGGGCACTATGTTTATCAGCACATCAGCAAGACTTGGGGCTTCTTTTGCGACGTACTCCATTTTTTCTGACGCCAGTGAGGCGTTTCCAGGATGTATAAGGACTGCGCTGACAATCGCAATCACTAAGGCAATGGCGGTTGTGAATAAATAGAAGGCGAGGGTTTTCCCCCCTAAGCGGCCTAATTTTGAAGGTTCACTCAGTGAGCAAGTTCCGCAAACTAATGAAATAAAGACTAAAGGAACGACTAACATTTTTAAGCTGGAGATGAAGATAGTACCGATAACATGCAAGAAACCTTCGGTAATATAATCTTTTACTATATCGCTTTCTGGAAAGGCATTGCGGAGAAAGAGGCCTAAAGCAATACCTGTTCCCATACCGATCAGAATTTTACTTGTAAGGCCGAGTTTATTTTTTATAGAAATTGCCATAGAGAGTCCTGTGTGTTTTTTATACATTCTATTTTTTGGCGCTCACAAGACTAGCAAGAAAAGCGCGAAGATGAAATGGCAAATAGCGTTAAAATATTTGTGTTATTTGTGAAATAAAATAAGGTTCTAGTGAGCAAAATTGGTGAAAATTGTGTAGTGTTAGCCTATAAGTAATAAGCATCTCGCTTAAGTATCATCATCAGAGTAACAGGGAGCCTGACAATGAAGTCAGCGTATAAGGTTTTTCTCGCAGGATTGTGTTCGCTTTTATTATCAGCATGTGGTGGTGGAGGCAGTATCTCTGATGATGGCGGAGGAACAACGCCTAAGCCATCTGTTGTTACCGTAACTATGGGTATTTCAAACACTGAGATTTCGGCGATTGCACCAGCCGAAGTAACGGCTAAAGTTGTCGATTCTAAACTTGGCCCTCTTGCTGGTATTTTAGTTACTTTCTCACTAAATGATAGCAATATTGGTTCTTTTTCTCCCTCTATCGGAACAGATTTAACTGGGGTTGACGGTGTTGCAAGAATGCAACTCGTGACAGCTACCATTGCTGGTGCCGGAACTGTTACCGCAAAAGTTGATAGTGGCGAGTCCGGGAAAATAGGTTTTAAGATGAAAGGTGATGGAGGTGTCGCTGGAGGCGGTGCTCAAGTTTCATTAGTTTTAACAGATTCAAATGGGTCTCCTCTTAAGTCTATTAGTACGCTATTACCAGGAAAGTTAGTAGCAACAGTAACAGGTATTAGTAAGCCTACAATAGTGACATTCTCTAGTCCAATAGGCGACTTACCGATTAAAACTGCAGTAACTAATGATCAAGGCAAAGCAACTGTTGATATTTATGCTGGCAGTGCCTTAGGTGCTGGAGAGGTTACTGCTTCGCTAGCATCGGGAGAGCTAGGTAATACGATAGTGGTGGTAGGTGCAACAAATGTAGTTATGGGTAGTGGAGTTCCATTTGTTAAAGGTCAGGCTGCCATAAGTAGTACAACAGTTTCTGCTGGTGGTACAGCAAGTATCTCAGTATTAATTCAAGATGATCTAGGTAATCCATTTACACAACCTGTGGATGTGAATTTCTCTTCAACCTGTGCAACTAAAATACCAGCTCAAGCACAAATAAGTTCGCCAGTATCATCCAGTAATGGTGTTGCAACTTCAACCTATTTAGCACAAGGCTGTGTAGGAGAAGACCAAATTAATGTGACAGCGAATGCGGGTGGTATTAGTTTGTCGGCGGTCGGAAAGATTAATGTTTTACGGTCTGAGATAGGAAGTATAGTATTCGTATCTGCAATCCCAGAAAATATCAGTATTCTTGGCACTGGTGGTATTGAATCGTCAGTGGTTAAGTTTAGAGTTTTAGATAAGAATGGTAACTTTGTAAGTAATCAGAATGTGAAGTTTAATTTAAATACTGGCGTGGGTGGTGTCAAGTTAGCACCACTCGAGGCCACGACTAATAATGAAGGGCTGGTGCAAACAGTCGTGACTACAGGAACGGTTGCCACATCTTTAAGGGTAACGGCGACAGTCGATGATAATTCTATTCCTGCAATATCAAGTCAATCGAGTCAATTGATTATTTCGACGGGTATTCCTGATCAAGACAGTCTTTCATTATCAGCAGAAGTATTAAATGCAGAGGGATGGAATCGGGATGGCACTGAGGTGTTAGTTACTGCACGTTTAGCGGATGCGTTTAATAACCCAGTGCCTAATGGCACCACGGTTTCCTTTACGACAGAGGGGGGCTCAATAGAGGATGCGTGCCAAACGATAAAAGGGGCATGTTCTGTTAAATGGACTAGTCAATTACCACGACCAGAGGGTAAGGTTATTATTGATGGTGCCGGAGAGATGATTCTAAACCCTAAAGCAGATATGGTTGAATATCCGGCATTAGGCGTTTATGGGAATTTTTATGGTCAGAAATACGGTGGACGAGCAACTATTACAGCAACCGCTATTGGTGAGGAATCATTTCCTGATCTGAACGGTAATGGTCGTTTTGATGCTAGCGAAATGACAACATTTCTTACGGGTAAGGATGTTACGGGCCAATCATTTGATTTAAATGATGCATTTAACGATTATAATGAAGATGGTATTTTTAATCCGCAGCAGGCCAGTGGGCAATTAGGTGGTGAGCTAGAAGAATTAATTGATTTTAATTCGAATGGGGTCTTTGATGTAAAAGACGATAAATATAATGGTGTATTATGTTCTGATCCTGTTCATGCTGGTTGTGCTGATGGCATAAGTCAATCGAAGTCGCTTTATGTGCGTCGAAGTATTGTCATGGTTATGTCGGGTAGCACCGCCTATGCAACTGATAAGCGTGATGTAAAAATCATTGATCAAGAAAAAGTACCTGCTGTTGATGCTGATGGTAAGCCTATCACTGTGATCGTGGCGAATGAGCATTTGGGTGGCGCAGTTCAAATCTTCGGTAAGGGAGTCGCTTCAGTATCTTTTACTATTTCAGATGTTCATAATCAGCAAATGCCTGCAGGTTCAATTGTGAGTTTTACAACAAGTGCTGGTTCTGTCACTAGCTCAAGTCAATATACTTGGCCAAGCTCTAATCATAATGGCGGTCGTGATTTTACCGTATCATTAAAAGGCGAAGATAAGCCTAATTCTGGTACATTACTTGTCACTGTGACGACACCTAATAATACGGTTACAGAGGTGCTTTCGATAGCTGTAAATATCTTATAATTTTTAAGGTAAACGAATAAAAGCGCACTTAATTGTGCGCTTTTTAGTATCTAGTCTTTGGAATTATATTTATTCATTAACGCTGGAACTGATACACGCTACCTAGTTTCATGATCTGTGTCAGTTCATCCAGAGCTGTTCGAGATTCGATGATTAGCTGAGGGTCTGCAAGATCTTGGGTGGTTAATCTGTCTCGATAATGTTTGTCTACCCAAAGGTTTAAACGAGTAAATAAAGCATCATTCATCAGAGTGTGTTGATTTACCGCTGCGACTTCCACTTCATTCATGGCGACACGTAAACGAAGACAGGCAGGGCCGCCACCGTTTTGCATGCTTTGTTTTACGTCGAAATAAAGCACTTGCTTAATCGGCGTGTTTAACGTGAGTAATTCGTTCAAATAGGCAAATACCGCGGGATTTTCTTGGCAATCCGTTGGGGCAATAATTGCCATTTCACCGGATGGCAATGTAATAATTTGAGTATTGAATAAATAGCTTTTGACTGCGTCGTTAATTGCTACTTTCGCGGTGGGCACTTCAATGAAATACAGCTCAGTGTCGAGTTTACGTTTAATTTCATCGATCTTATTCTGGGTATTTAAGAAGGCTTGTTCGTGGTAGAACAGGACATTTTGATTACCTACTGCGATAACATCGTTATGGAATACACCTTGATCAATTACATCAGGATTCTGTTGGATGAAGACGCAATTATCGTCTTCCAGCTGGTGTAAGCGTGCGACTGCCATCGACGCTTCTAAGGTTTGTCTTGCTGGATATTTTTGCGGTTTAGGTGCGTTGGGATTGGTGGCTTCTTGTCCATAAACAAACAGCTCAACACCAGCATGGCCGTATTCATTGCAGAGACGAGTGTGGTTTGCGGCACCTTCATCACCGAAGCTATTATGCTCAGGTAAGTGACTATGGTGATGAAAATAGTGGGGATCACTGAAAGTTGCTGTTAATATGCGCCCCGTTGTCAAAGGCTCGATGCTGCGATGCAGTTTATCGACTAAATTTGCTGGGGTAAAATGCAGTTTGCCGTCACGTGTATCTGCACTTGGTGAGACGGTAGCGGCATTGGCTGTCCACATACTGGAAGCACTGCAACAGGCATTAAGTAATATGGGCGCTTCTTTTGCCGCTTGTTTTAATACATTAGCATCAGAGCCAGAAAATCCAATTCGGCGCAATGTATAGAGGTCTGGGCGCTCTTGAGGAGCTAATATTCCTTGAACCATGCCCATATCGGCTAGTGCTTTGGCTTTTTGGAGTCCTTGTTTTGCAGCAGCTTTGGGGTTGGAAACTAAGGCGGCATTGCTAAGTGAGGCGACATTGCCAAAAGACAACCCTGCGTAATTGTGTGTTGGTCCAACGAGTCCATCAAAATTCGCTTCAAAGTGCTTCATTGCTTATCCTTGTGATAGGGAAAGTTATTATTTGTTCATATGGTCCCTGAGGGAACCCAGTATACTGAAGCTTTTCGAGTGCACAAGCGGACGGTTTTGTGCTCAAAGCGACTTTTTCACGATAAATGCATAACTATTTCTTGCTTGCTGGCAAATAATGAAATATTAGTTTTTAATTACGCATATTATATTTTTACATTTTTTCAACTTTGATTAAAAAGTGACTCGCTGGTACATATAAAAGAGGGATTAACTTGAAACTATCAGTACAACCCTCTATATATGGTGCCAATTTCCACCTTCTTGAGATTTTTTGGCGCAAATTAAACTATGGGTAAATCGCTAGTTATTGTCGAATCACCGGCCAAAGCTAAGACTATTAATAAATATCTTGGCAAAGAATTCATCGTTAAATCGAGCGTAGGTCACATCCGTGATCTGCCGACATCATCGACTTCAGAAGGCAATGAAAAGGTTAAATCCGCTGCCGAAGTTAAGAAGATGTCGCCAGAAGAAAAAGCTCAATATAAAAAGGTGAAAGATCAGCAAGCGCTAGTGTCTCGTATGGGCGTAAACCCTGAAAAGGGCTGGGCGGCTAAGTACCAAATTTTACCGGGTAAAGAAAAAGTCGTTAAAGAGTTACAGGCACTTGCCGATTCTGCTGACCAAATCTATCTCGCAACCGACTTAGACCGTGAGGGAGAAGCTATCGCCTGGCATTTGCAAGAGGTGATTGGTGGTGATCCTTCACGGTATCAACGTGTTGTTTTCAACGAAATTACTAAGTCTGCGATTCAAGATGCTTTTAGTAAACCGTCGACACTCGACACTAACATGGTTAATGCCCAACAAGCGCGCCGCTTCTTAGACAGAGTTGTCGGTTTTATGGTGTCGCCTCTGCTGTGGAAAAAAGTCGCTCGTGGTTTATCCGCTGGGCGAGTGCAGTCGGTTGCCGTGCGTTTAGTGGTCGAACGCGAAAGCGAAATCAAAGCCTTTGTGCCTGAAGAATTTTGGGATGTACACGCAGAGCTCAATACGCCCGCTCAAGAAGCTTTGCGGATGGAAGTGGTTAAGCATCTAGATGCTGCCTTTAATCCTATCAATGAACAGCAAGCGATGGCTGCGGTTCAAGCGTTATCTGCGGCAAGTTTTACTGTGCTGGCCCGCGAAGATAAAGCGACTCAAAGTAAACCATCGGCTCCTTTTATTACGTCGACACTGCAACAGGCCGCGAGTACACGTTTAGGTTTTGGTGTAAAGAAGACCATGATGATGGCGCAGCGACTTTACGAAGCTGGTCATATCACTTATATGCGTACCGACTCGACCAATTTGAGTCAAGAAGCCGTTGAAAACTTGCGCGATATGATTGCCAAAGAATTTGGTGATAAGTATCTACCCGCCGAACCGATTCGATACGGATCAAAAGAAGGCGCACAAGAAGCTCACGAAGCGATTCGCCCATCAAACGTTCAAGTGCAAGCAGCGACCTTATCTGACATGGAACGTGACGCTCAGCGCTTATATGAGCTGATTTGGCGCCAGTTTGTCTCATGTCAAATGACACCTGCACAATATGATGCCACTAAGTTGACCGTAAAAGCGGGCGATTATGAGCTCAAAGCCACGGGACGTACCTTACGTTTTGATGGTTGGACTCGCGTACAAACAGCGCTTAAGAAGAAAAACGAAGAAGACAATACGTTACCATTCGTGGCTCAGGGCGATGTATTAGCATTAAAAGAATTGCAGCCTAAACAACATTTTACTAAGCCGCCAGCACGATACAGCGAAGCTTCTTTAGTAAAAGAATTAGAAAAACGCGGTATTGGCCGCCCTTCAACCTACGCAACCATCATTTCAACGATTCAAGATCGTGGTTATGTAAAAGTCGAAAATCGTCGTTTCTATGCCGAAAAAATGGGTGAAATTGTCAGCGAACGATTGGTGAGCAGTTTTGCTGATTTGATGAGCTATGACTTTACCGCCAGCATGGAGCAAACATTAGATGATGTGGCTCGGGGCGAGTTAGACTGGAAAAAAGTACTTGATGGTTTCTATGCTGACTTTACTAAGCAATTAGAAAAAGCAGAGCTGGATCCTGAAGAAGGTGGTATGCGTCTTAACCAAATGGTGATGACGGATATCAAGTGCCCAACTTGTGGTCGTCCTATGGGGATCCGCACTGGAACGACAGGTGTTTTCCTTGGTTGCTCTGGTTATGAATTGCCCCCTAAAGAACGCTGTAAGACGACGATGAACCTCACGCCTGGCGTTGAGGCGATTAGCGAAAACAGTGAAGATGCCGAAACAGATGCACTGCGTGCGAAGCACCGTTGTAGTATTTGCGGCACGGCAATGGACAGTTACCTGATCGATGAGAAGCGTAAGTTACACGTCTGCGGTAACAATCCAATCTGTGAAGGCTATGAAGTCGAAGAAGGCCAATTCAAGATCAAAGGCTATGAAGGTCCACTGATTGAGTGTGATCGCTGTGGTCACGATATGGAACTGAAAAATGGTCGTTTTGGTAAGTACTTTGGCTGTACCAATGAAGAGTGTAAGAATACCCGTAAATTACTGAAAAATGGTGAGGCGGCGCCGCCAAAAGAAGATCCTATTTATTTACCTGAACTGAAATGCAGTAAATCGGATGCCCATTTCGTATTACGTGATGGTGCGGCGGGTATCTTCTTAGCGGCTAGTACTTTTCCTAAATCACGTGAAACCCGTGCGCCTTTGGTTGAGGAACTGGTTCAATACCGTGAGCTGCTATGGCCTAAGTATCAGTATTTAGCGGATGCGCCAGTCACTGATGATGAAGGCAATAAGGCTGCGGTGAAGTTTAGCCGTAAGACGAAAGAGCAATACGTTGCGACTGAAGTCGATGGCAAAGCCACGGGTTGGTCTGCGCATTACGTCAATGGGAAGTGGGTGAGTGAATCTACCAAGAAGGCCAAGAAAGGCGCATAGCGACGGATTAAGCTAGCTTAACGCTAAGAGAACAACAAAAAAGCCAAGTCAGATATGACTTGGCTTTTTGTTTGCATTTTCGATATCAATTTGTTGCTATAGATAATAATTCAAACATGTTGAGTACTTTACACTTACTGAGTACTTTACACTTACAGATACAAACTGACTCACAATGACGCGGTAGCATGAGTGGCAAATGTGTCGCTAATTCAACTTAACGGTAAGCAAATAGAGACTGATCACCATTTCTTTTTAGGTTGAAACAGCATATCGATATCATCTTCTTCATTTTTAGGTCTAGGCGCACTGGGCTCAGATTGTTTCTGTGCCCCCATAATTTCATCAAGTAATTGTTTAGCCTCATCGACTTTACGCCCAATGAAGGGATCATTAGGCGTTTGTGCCTTAATGGCGTGTAATGTTGATAGGGCTTTGGTTACCATTTGTTTTGATGAGCCATATTGCTTCATAAAACTGGCCGCGCGGGCACGAGAAAGCATAGAATCGACATTAATTCTGAGCTGTAAACTGTCGATGCGGCTTTCTTCTTGAGCAAAAATGCTCGGATCGACTTTACCTTTATTATGCTCGGCTCTGAGTATCGCCTTTAATTTTTTTAAGGTTTGAACAAGCGCTAAAATTTGTTTGTCATTATCGGGTAGTCTGAAATTCTCAATTGGAGGAGTTTGAGGTTGTCCAGACTGTAAGCTTGTTATTTGATTATTAATATCGGCTAAGCGACGTTGGTAGTCAGACTGTTGTTGGCCATTACTGATCGCTGTTGCAGACTGCAAGGCATCTTGTACACGCCGGTACAAAACCAATACTATATTCGTGCTACAAGGCATCATTCCTGTGTTTGATAACACAGTTTCAGTTTCATCGATAATTGCTCTTTGACGGGCAAATTCAATGCGACGCTCAGCCTCTACACGTTCTTTTTGTTGCTGTAATACGTTAATTCCGATAACAAGCAGTAAAAGCGCACCGATGAGGATCAGAACCAAGGTGAATGACATAGATGTTCCATTATTTATCCAATTGAGCTAATGCTACAATAAATCAATAAACTAGCATAGTTATCTTAGCCTAGGTTATCATTTCTGTCGTATGAATCTGTAGACTTGTGCTCTATATTCCTATTTGCTTTAATTTTTACTATATACTATAACGATTGATTATAGCTGAGAGTGCTTTGAGGGCTCAGTTGTTAATGGCATTTTGCGTGTTTGAGACAAGGAAATAAGATGAAACTGCAACAACTCAGGTATATTGCTGAGGTCGTAAAACATAACCTCAATGTATCGGCGACAGCTGAAAACTTGTATACCTCTCAACCTGGGATCAGTAAACAAGTTCGTATGCTTGAAGATGAGTTGGGGATCCAAATATTTGGTCGTAGCGGTAAGCATTTAACCCATGTCACACCTGCGGGTTTGCAAGTGATCAGCATTGCCAATGATATTTTAGGTAAAGTTGAAAGTATCAAAAAAGTGTCTGAAGAATATACTAAGCCAGATCAAGGTGAGTTAAATATTTCCACAACAGATACTCAGGCACGCTATGCATTACCGACGATAATTCGTCAGTTTATTGATCGCTATCCTAAAGTGAACTTGCATATGCACCAAGGGACACCGTCGCAGATCAGCGAACAGGCAGCTCGCGGTGATGCAGATTTTGCTATTGCGACCGAAGCAATGCATTTATATTCAGATCTGATCATGTTGCCTTGTTACCACTGGAACCGCTCTATCGTTGTGCCAAAAGACCATCCTCTTGCGACCCGCAATCAAGGCAGCTTGATTAGTATCGAAGATTTAGCCCGTTTCCCCTTAGTGACCTATGTCTTTGGTTTTGACCGTGCTTCTGAAATTGAAAAAGCGTTCAATCGGGCCAATTTAGAGCCGCGTGTTGTCTTTAGTGCGACCAGTGCCGATGTGCTTAAAACCTATGTTCGTTTAGGATTAGGCGTGGGCGTCATCGCGTCTATGGCCATTGATCCAAATGTTGATAAAGATTTAGTTGCTATTGATGCCGGTCATTTGTTTGCCCACAGTACGACTAAAATTGGTTTTAGGAAGGGCAGTTTCTTGCGCAGTTATATGTATGATTTTATTCAGCACTTTGCGCCGCATTTAACCCGTGATGTGGTGGAGAAAGCCGTAGCATTACGGGATCAACAGCTCATAGATGAAATGTTTGCCGATAAAAATCTGCCAATGCGTTAACTTGGATGATTTACAAACATAAAAATGCCGCTAATAAAAGCGGCATTTTTATGGGTTTAGCGATTAAGATAAATCGACTTTATCCATCTCGAGTTGCGCAAGGGCAATAACTGCTTGAGTGCGGTTGCGAACGCCAAGTTTTCTAAATATGGCAGTCGCGTGCGCCTTGATGGTCGCCTCAGACACGCCAAGATCGTAGGCTATTTGTTTATTTAATAACCCTTCGGCAAACATCTGCAACACTTTATATTGTTGCGGCGTGAGATCGGATAACTTGCTGGCCATTTTATCAATGGCATCGTCATTGATAGCAATAATCTCAGTGCCTTTAGGCAACCAAATATCACCGAATAACACCGCACTTAGCGCCTCTTTTAGGGTTTCCATTGAAGCTGATTTAGGGATAAAACCACTGCTGCCATAATGAATCGCACGGCTAATGGTATTGATATCCTCGTGGGCTGAAATCACCACAACGGGTAACTCAGGATAATGTGAGCGTAGGTGGATAAGCGTGGAATAGCCGTGGGACCCGGGCATCTGCAGATCTAACAGTACAAGATCGTAATCGACGCTTCGAACATCCAATACAGATTGCAGTGCGTCAGCACTGTCTGCTTCAAACCACTGTGCATGTTCGAAAGCGCTGGTCAGCGCTTGACGTAGTGCATTTCTGAACAATGGATGATCGTCTGCGATAATAATATTTAAGTTTTCTAGCTTCATGGCTTTTATGATTATGTTCGGTGCGCGTGAAGATTGAACTCAATGTAACAGAAAAGTAATCAAGGATCCTATTGCTTTATTCAGGAATAAGGACAAAATTTTGATATGTTTCTGGTTGTTAGACTTTGGTCGGTGTTTTACAAGGAAAAAGATGGACCGTATAGTTTCAATTGAAAGCCCGAAAGTACGGGCTAACCTATACTTTAAAATCGTCTAAAAACTACCCATATGTCCACACTTTTGTGGGATTTCGTTGTTCGTCAACCGCAACAAAGGTGAACACACCACGTATAGCATGTTCTCGACGGTCTTGATACATGTCTTCTACATAGATGTTGACTTCAACTTTTAATGACGTATTACCTACATGGATCACACGAGCGATGAGTTCTGCTAGTGTGCCTGCTGGGATAGGCTTTTTAAAATCAATTCTATCGGAACTCACTGTGACTAAGGTTTTACGGCAGAAACGAGTTGCTGCAATAAAGGCTGTTTCATCCATCCACGCTAAAGCTTCGCCACCAAATAACGTATTGTGATGGTTGGTGATTGAGGGGAATACTGCTTTAATCACGCGCGCTTCTGAGGAATCAATTCGAGTTTGAATCGCGTCAGGAAAGGGGGGGGCAGCGGCTTCGATTCGTGAGGTGTTTTCGGTGTTTGTGGACATGGGGGTAAGCGACATACAGCAACCTAAGGTAATGCAGCGAAATAAGCTCGAATTATAAAGATTTATGGTGGTTAAAGATAGAAAACTACAGGCTTTAAGGTGCAGTAGGCATATGACTGAGGATAATGTCATGCTTCCAATAAAAAAACCGAAATGAGATCGGTTTTTTATTGGACGATTTATTTTACTTCAGATTTATTTGGTTAATAGTGCTTTTCTTTCGCGGGAAGCCGCTGCGAGCTTACGTAGCAGGATTTCAGAGTCATCCCAATGCAAGCAAGCGTCGGTGATACTTTGGCCATAACAGAGTGGCTGGCCTTCAACGACTTTTTGATTACCTTCTTGTAAGAAGCTTTCAGCCATAATACCTGCGATGGCAGTGCTGCCAGCACGCATTTGAGTCATAATTTCATCGGCGACCATCAGCTGTTTGAGATGGTTCTTCTCACTGTTTCCGTGGCTGAAATCGATAACCATACGTTGAGTTACCCCAACAGATGCAAGCTGTTGACGCGCTTCTTCGATATCTTGTGCGTGATAATTAGGTTTTTTGCCACCACGTAGGATGATATGGCCAAACGGGTTGCCGTGGGTGCGATAGACCGCCATAGCGCCATCTTTATCCGGTGAATAGAAAACATGTGGCACTTGTGCGGCACGAACTGCATCAACGGCAATATTGATGTTCCCATCAGTACCATTTTTAAAACCAACGGGGCAAGACAGTGCCGAAGCCATTTCACGGTGGACTTGGCTTTCCGTAGTACGCGCACCAATAGCGCCCCAAGTAATGAGATCCGCTATGTACTGACCGTTCACCATATCTAAAAATTCGGTGGCGATAGGCAATTTTAATTCAGTGATTTGTTGCAGCAATTCGCGGGCAATGCGTAAACCTTTGTTTGGTTCGAAACTGCCATCGAGATCGGGATCTGAAATTAATCCTTTCCAACCGACAATTGTACGGGGTTTTTCAAAATAGACGCGCATTAAGATACACAAGTCATCTTTCAATTCTTGGTGTAACGCGGCTAAGCGTTGAGCATAATCTAATGCCGCTTTAGTATCGTGGATTGAACATGGGCCTATGATCACCAATAGACGTTGGTCTTCACCCATAATGATGGCTTCGACTTCACGACGTTGCTGAACCAGATAATCGGCTGCATCTTGAGTTAATGGGAACTCAGATGCCAGTTGCGCAGGTGAGATGACTTTTGCTAATAAGGAAGTGCGTAGTTCGTCTGTTTTTATGGTCATTCAAAATACCGAGCTTGCGTGCGGCGCTTTTCGCCAGATTGCCTCGGATTATAACGAATCGAACCGAGTTGCACAGTGCCAATTGCGTTAATTGTCGGCAACTGTGCAATGAATTTGATTTAAGTTAGTTTCTTTTAGACTAAATTCACTCGGTTTCTTTTGCTGATTTTGGCTTATTAGGCTTAGAACATATGCCGTTCTAGGCCCGTGACATCTAATATTTTAGTGGCAATTTCTTCCACGGAATGATTAGTGGTGTCTATGTAAGGAATGCGTTCGCGTTTAAACAGCATTTCCACTTCTTTGACTTCTAAGCGGCACTGTTTGAGCGATGAATAGCGGCTATTCTCCATTCGACTCTGACGGATTTCATGTAAACGCACGGGATCAATCGTTAAACCAAACAGTTTTTTCTTATTGCGTTTCAGTGCTTCAGGTAATTTAAGGTTATCCATATCATCTTCGGTGAAAGGGTAGTTTGCCGCTTTTATGCCGAACTGCATTGATAAATACAGGCTCGATGGCGTTTTGCCACAGCGAGAGACCCCAAGTAAAACCAGATCGGCTTGATCCATATGTTTCATGGTCTGGCCATCATCGTTATCCATGGCGAAATTAATGGCATCAATACGCGCTTCATAACCGTGATTCGCTTTTCCATGGGTTCTATGTACAACTGGAGAGGCAGAAACACCTAAATGTTGTTCGAGTGGGGCCACAAAAGTATTCAAAAAATCATAATCAACCCCTTCACTCGAGTAGATGATGTCGCGGATCTCGGCTTTTACGATGGAATGGAATACTAACGGCCGCTCACCTGTTGTAATAAAACAATCATTAATTTGTCGCTTAACTTGCTCCGCTTTCGTCAATGTTTCGACAAATGGAATCGTAAGTGACTCAAATTCTAATGGAAATTGCGAGAGAACCGCATGACCAAAAACTTCAGCTGTGATCGCTGTCCCGTCGGAGATATAGAATACTTTTGGTGCCATACTGACCTCTTGTAGTAATAAAATTACAAATAAAATTATAGATTTACGCGTGTTCGACAGGAGTGTAAAATGCCGCTGCCCTCGTGTGAAGGGGCCACTGAAATAAACTTGCGGAGATAGAACTGTGCAGCAATACGTACTCTGGTATCAAGAATTAGGCATGGGTGACGTCAACTTGGTTGGCGGTAAAAATGCTTCTCTAGGCGAGATGATCAGCAATCTGGCCAATGCCGGTGTTCAAGTACCTGGCGGATTTGCGACAACTTCCCATGCGTTCAACGAGTTCCTTGAACAAAGCGGAGTTAACCAGAAGATTTATGACATTCTAGCCACACTGGATGTAGATGATGTCAATGCGCTGGCTAAAGTAGGTGCACAGATCAGACAGTGGGTTATCGACACTCCATTTCAACCAGCATTAGAGCAAGCGATTCGTGAAGCTTACGATAAACTTGCCGCTGAAACTAGCGAAGCGTCATTCGCGGTACGTTCTTCTGCAACAGCTGAAGATATGCCAGATGCCTCTTTTGCGGGTCAGCAAGAAACCTTCTTAAACGTAAAAGGATTTGAATCCGTACTGACAGCGATCAAGCATGTGTACGCTTCACTCTTTAACGATCGCGCTATTTCCTACCGTGTGCATCAAGGTTATGAGCACCACGGTGTTGCCTTGTCTGCTGGCGTACAACGCATGGTTCGTTCAGATAAAGCGGCTTCAGGTGTGATGTTCACTATGGACACTGAATCTGGCAATAATGATGTGGTGTTTATCACTTCATCTTTTGGTCTGGGTGAAATGGTTGTTCAAGGCGCGGTAAACCCAGATGAATTTTATGTTCATAAACCTATTTTAGCCTTAGGTCACAAGGCTGTTGTGCGCCGTAATATCGGTAGCAAGCTCATCCAAATGGTGTATTCAGATGATGCTGCTCACGGCAAACAAGTCAAAATTGAAGATGTTACTGCTGACAAACGTCGTCAATTCTCTATCAATGACGCTGAAGTTGAAGAATTAGCCAAACAAGCCATGGTGATCGAAAAGCATTACGGTCGTCCAATGGACATCGAATGGGCAAAAGACGGCAATGATGGCAAATTGTATATCGTTCAAGCGCGTCCAGAAACGGTTCGTAGCCGTGAAGATGTGCAATTGATTGAACGTTATCACTTAAAGAGCCGTGGCGCTGTGATCTGTGAAGGTCGCGCTATTGGCCATAAAGTGGGTACTGGTGTAGCCAAAGTATTAACCTCAATCGCCGATATGGATCAAATCCAACCTGGTGATGTGTTAGTGACAGACATGACAGATCCTGATTGGGAACCTATCATGAAGCGCGCAAGTGCTATCGTCACAAACCGTGGCGGTCGTACCTGTCATGCGGCAATTATCGCCCGCGAATTAGGTGTGCCAGCGGTGGTGGGTTGTGGTGACGTGACTGACCGTATCAAGAATGGTCAAATCGTGACTGTTTCTTGCGCCGAAGGTGACACTGGCTTTATCTACGAAGGTAAACAAGAGTTTGAAGTGATTTCAAACCGTGTTGACTCTCTGCCTGCATTGCCAATGAAAATCATGATGAACGTGGGTAACCCTGATCGTGCATTTGATTTTGCTCGTTTGCCAAACGAAGGTGTGGGTCTAGCGCGTTTAGAATTCATCATCAACCGTATGATTGGTATTCATCCGAAAGCACTGCTCGAATTCAATCAACAGGATGCAGCGCTGCAAACTGAAATCAACGAAATGATTGCTGGTTACGAATCACCTGTTGAGTTCTACATTGCCCGTCTGGTTGAAGGTATTGCGACTATCGGTTCAGCTTTCTATCCGAAGAAAGTGATCGTACGTATGTCAGACTTTAAGTCTAACGAATACGCAAACTTGGTTGGTGGTGACCGATACGAGCCAGAAGAAGAGAACCCAATGCTGGGCTTCCGCGGTGCGAGCCGTTATATCTCTGAATCTTTCCGTGACTGTTTTGCCCTTGAGTGTGAAGCGATCAAACGCGTTCGTAATGACATGGGTCTGAAAAACGTTGAAGTCATGATCCCATTCGTTCGCACAGTGAAAGAAGCTGAGCAAGTGGTCGGCTTGCTCAAAGAGCAAGGTTTAGAACGTGGTAAAGACGGTTTACGTGTCATCATGATGTGTGAAGTGCCTTCAAACGCCCTGTTAGCAGACCAATTCCTTGAGCATTTCGATGGCTTCTCTATCGGCTCAAACGATTTAACTCAGCTGACACTCGGCCTTGACCGTGACTCAGGTATCATTAGCCATTTATTCGATGAGCGTGATGAAGCCGTTAAAATGCTACTCTCATTAGCCATTAAAGCGGCTAAAGCGAAGGGCGCTTACATAGGTATTTGTGGTCAAGGTCCTTCAGATCACGCTGATTTTGCCGCTTGGTTGGTAGAACAAGGCATAGATACAGTGTCATTAAACCCTGATACTGTGATTGATACTTGGTTGTATTTAGCCGAAGCGCACGGTTGATCTAGATAGTAATTTTATAAACTTGTTAAAAAAGCCGCTTTTTAGCGGCTTTTTTTTGTTTATAATGGCGCCATAACGATAATTGACAGAAGCCATCTATGCTACCCCTGCTATCACATCAACAAACATTAGAGCCAGTGTATTTGGCATACCTTGATGCACTGGAGCAAAGTGAGTATTCCGGTGATATAGACAAACGTTACAGCGCCCGTTTAGTGCAAGCCACCGACAACTCTGTATATCAATTTTTGCCTCAAGCCGTGCTTTATCCTAAAAATCAGCAGGATATTCAAATTGCATTGACGCTGGCTGCTACGGACGCATTTCGCAGCGTGACCTTCAGTGCGCGGGGCGGTGGTACGGGCACCAACGGACAATCTCTGACCCATGGTTTGATTTTGGATGTGTCGCGTTACATGAACCGTGTGCTCGAAGTGAATGCTGAGCAAGGTTGGGTTCGAGTTGAAGCTGGCGTGATTAAAGATGCGCTTAATGATGCATTGCGTCCCCATGGATTCTTTTTTAGTCCCGATTTATCCACTTCAAACCGCGCCACTATTGGTGGCATGATCAATACCGATGCCTCGGGTGCGGGCTCACTGGTCTATGGTAAGACGTCAGATCACGTGCTGGCGCTGCGCAGTGTGCTGATCGATGGCAGTGTGCTGGATACGCATCCCTTAGATGCCGGACTACTGTGTAACCCCGATAATGTCAGTGATAATCTGCTGGGGCAGAAATTGATTTCTGCTGTGGCGGCGGTATGCCGCGAAAAGCGCACTCAGATTGAAAATCAATTTCCTAAGCTCAATCGTTTCCTCACTGGCTATGACTTAAAACATGTGTGGAACGACAAGCTGACGCAATTCGATTTATCACGAATTCTGACGGGCTCAGAGGGCACGCTTGCGGTGATAACCGAAGCCAAACTTAATCTCACCCCGCTGCCGACTGAGCGCGCTATGGTGAACATTAAGTACGATTCGTTCCAATCGGCATTGCGTCATGCGCCATCCTTAGTTGCCGCGCGGGCGACTGTGGTCGAAACCGTCGATTCAAAAGTGCTTAACTTAGCCCGTGAAGATATTGTCTGGCATTCGGTGGCTGATCTTATCCAAGAAGTGCCTGGTAAAGTTATTGATGGCCTCAATATGGTCGAATTTGCAGGTGACACGGTCGAAGTTGAGCAAAAGCTCGCGAGTTTGGAAGCTGTGTTAACTGAGCAGATCAGCAAAGGCGAGTGCGGTGTATTGGGTTACCAAGTGACACAAGATAAGCCGAGTATCGAAAAAATTTATGGCATGCGCAAAAAAGCCGTTGGTTTACTCGGCGCCACTAAAGGTCGCCGTAAGCCCATCGCCTTTGCAGAAGATACCGCGGTACCGCCCGAAAAACTCGCCGATTACATTATGGAGTTTCGCGCGTTACTCGACGGTCATAATCTGCAATACGGTATGTTCGGCCATGTGGATGCGGGCGTGTTGCATGTTCGTCCAGCGCTCGATATGTGCGATGTTGAAGATGAAAAATTACTACGAGTCATTTCTGATCAAGTCGCGGCACTGACGCTTAAATACGGCGGCCTAATGTGGGGCGAGCACGGTAAAGGCGTGCGCGGTGAATACGGTCCAGCTGTCTTTGGTGATGAACTTTTCGGTGTGTTGCAAGATATTAAAGGTTTGTTTGACCCCGATAACCGACTCAATCCCGGCAAGTTGGTGGCGCCTAAAGATACAGGTGCCCTCTATTACGATGTTGACAGTGCTAAGCGCGGTAAGTTTGATCGACAAATCCCCGTTGATGTGCGTGATGCGTTCCCCGATGTGATGAATTGTAACGGTAATGGCCTGTGTTTTAATTACAGTAGCTATTCGCCCATGTGCCCATCGTTTAAGGTGACGGGTGACAGAGTGCAGTCGCCTAAGGGGCGTGCAGGGCTCATGAGAGAGTGGCTAAGACTGCTTGAGGCTGAAGGGGTTGATGTTAATGCCCTCGCAAAAGCGAAACCTTTTGGTATATTGCAGCGCATACAAAATACCATCAATGCCAAACGTGATTATGATTACTCCCACGAGGTGATGGAATCGCTCAAGGGCTGTTTGGCCTGTAAAGCCTGCTCTGGACAATGTCCGGTAAAAGTGGATGTGCCTAAGTTTAGGGCGCAGTTCTTCAATATTTACTATCAACGCTATTTAAGACCCGCGAAAGACTATCTCGTTGCAGGGATTGAAGATAGCTTACCACTGATGGCTGCGGCACCGCGTCTCACTAACTTTGTTGCACAAAATCCATTGAGCCAATGGGTGATTAAACAGGCGATTGGTTATGTGGATGCGCCTGCGTTATCTGTGCCGACTTTGAAGCAAAGACTCGATGGTCATGCAAGCCGCGGTTACGACTTAGCTGCGTTGCAAGCGATTCCAGAAGAGAAGCGCTCGCAGTTTGTGTTGGTGGTACAAGATCCCTTTAACAGTTTCTATGATTCAGGTCTTGTGCTGCGCTTTATCCAATTGATTGAAAAACTCGGCTTAAAGCCGGTGTTATTGCCCTACAAACCCAATGGTAAGCCAACACATATCAAGGGATTTTTAGATAAGTTTGCTAAAACGGCGCAGTCGAGTGCGGACTTTCTGAACCAAGTCCATAAACTGGGCATGCCCATGGTCGGTATCGATCCTGCCTTAGTCTTGTGTTATCGCGATGAATACCGTGAAGTTTTAGGGGCTAATCGCGGTAATTTTGAGGTTAAGTTAGCCAACGAATGGCTACTGAATGTCATCAAAGATTTACCTGCAAAAGCTGCGCAAGATAAGCAATATACTTGGTTTAGTCATTGTACCGAATCGACGGCCAAGCCAAATACCGCCAATGAGTGGACTAAAATCTTTGCCCATTTTGGCGCTAAGTTAACCGCAGTCAATTTAGGTTGTTGTGGTATGGCGGGAACCTATGGTCATGAGGCGGAAAACCTCGAGCGCTCTAAGGCCTTGTTTGATATGTCTTGGCAGCAAACGCTAGCGAAAATTGAGCAGCCGCAAGTGTTAGTGTCTGGCTATTCGTGCCGGAGCCAAGTAAAACGTTTTGCCGGTTACAAGCCAAAGCATCCACTTGAGGCCTTACTCGAGTTAGTAAATATCTAGTGGTGTTTATCGTTTTGATTGCGTTAGTCAGATCGTAATTATCCTCACTGGAATATCCCAGTATTGAATGTCACACTAAAGCCAGCTGCAAGGCTGGTTTTTTTATGGATGATGGAGGCCTAGATGGAAAAGATGACTGACAGTATTCAACACACGCTCAAACAATTCGCCGCCGATAGTAGGCTAACCTCGGTTGTGCCATTGTGCAGTGAAGCCCCATTGTTTGACATTAACGCCTTGGGTGATTGGACCTATCTAGGCACATCGCTACCAGCCAAGTTTGCTAAGTTGTTCGCCAGTATTTTGCATTGCATCGATGATGAGTATTTCTTAATTACTCCAGTGGAGAAGGTGCGAGTGCGGGTTGAAGATGCTCCCTTACTGATTGTCGATTTCAAGCGAGCGCAACCCCATTCGCTGCTCAATGTAAGAACCAGTATTGAAACACAGCACCATAAAGTCGATATAAAACAGATGAAGCTCACCGATGACAGTGTTTATTTGCCGCTTGAGCGCGGTTTATGGGGGAAATTAGGTCGGGCCTGTTACTATAATTTTGTGAATGAATTCAATTTATCTGATCTAGATGGGGAATGAGCTCGTAGGTTAATCGCATAATTTGCTGTGGTCTAAGCTAGTTTATTATGGGTTAAGTGGTAGTATTAAAACTAACTCTGGGTTCCTATGATGGCGTGCAGAGTAAGTGAAAACGCGTTAAACCTTTGCTGTAGGAGGTGCTGTTTGAATCGTCATGAAAGCTTAGGCTATCTTGTATCCCACTTAAATATCGAGCTGCAAAATGAGCTTGATCTGCATCTTAAGCGATATCAACTCGATATAAAACTGTGGCCTGTGCTGTTTGCTTTGTGGCAAGAAGAGGGCATAAGCCAAACTGAATTGTCTAAGCGTTGCGATGTGGCAAATTACACTATGACGCGCTTACTCGATCAGTTACAGGTGCAAGGTCTTATTACTCGCCATCAAGAAGTCGATAATCGGCGTGCTTTCCAAATCTTTTTGACCGATGAAGCCAAAGCATTAGAGCAAGATCTTATCTGCGAAGCTGAGCGGGTCAATGAAAAATTCCTGTCAAATCTAAGTGAAGATGAACAACAGACATTCATTTTACTATTAAATAAAATCAACCGTTTGGCTTGAAATTTTGAATCTAATGGGTATGGCGGAAAACTGTGGTTTAGCCGTTTTTACTTCTATCTGTATGTGGTTATCTAAATCATTTTCCCAGTTTAATCCCACCCACTATGCCTCACTTTGCGGGATTAAACTGGTTTGATTAATTCAAGTAAAGTGCAAAGACGCAAAGCAGACTTACGGCTATCACTGAGTGCTGTAAATAACGCCGGCTAGCTAATAAATTTTCTTTACCTTGTTTTAGGCTAGCGACGAGTCTATGTTGCTTATAAATTCGGCACATGAGCTCATCGGTTTGGGGATCGATAAGTAGTTCAAACTTGCAAGGCGCGCCGTCTTTAAGCTGAATGGTATGTTCGCTTTGAGGCTTAAAGTTAAGCTTGTGCGACACCATCTGGCCATTCACGAAGACCCGCTCTAAACCACTCCAATTGCTGGCTTGCAGTTCTACCACATCTTGGTTGAGATCGTACTTGAAACGGATCATAGCGCTATCCTGTGCTGGGACCTGATAGACTAATTCAAGCAGACAAATATGACGTTTTCCAGCGTGATTAAATGAATATTCTGTGTCGAAATTAAAAGCGCGGCTAAACCATGAGCTTAGTGATAGATTAAATTTTAGATAACAAAAAAGCGACCAGAAGTCGCTTTTTTCAATATTTGGCGGGCATAAAAATAATAAACGCGTAGAAAAATTACTGCTTAGCGGCTTCGATAATGGCTTTCGCCATTTCATCAGCCACGGCGCCGGTTGTACGGTTCTGCGCATCGGCTTGGCTGAATATTTTCAGCAGCGTGTTGTAAATTTCTTCTACTTTAGCAGTCGATTTTGCTGCGTCGTAATCTTTTTCGAACGACACGTTGATAATGCCGCCTGCGTTAATCACATAGTCTGGCGCGTATAGTATGCCCATTTCTTTCAGTTGTTCACCGTGGCGTACTTCGGCTAATTGGTTGTTGGCACAGCCAGCAACAATTTTGGCTTTCAGTTGCGGTAAGGTCGCATCGTTTAAGGTTGCGCCAAGGGCACAAGGTGCATACACATCCACATCTTGCGCGTAGATTTCTTGAGGTGCGACAACAATGGCACCAAAGTCGGTAGCGACTTTGTCTAATGAGGCTTGATGAATGTCGGTAACAATCAGTTCAGCGCCTTCGTTATGCAAGTGTTTGCACAGATAATAGCCAACGTGACCGACGCCTTGAACGGCGATTTTAAGGCCTTTAAGGCTGTCTAAACCAAGTCTATGTTTAACCGCAGCTTTGATGCCTAAATAAGTGCCAAGGGCTGTGAACGGTGATGGATCGCCACTTTTGCCTTCAAGGCCCGCCATATAAGGGGTTTCTTCATGGGCGATCATAATATCAGCTGTAGTAGTGCCAACATCTTCCGCTGAATAGTAGCGGCCACCTAGGCTGTTAATCAAACGGCCAAAGGCGCGGAATAGGGCTTCGCGATCTTGTCTTTTCGGATCGGCAATGATCACTGATTTGCCACCGCCCATGGTTAAACCTGCTAGGGCATTTTTATAAGTCATGCCACGAGAGAGGCGTAATACGTCAGTAAGGGCTTCATCATCCGATTGGTAGTTCCACATCCTACATCCACCCACGGCAGGACCAAGGTTAGTGTTATGGATGGCGACAATGGCCTTTAAGCCACTTTCTTTATCATGACAGAATACAACCTGTTCATGTTCGTCAAAGGATACATGATTAAATACAGCCACGTGAATTTCTCCGCTATACACAATGAAAAAGCCGACGAGGTGAGCCTCTATCGACTGCTTGTTATATTTATTGCAGAACCATAGCATTTAGCGATACTCTCAACCATGCATAATGACCGAATAAATACATTATTTGTGGCAATTTAGCTTTCCACTTTACGTAAACGTAAGCTTTGCGATTAAGAATGGATTGTACTGAATTTAACGTAACGAATAGAATGAATCGCGTACTGATCCCAAGAATTAGGCTCGCGTTATAACAATAAGATAGGACGGAAGTATGACTGAACAAGCTGTCGACCAAACTCAACAAAATTTATCAGCTGAAGAAATAGAAAAGCTGCGTCAAGAGTGGGTCAGAACTCAATTTCAAAAAGCTAATCGTTTTCTCGCTGAAAAAGGCGTGATCCCAAGCAAAGTCCTAGCCGATGAAAGCCGTTATCTTGCGCCTTATATGGCGATTTGGAAGATGGAATCAAAGCGTCCAAGCAACAAAACCTATTGGGTGATGTCAGGTGATTTACCGTCGGATTTTGTCGATGTGAAAGTGGCGGTGACGGCCCGTGATGCCGTGCGTCATTTCTCTATGATGTGGCAAATGCAGGCGGAAAACTTAGTGCGTTCGGGTGCAACCCGTGATGCCACTCAGGCTAAATTTGCTCAATTATTAGTATCGCGTGCCGAGAGTTTATATCGTATGCACAATGACGATAAACTGTGGAATGCTTAAACTCAAATGAGTTGAGGATTGTATTTAGATAGTATTGAGTTAATACAGTCACTTGTGTTGATTGCTCAAAATAACGGCATAAATAATAAAAAGGCACTCAATTGAGTGCCTTTTTTATATTGATGTTTTATTTACACTTTATATTAAGAACAAGGTCATCGAACAAAGTCGATAGGGCTTATTCTTCACAGTCGCTCAAGTAGTAGAAACCTTGATTGATGAGTTTCAACAGTAAGGCTTGGACTTCTTCATGCTGACATATTTCAGTCGCTTCATCGGCGTTTAAGCAGACGTTATCGCTCAACTGTGCGATAACGTCTGCCGGTGTTTGGGGCAGTTCGTGTACATCACCATTGATGAATAATCGCGGCGTGGCGTCATTTTCAAGGCGCAATACTTTCAAACCACCGATACGGCTGACGCCAGCACCTTGGGCGAAGGCATCTTGTAAATCTTCCATGCTGTAAGCTTCTTCGCCTTCACACAAATCAAGCTCGAAACGGTTTTGACTGAGCAGTTTACCTAACACGATTTGGTAGCTATTGGGATCTTGGCTCAGCTGACTCAAGAGTGACATTATGCCCACTTGATGATCTTGGCTGACGATACCGGCTGAACTCGGCTCAGTTTGCGACGTGAAACGCTGCTGACCTAAGTTATTGTCGAGCAAATAATCGGCGACTTCACTGACCAATTCTTGCTGGCTAGGAGCGCGGAAACCAATCGAGTAACTCATTGCCACAGTTAGGGTTTCGCCGCAGTGTGGGAAACCTGGTGGAATATAAAGCATGTCGCCTTTTTCTAACACTACATCGATAATGGGTGTAAAGTCTTCAACCAGCGGCGAGTTTGGATTGCCGCCACGGCGTTGTTGTGGGGTATTGTCACCCACAGTCCAGCGACGTTCACCTTCGCCTTGAATGATAAACACATCGTAGTTATCGACGTGCGGGCCGACACCACCACTTGGGGTTGCAAATGATGCCATCAAGTCATCGAAGCGCCAGTCAGGTAAAAAGCGTAGAGCTTCAACTAATGGCTGCGAATCTGGATACCAATGGTTGACGGCTTGCACTAATAACTGCCAATGGGTTTCGCCATAGCTGTCGTAATCTTCAAACGGACCTTGCACCACTTCCCAATCATTGTCTTTGGTGACAACGATACGTGAAGAGATTTCTTCTTCACAGGCAAGGCCAGCTAATTCATCGGCGCTGATAGGATCTTCAAATTGCGGAAATGCTTTTTTGATCAACAGGGGTTTCTTTTGCCAGTATTCACTAAGAAACTGGGCGATATCGAGATTGAGTGTATACATAGTGTTAAAAAAGGCGACCACATCGCGGTGATGTGGGTCGCCTTAATCCTTATTTCTGTTTAAGAAAGAGTATTGTCCGTCGCCAATTTCAGTTAATAACTAATTTCAGTCAATAGCTTAATATTAGTTAATCGCCAATTTTAATTAATAACTTACTTCAGTTCGTCGACAAACGTTTCGGCACGACCAATGTAATTGGCTGGCGTCATTTTCTTCAGTTCAGCCTTCACTGAGTCTGGTAATTCAAGTCCGTCAATAAACACTGACAGTTGCTGCGCGTCGATACGTTTACCGCGCGTCAGTTCTTTTAATTTTTCGTATGGCTTTTCAATACCATAACGACGCATTACCGTTTGTACGGGTTCTGCTAACACTTCCCAGTTGTGATCTAACTCATCACGCAGATGCGCTTCGTTAACTTCTAACTTGCTGATACCTTTTAAGGTCGCTTGATACGCGATCAACGCATGGGCAATACCCACACCTAAGTTACGCAGTACTGTCGAGTCAGTTAAGTCACGTTGCCATCTTGATAACGGTAGTTTAGACGCTAAATGTTGCATCAGGGCGTTAGCGATACCTAAGTTACCTTCAGAGTTTTCAAAATCGATTGGGTTAACTTTGTGCGGCATAGTCGATGAACCGATTTCACCGGCGATAGTGCGTTGTTTGAAGTGACCTAGGGCGATGTAACCCCAAATATCACGGTCAAAGTCAATCAGCACAGTGTTGAAACGGGCAACCGCATCAAACAATTCGGCAATGTAATCGTGTGGCTCGATTTGCGTCGTGTAGGCATTCCAGTGCAAGCCAAGGCTAGTCACAAAACGCTCAGACAGCTCATGCCAATTAACTTCAGGATAGGCTGACAGGTGAGCATTGTAGTTACCTACGGCACCATTCAGTTTACCCATGATTTCAACATTGGCGATTTGTTTGATTTGACGTTCAAGGCGCACTGCGACGTTCGCCATTTCTTTACCGAGCGTCGAAGGTGACGCGGGTTGGCCATGGGTACGTGACATTAATGGCACAGAGCGATATTCAATCGCCAGCTTTTTAATTGCCGTCAGTAACTCATTGCAGTAGGGCAGTAAAACATGCTCACGGGCTTCAGTCAGCATTAAACCGTGGCTTAAGTTGTTGATATCTTCAGAAGTACAAGCAAAGTGAACAAACTCACCCACAGCGGCTAATTCGCTATTGCCTGCGATTTTTTCTTTAATGAAGTATTCAACCGCTTTTACATCGTGGTTAGTGGTGCTTTCGATAGCCTTAACACGCAGCGCATCTTGTTCGTTGAAATTGTCTTTAATGCCATCGAGTACGGCGATAGCTGACGCGCTCAATGTTGGCACTTCGCTAATGTCTGGACAGTCGGCTAACAGTTTTAGCCAATTGATTTCAACCTGAACACGGTACTTGGTAAGACCGAACTCGCTGAAAATCCCTCTCAATGACGCGGTTTTACTACCATAACGACCGTCTACCGGAGAGATAGCAGTTAGTGCGGAAAGATCCATGTGTAGCTCCTTGATGAACGCTAATTTTATTATAGGGTAAGACTTTTCTTGGCTGTATCGACTATGGCTTTGCGGGCGAAGACTAAGTGTCGACGTTTACCGCCCAACTGACGCCACAGTACTGCGCTGCGTATAGCGGCAAGCAGCAGAGCACGAATTTTATGTTGTACAATAGGGCGCTGCAAACACACAGGATTACCCGATATTTGGATTTTTGGCCCTAAATTACTGATGATGTCACTGTAAATGCTGGCAAGATTGGCAACGACTTGCTCATCTGTGATGGCAAAATGATGTAGCTGGCGATTCACTTGATTAATACGTTCAGCCAACATGCCTAAGCCACTGTTAGAGCGCACGAGTTTACGCTCAAGGGCAAGCACGCCCACTAAATAGCGGGTGATTTCAACATCTTTTTGACTGCTGTCACCGAGCTGATTCAGGATCAGCTCATAGCCTTTTTGCAATACGATTTTATCTTGGTAGACATCGGGCGTATTGTCAGGATTGGTGACGAGAATGGTGTTTAAGCTCGCTGCGAGCTCGGCATTATCCAATTCGCCATGGCGCGCTAAATGTTGAACTTGGGCAATGGCTTGCAGTATGCCTGCAAACGCCATAGTCCGATTAATGAGTTGCTCGTTCACGCGTTACCCTCGGATTAATTGATCTATGATGCCGCCACCTAGGCAGACTTCACCATCATAAAATACCGCAGACTGCCCAGGCGTCACCGCCGCTACAGGTTCATCGAAGACCACGCGCAAGGTGTGTTCATCTGTGTAGGTTAATGTACAAGGCACATCTTGTTGGCGATAACGGGTTTTCACTGCGATATGACAACCATCGACAGGCCCAGTTCTATCCACCCAATGCAGTTGGTTAACTGTCATGCCGGTCGACATCAAACGGGGATGGTGTCCGCCTTGACCCACGATCAATACGTTACGCTCAAGATCTTTATCGACCACATACCAAGGATCGTCATTGCTGTTTTTCATGCCGCCAATGCCTAAGCCTTTACGTTGGCCTAAGGTGTGGTACATGAGTCCTTGGTGCGTGCCTATGACTTCGCCTTCTGGGGTTTCAATATTGCCAGGCTGCGCCGGTAAATAAGTCCCTAGAAATTCAGTGAACTTGCGCTCACCGATAAAGCAGATGCCAGTACTGTCTTTTTTGTCATGGGTGATTAAGCCCATTTCTTTCGCAATTTCACGAACTTGATGTTTTTCGAGCTCACCGACAGGGAACAGGCTTCGGGTAACTTGCTCATGGCTTAAGGTGTAGAGGAAATAACTTTGATCTTTATTGCCATCAACGCCGCGGAGCATTTGCGTACTGCCATCGCTATTATCGCGGCGGCGCACATAGTGGCCCATTGCGATGTAATCGGCGTCGAGGATTTCATCGGCAAATTCTAAAAATGCCTTAAATTTGATTTCTTTGTTGCACATGATATCGGGATTTGGCGTGCGGCCGGCTTTGTATTCGGCGAGGAAATACTCAAATACATTGTCCCAATATTCGGCAGCAAAGTTGACTGTATGTAGCTTGATCCCGAGCTTGTCGCATACGGCTTGGGCATCTTTTAAATCTTCTGCGGCCGCGCAGTACTCGTTGTTGTCATCTTCTTCCCAGTTCTTCATGAAAAGGCCTTCAACCTGATAGCCTTGCTGCATAAGCAAATAGGCTGAAACAGATGAATCTACACCGCCGGACATGCCGACAATGACTTTTTTTCCTGTATGAGTGGGTTCGATTGATGTCATAAATCCTAAAAACCATTGAGTATGTGTGTTGGCTAGGTGGATGAATTTAAGCCGCGACATTGAGCGCGTAACAAAAATACCTAACCTAACTAAAAATATGGGCTAACTAAAAAACCAAGCTCACTTTAAATCCAAGCTCACTTTACATCTAGGTGCTGTGCTGCTGATTGCTAAATCAAACTTTTCCAGCGCTATCAAATAAAATGAGTCCGCAAACTGTCAGTAAACCTCGCATTTACGGCCAACTATTTATTTGCTGTACAAGGCCTCTGCAGTAGCACACGCATTAAGCTTAACCAGCCATTTATGCGGGGCGGTATTCTATCACGCCTTGCTCGCTTGGGCTATCGTGAGGCGGTCACTATTGAGTAAGCTAAGGGGATAAGTTTGGCCATTTTGTGCCTGATTGAGATAGTCTTTTAAGCAATCGAGTACTAAGGGGCTGCGCAGTAAAGATGGCATGGCTTCTATCTGCGCAAGACTTAACCAATGCGCACTATGGATCGCTTTATCCTGCGGCGCAGGTGAGGGCATATCATCTAACTGCACGAAAAAAGTAAAGCGCACAAAGGCTAAGTCTTCACTGGCGCTAAGTTGATAAATGCCGACGAGTCCTTGGGCTTTGAGTGATAACCCCGTTTCTTCAAACACTTCGCGCTCACAGGCTTGGATCAAGCTTTCATTCGCTTCTAAGTGACCCGCGGGTTGATTAAAGCGTTGCTCGCCTTCAATCCACTCTTCTACCATCAGATATTTGTCCTGTGAAGTTGCATGAACAATACAAGCGACGGTCACATTGGGTTTATATCTTTGACTCATGGAGCCTCCTTTGAGTGGATTTGAATGAAGAAAGTAGGCTGAAATTTAGACTTCATCACCGAGACGGATACATTTGTGCTCACCCGATGGCAAATTATCTAGACTCCATTGGCCTATTTTATAACGGATTAATCTTAAGGTCGGAAAACCGATATGCGCTGTCATGCGTCTGACTTGGCGGTTGCGGCCTTCATGAATTTGGATTTCTAGCCAAGTTGTTGGGATATTTTTGCGCTCTCTCACCGGTGGATTACGTGGCCAAATGTCGGGTGAATCCATGATTTTGACTTTAGCAGGCAGCGTCATACCATCATTTAATTCAACACCTTGGCGCAGTTTTGTCAGTACATCTTCCGTCGGAACGCCTTCTACTTGCACCCAATAGGTTTTAAAGGTTTTCTTTTTTGGCTCTGTCAGCCTTGTCTGTAATTGACCGTCATTAGTCAGCAACAACAAGCCCTCACTGTCTCTGTCTAAGCGGCCTGCGGCATACACGTCAGCAATGGGAATGTAGTCTTTTAGGGTTTTACGACCTTGTTCATCGGTAAACTGGCAAAGTACATCAAAAGGCTTATTAAACAGCACGATAATTGGTGCGAGCGTTTGACTCTGCACCGGTTTTGCCGCCGCAATTGCGCGTCGATTAGGATTTTTAAAGGGTTCTTTCTTTAAACTGCCATTGGCATTTCGTGCTGGCGCCACTTTGCTATCTACGGCGGTAGCGCGGTTGGCAGGGCCTCTGCTGGCGGGCTTAGCGGGTTTAATCGGGCTCTTGGCTGGGGAACTTGCGCTGGCATTGGCACCTTTAGGTTGAAACTTGTTTTTGTTCATACTTTTGCTAACAGGAGGTTGAGACACGCTTACCTGACTTGATTGAGTCGTTAATGTGGTCATAGTGTACTTGGCATTCGCCGTTAGTGGAATTTGAATATTATTGCGAATGCTCTATGATGTCGGCCAGAAAATGTGATCTGTGCCTAAATGTTTATTAGGTTTTAATGAGTCGTTGTAACAAATTTTAGCTTGCGCGCAAAGACAGAAGGGCATTGAGAATTTGAAAGATGAGGGCGTGGTCGATTGCCTTGATTGATATTTTCCCTGTGCTCAGATTTGTTCGCCATGCTATAAAATTATTATAAAAAATATTAAATTTTACAATAATGTAGGATGTAACATGAAAGATAACTCATCAACAATTATTTACACTGAAACAGACGAAGCGCCAGCACTGGCCACCCTCTCACTCTTACCTATTATCAGAACGTTTACCGACGCCGCGGGCGTTGCGGTTGAAACCCGTGATATCTCGTTATCGGGCCGTATTATTGCCAGTTTCCCTGAGCAACTGACCGAAGCACAAAAGATTGGCGACCATCTGACAGAGCTTGGCGAGTTAGCGAATCAGCCAGAAGCGAACATCATCAAGTTACCGAATATCAGTGCTTCGATCCCACAATTAAAAGCCTGTATCCTTGAACTGCAGCAAAAAGGTTACGACATCCCTAATTATCCGGATGAGCCAAAAACCGACGCTGAAAAGTCAATTAAAACCCGTTACGACAAGATCAAAGGTAGTGCGGTAAACCCAGTACTGCGTGAAGGTAACTCAGATCGCCGTGCCCCATTATCGGTGAAAAACTTCGCCAAGAAAAACCCGCATTCCATGGGGAAATGGGCCAAAGATTCCAAGTCACATGTTGCTCACATGACTGACGGCGATTTCTACGGCAGCGAGCAGTCTGTCACTTTATCTGATGCGGGCAGCGTGAATATCGTGCTGACCCAAAAAGATGGTCAAGAAGTGGTGCTCAAATCGGGTCTTAAGCTGCTGGCTGGCGAAATTATCGATGCTGCGGTGTTGAGTAAAAAAGCCTTAGTGAGCTTCTATGAGCGTGAAATCGAAAACGCCAAAGCTGAAGATGTGCTGTTATCGCTGCATCTGAAAGCCACTATGATGAAAGTGTCTGATCCTATTATGTTTGGTCACGCTGTGAAGGTCTTCTTCAAGCCAGTATTTGACAAACATGCGGCGCTTTTCGCTGAATTAGGCGTTGATGTTAACAACGGTTTTGGTGATGTTTATGCCAAGATCGCGACATTACCTGCTGATAGCCGCGCCGAAGTCGAAGCCGATATCGCCGCCGTTTACGCTGCGCGTCCCGCATTGGCTATGGTTGATTCTGACAAAGGTATCACCAACTTACACGTGCCAAGCGACATCATTATCGATGCGTCTATGCCTGCTGCGATTCGTTCATCTGGCCAAATGTGGGGACCAGACGGTCAACTGCATGACACTAAAGCCATGATCCCAGATCGTTGTTATGCCGGTATCTACCAAGAAACGATTGCTTTTTGTAAAGAGCACGGCGCTTTTGATCCTAAAACCATGGGCAGCGTGCCAAACGTGGGCTTGATGGCGCAAAAAGCCGAAGAGTACGGCAGCCACGATAAGACCTTTGAAATTCCTGCTGACGGTGTGGTCAACGTTGTTGATGCCAGCGGTAAGGTATTGATGAGCCATAACGTCGAAGCGGGCGATATCTGGAGAATGTGTCAAGTTAAAGACGCACCAATCCGTGATTGGGTTAAACTGGCCGTGCGCCGTGCCCGTTTAAGCAATACTCCAGCGGTATTCTGGTTAGATAGCAAACGTGCCCACGATGCGCAAATCATTGCAAAAGTGCAGCAGTATCTGCCAGAGCATGATACTGATGGCTTAGACATCAGCATTATGTCTCCAGAAGACGCGACGCGTTTGTCTTTGGCTCGCATCAAAGAAGGCAAAGATACCATTTCAGTTACGGGTAACGTTCTACGTGACTACCTGACTGACTTGTTCCCCATCCTCGAGCTAGGCACCAGTGCCAAAATGCTGTCAATCGTTCCATTAATGAACGGCGGCGGTCTATTTGAAACAGGTGCGGGCGGTAGTGCACCTAAACACGTGCAACAGCTTGAGAAAGAAGGCCACTTACGTTGGGATTCGCTCGGTGAATTCTTGGCTCTGGCGGCGTCTTTAGAGCATTTAAGTCAAACCGTAGGCAATCCAAAAGCCCAAGTGTTAGCCGATACTTTAGATCAAGCCATTGGCCTATTCTTAGATGGCAACAAATCGCCATCAAGAAGAGTCGGTGAGTTAGACAACCGTGGCAGCCATTTCTACTTAGCCATGTACTGGGCACAAGCCTTAGCTGCGCAAACGGGCGATGAGCAGTTACAAGCTCACTTCATTCCGTTAGCGCATGCGCTAGCGGCGAATGAGCAAGTGATTGTGGCTGAATTAGCGACGGCACAAGGTGCACCAGTCGATTTAGGCGGTTACTACCGTTTAGATGCGGCTAAGGCTGAAAAAGCCATGCGCCCAAGCGAGACGTTGAACAAGCTGTTGATTGCTTAATTTAGCTCATTATCACTTTTAGATGGTGTGCGCGTGTGGGCCATCTAAGCTGATGTAAAGTTGTAAGTCATTAGACTGATTTTAAAAAAGGGTCTGCATTGCAGATCCTTTTTTATACCCTAAATTTGCTGTCGAGACCGATGATAAAAACTTTTTGCAGGGATGCAATGGATGGTCTGCGGCGATTGATCTTGAATTAAATTCATGCGTAATGCTGACAAGCGATGGAGCATTAAGTGGTGGGGATTGATAAAACACGCAGCAATAAAAAGGCAGGGACAAGTCCCTGCCTTTTAGATCATTGGCCTCACCAAACGTTATTTTGTTGGTGAAATGGCTGAAGCGTGCATCCCTTTTGGACCGGCTTCTACTTCAAATTGAACGGGTTGGCCTGCTTTTAGAGTTCGATAGCCTTCCATTTCAATGGTAGAATAGTGTGCAAAAACGTCCTCACCACCTTGATCAGGGCAAATAAACCCGAATCCTTTGGCGTTGTTGAACCATTTAACAGTTCCGCTTGCCATACTTCCACTTCCTTCTGTTGTCTACTTACCAGTAAGATAGTAAAACCTGTATAGACGGGTATTCGTTCACCGTCTGCACAACAGAATGTAAGGAGTAAAAGCGGAAGTCAAGCTAAAATTAACAAAGGGGTAACAACTGATTAATTTGAACGGATCAATTGGAAGAGGCCAACACGAGAGGCTAGTATTAAAAAATGACAAAGATAGGAAATATTGAACACGTTGAAGAACGTGTCGAATCAGAGTTAATGCCGCCTTCGATGTATAAGGTGGTACTCAATAATGATGATTACACCCCAATGGATTTTGTGATTGAAGTTTTGCAGGTTTTCTTTCGCAAGAACGAGCAGGAAGCGACCGATATCATGTTGACTATCCATCACCAAGGAAAAGGAATTTGCGGTATTTTCCCGTTTGGGATTGCAGAAACTAAGGTGATACAAGTAAATCAATTTGCAAGACAAAACCAACATCCGTTACTGTGTTCGTTAGAGAAAGCGTAAAACCGCTTTACTCTGTAGTCTGTTGTTAATTTTGGGGGTGCTTATGCTGAACAAAGATCTGGAAGTCACCTTAAATCTGGCGTTTCAGCAAGCCAGAGACGCGCGTCACGAGTATATGACAGTGGAACATCTGTTATTAGCTCTGATCGACAATCCTGCGGCTCAAGAAGCGTTAATCGCCTGTGGAGCGAATCTAGATAAACTCAGAGATGAAGTGGCAAGCTTTATCCAACAAACAACCCCAATCATTGCCGATATTGATGATGACAAAGAAACTCAGCCGACGCTTGGGTTCCAGCGAGTGCTGCAACGGGCAGTATTCCATGTGCAGTCATCGGGTCGCAATGAAGTGAACGGCGCTAACGTGTTAGTCGCCATTTTCAGTGAGCAAGAATCCCAAGCTGTGTATTTACTGCGCCGCTGCGACATTAGTCGCCTAGACGTAGTGAATTTTATTTCCCATGGTTTCGCCAAAAATGATGATGCTGAGTCACATCAAGATCAAGAACGTGTTGAAGATCAGGGCGAAGGCAGCGAAGAGCGCAGTATGTTGTCGCAATTTGCGTCCAACTTAAATCAACTTGCAAAGCAAGGGATCATCGACCCACTGATTGGTCGCGACCAAGAAATTGAGCGCGCGATTCAAACCCTGTGCCGTCGCCGTAAAAATAATCCACTGTTAGTGGGTGAGGCGGGTGTAGGTAAAACGGCGATTGCCGAAGGGTTGGCGTATCGCATTGTCAATAAACAAGTACCCGATGTAATGCTTGAAGCGACAGTGTATTCCTTAGATTTAGGTTCACTGCTGGCGGGAACTAAGTATCGCGGTGACTTTGAAAAACGCTTTAAGAACCTGTTAAAAGAACTGGCGGCGGATAAGCATGCCATCCTATTCATCGATGAGATCCACACCATTATCGGTGCGGGCGCGGCCTCTGGCGGCGTAATGGATGCCTCTAATCTACTGAAACCTTTGCTATCTAGCGGTAACTTGCGCTGCATGGGCTCGACAACTTTCCAAGAATATCAAAGTATTTTTGAGAAAGACCGCGCACTTGCACGTCGTTTCCAAAAGGTGGATATTAATGAGCCTTCAGTGGAAGAAACCACTAAGATTTTGATGGGGCTTAAGTCTAAATACGAAGAATATCATGGGGTTCGTTATACTCAGGCCGCGATCAGCTGCGCTGCAGTATTGTCGGCCAAGCACATCAACGACAGGCATTTACCCGATAAAGCCATCGATGTGATTGATGAAGCGGGTGCGCGTATGGTGATGCTGCCTATGAGTAAACGTAAAAAGACCATAGGCCAAGCCGAGATTGAGTCGATTGTGGCGAAAATGGCACGTATCCCTGAGAAGTCGGTATCCGCTACTGATAAGGACTTACTGCGTAACCTTGAGCGTAACCTTAAGATGGTGGTCTTTGGCCAAGATAAGGCCATTGAGAGTCTGAGTTCGGCCATTCGCTTATCGCGCAGTGGCTTAGGTGCTGACCGAAAACCTGTGGGGAGCTTCTTATTCGCGGGTCCCACCGGTGTGGGTAAAACCGAAGTCACTAACCAACTGGCCAACTGCTTGGGGATGAAACTGGTGCGCTTTGACATGTCTGAGTACATGGAAAGCCATACAGTGTCACGCCTGATTGGTGCGCCTCCTGGTTATGTGGGTTATGACCAAGGTGGCTTGCTCACCGATGCTGTGATTAAAAATCCGCACTGTGTCGTGCTATTGGATGAAATTGAGAAGGCCCACCGTGATGTCTATAACCTGCTGTTGCAGGTGATGGATCACGGTACTTTGACCGATAACAATGGTCGTAAGGCTGACTTCAGACATGTGACTTTGGTGATGACCACTAACGCGGGTGTACAGGAGACTATTCGTAAGTCTATTGGCTTTACCCAGCAAGATCACACCCAAGATGCATTATCTGAAATTAATCGAGTATTTTCGCCAGAATTTCGAAATCGTCTCGATTCCATCATTTGGTTCAATCATTTGGATATGACGATTATCGCCAAAGTGGTCGATAAATTCTTGGTGGAATTGCAGGCACAGTTGGATGCAAAACACGTTACTTTGGAAGTCAGCGACGAAGCCAGAACCTTGTTGGCCGAGAAAGGCTACGATAAGAACATGGGTGCACGTCCAATGGCTCGGGTCGTGACCGAATTGATCAAACGTCCATTGGCAGACGAGATCTTATTTGGTGTCTTAGAGTCAGGCGGTGTTGCGTATGTGGATGTGAAGGAGGGCGAGATTGTCATTCGTACCGAACGTCACGAAAAAGCCACAACAAAAGCTTAATGCTTGATTATCCGTTAGTTTTAGACATAAAAATGGCTGCAATTGCAGCCATTTTTTTCATCTTTCGCAAACAAAAAAACCCGGCCTTGCCGGGTTTTTAAATCTAAGAGGCTATATCAGCGTGCGCGGAAGACAATGCGACCTTTGGTCAGATCATAAGGAGTCAGCTGGACGGTAACTTTATCGCCAGTGAGGATCCGGATGTAGTTTTTACGCATTTTGCCTGAAATGTGGGCTATCACCACATGACCATTTTCAAGCTCTACACGAAACATTGTGTTTGGCAAGGTTTCAAGGATAGTGCCTTGCATTTCAATGTTGTCTTCTTTCGCCATTAATTAATTATCCCATTAGCCTTCGAATATAAAAAACGGGCGTATCATGCCCCAAATTCCCCCCGCTGTAAAGGGGAAGTACTTAGCAAACTTGGGAATACTCCCAGCCCGTCGGTGTCAGAATTTGATAAGGGCGATACAAACGCTTGTAAGACATCTTACGGTTTTCATCTATTTGATATCCGAGATAAACAAATTCTTTATTCATGAGTTTCGCCAGTCGACACTGAATTAAAATTAACAGTGCGCCGAGGGAGCGATGTTCTTCGTCGGGGTCAAAATAGCTGTAAATTGCCGAAAGACTATTGGGCAAACAATCAGTGACCGCAACTGCCAATAATTTATTTCCATCATAGACTTCGATAAATGTTGGCGGTAACCAATGGCAAAAAAGAAAGTGATTATATTGATCTTCACTCGGGGGAAACATGGGGCCGTCAAAATGTCGCCCACGAATGTAATGTTCATATAGCGTATATTGCTCGGCGGTTTGCTCCGATGTTATTCGCCAGGTCAGATCTTGGTTTTTTGCTAAAGTGCGTTTTTGGCGTTTCGATGGGACAAATTCATGCGTTGGTACACGGATTGGTTGGCATGCACTGCATCTAGGGCAACGTGGTTTGTAGATAGAGCTACCACTGCGGCGAAAACCCACTGCGAGCAAACGCTCAAATAAAATGGGATCGAGCGTATCTTCTTGGATGACGAGTAGCTGCTCCTGCTGGCCATCAAGGTAGCTGCAGGGAAATATTTGACTGATACCGATAGCGATCGATGCTTTACTCGAGTTCAAGGATGACCTCTTTAGTGGCCCAAGTATTTGGGTCCACGGGATTGTTTCTCAGTTCGCTCAGTAACGTTATAAAATCAATGCGTTTAATAGCTTTAGCTCCCAAACTTTCTAGGTGGGGATTCATCACTTGTGCGTCGATGAGTTTGAATCCCATCTTGAGTAAATGTTGTTGCAGTGCTGCAACGGCGGCCTTGGACGCATTGGTTTTACGGTGAAACATGGATTCGCCGCAAAATACTTGGCCGATCGCTAAGCCGTAAAGCCCACCGATTAAACGTTCACCTTCCCACACTTCAATGGAGTGGGCATGACCTGTGTGATGCAATTCGCGATAGGCCATTTGAATTTCTTGGGTGATCCAAGTGCCGCTCTGTTTTTCTCTTGGCTGCGCGCATCCAGCCATCACATCGGTGAAAGCGTGATTGATTGTGATCCGCCAAGGTTGTTTTTTTAAGTATTTACGCAGGCTGGTGCTGATATGAATTTCACCTGGAATAAACACGGCGCGGGGATCTGGTGACCACCATAGGATGGGATCGTCAGAATTAAACCAAGGAAAAATACCGTTGTAGTAAGCAGAGAGTAAACGTTCAGGACGTAAGTCGCCGCCGATAGCCAATAAACCATTAGGATCGGTTAAGGCGTGCTCGGGCGAAGGAAAAGCGTCAAATTCGTGATTCAGGAAAGACAGTGACTTCACAATTGAGTATGATTTAGTTATAGACCTTATTATTAAGTTAGCGGAAATTCAGATATGTGGAAACCTACTCTAGCAAGCTTTATGTTTATTTTTGCTTTTATCATCAGCCCCGCTAATGCTGGCTATGATCGCAATCAAGCCGTGCCAGTTGAGAAAGTACTCTATGGCGATATCACTTCGGTACGTAATATCACCGAAACCCAGTTAATTGAAGACCGTAATCAAGGTTGGAAAACCTTCGGTGGCGCCTTAGCGGGTGGGGTGATTGGTAATCAGTTTGGTGGCGGGTCGGGTCGAGATGTTGCGACGATTTTAGGTGCCTTGATTGGTGGGGGTATCGGTAACCGTTATGGCAGCGGTACTAGCGTGCAATCGTTTAAGCTGGTGGAACTGATGATCAATCAAGAAGATGGTACTCAGGTCATGGTGATCCAAGATTACGATGCTGGCATGACGTTTAACGCGGGTGACAGAGTTCGAGTGGTGTACCTGCAAGGTGGCGTGCGTGTTGATATCGCGATGTAAGCGATTGTCTCATCTTGAATAAGTGCTCATCTTCAGTAAATGGTCATCTAGAGTAACGGACGGTAATGCAATGACACGGACAGAACTAAGCCAATATTTAGCCGATTTTTTACATGTGTCGGCCTTTAAGGATTACGCACCCAATGGGCTGCAGGTAGAAGGCAAGGATGAGATCCGAACCTTAGTCACGGGCGTGACAGCTTGTCAGGCCTTGATCGATGAAGCGATTCGATTAAACGCCGATGCGATATTGGTTCATCACGGCTTTTTTTGGAAGAATGAGCCTGAAGTGATCACAGGCATGAAACAACGCCGAATTAAGGCGCTGCTCAAGCATGATATTAGCTTGTTTGGATATCATTTACCCTTAGATGCCCACCCAATGCTCGGTAATAACGCGACTTTGGGGAGACAGCTTGGGATCATTGACGCAGAAGCCATCGAAGAGGTGGCTCAGGGGCTACTGTGGCGTGGAAAACTTGATCTTGCAGTCAGTGCTAGCGAATTTTCTCACACCCTTGAGAATGCGTTAGGCAGAGCCCCACTGCACATTGGTGATAGCGATGCAAAGATCCAACATGTAGCTTGGTGTACTGGTGGCGCACAGGATTATATCGATGTTGCGGCGAGTTTAGGTGTGGATGCGTTTATCAGTGGTGAAGTGTCCGAGCGAACGTTTCACAGTGCGGTAGAGCAGGGCATACATTATTTTGCGGCGGGACACCATGCGACAGAACGTTTTGGTATTCAAGCCTTAGGTCGTTATCTCGCCCGCGAGTTTGATCTCGTGCACCATTTTGTGGATATCATCAATCCGGTCTAATCCATTCATAAAGCGGCTTATGATGACCATCTAACTGTTTTATTCCTAAACGAAAGGCGAGCATGGCTCGCCTTTTTTATTGTGGTTTTATTGTTACTTATAGTCACTCAAATCCGTTCCTCTAGCGTTTGTGCAATCAGCTCTTAGCTGCTGCTAGATTAGCTCCAAAGTGGACAATATAAAGATGCCTAAGGTGCACGTGATCAGCGAGCAGACTGTGGTTAGCGCAATAATATTGGCCGCAAGGGGCGCATTGCCACCCATGGCGCGCGCCATCACATAGCTTGCGGCTGCGGTGGGTGCAGAACTCATTAAAAAAACCAGTGCTAACTCAATCCCTCGATAACCCAACAGCAAGGCCCCAATAGTGATAAAAAGCGGGGCAAAGATCAGTTTCAATGCGGTCGAGAACCAAGTTGTATGCTTTTCATGTTTGAGTGAACCAATATCGAGCGAGCCGCCGGTACACAGTAGCGCTAATGGCAGGGTCATATTGGCAAAGTATTGTCCCGCATCGAGCACCATTTTCGGTACTGGAATAGCAAGCAAATAGAACAACATGCCTGCCATAATGGCAATGATCAACGGGTTTTTGGTGATGGTCTTGATGATCACGCCAAATGCACGTTGGCTGGATTCTTCGCCTTTAGGGCTTAGGCAAATAACCGCTTGAATGTTATACAGCAGCGTCATCGAGGCAACATAGACCGCGGCTAAGGCAACACCAGAACTCCCATAGGCGTTGGAAACATAAGCTAAGCCGATAATGGCGGTATTGGCCCGAAAACCCCCTTGAATGATCACACCTTGGTCTTTGTGCTTGGGAAATAGCCGCCCAGTTGCATAGGTGGAGAGTATAAAAAACAGGAAATTGGCCGCTAAACCATAGCCAATCAAGGGTGCACTGGAGGCGAGATCGTGATTTGAGCTAATGATGCTAAGGAACAGCAAGGCTGGCAGCGTCACGTTAAAGACTAATTTTGATGCGACATCAATAAAGTTTTCATTGATGATTTGGGTGCGTTTTAGGATCACACCGAGCGCTAACATCAAACAGATGGGGCCCGTAATCGAGGCCGAAAACAGCAACTGCTCAACGATATTTCCCATAACGACTCCTCGAGTTATTCATTTAGCACTGCGTCGATTTTAGACTTGTCACTGATATGAATGTCACATTGCCGTGAATATCTTGTCGATAGAAATACGAGTTTTAACTCGGTCTCTTAAACCACTCAGTTAAAATTAAATGACTTAAACTCAGTCTTTTAAAAGACTGAGTGACACTTGCGACCACGAATCGGCTCAAACAATCGATACCAACAAATAAGGCCACATAAAATGCGGCCTTATTGATTTTTCGAGCGTTATCTAGCGCAGATTACTTAACCCGCATGCCAGGCTGTGCGCCTTCATGGGGTTCTAAAATCCACAGATCGCTGCCACCAGGGCCAGCGGCCAAAACCATGCCTTCTGATATGCCAAAACGCATCTTACGTGGTGCTAAGTTAGCCACCATCACAGTTAGTTTGCCTTCAAGGTCTTCTGGCGAATAGGCCGATTTGATCCCTGCAAACACTTGGCGTGTTTCGCCACCGATGTCGAGTTGTAACTTGAGTAACTTGTCGGCGTCAGCAACATGCTCGGCTTTCACGATACGAGCGATACGCAGGTCGATTTTCGCAAAATCATCAAAGTTGATGGTCTCACTGATAGGATCGTTAACCAGAGGCTCACTGCTGACATTAGATGATTCAACCGTTTTTTCAGGCGCAGCCGTCTTTGGTGCATCGGCCGTGACTTGCAGGTTATCCTTGGAGTCGGCAACCATAGCATTGACTTTATCCAGCTCAACACGTTGCATCATGGCTTTGAATGGCGCGATTTCATGACCCGCTAAATCTTGGTTCAATGCATTCCAAGTGAGCGGCAGTTGGAAGAAGGCTTCCACATCTTGGGCTAAACGTGGCAATACAGGTTTTAGATACGTCACTAAAATACGGAACAGATTCAAGGCGTTTGAACACACTTGATGTGCCGCTTCCTGTTGGTCGTCATGTTTCACCATTTGCCAAGGTGCTGCATCGGCTACAAAACCGTTAGCAATATCCGCCAGTGCCATGATTTCGCGCATTGCTTTGCCGTATTCGCGGCCTTCGTAAAATTCGGCAATCACCTCTTGCTTGGCTAGAAACGCCTCAGTCAGTGTGGTGTCGTTAATTTTCGCTAGCTTGCCATCGAAACGTTTAGTGATAAAACCTGCGGTGCGCGAGGCTAAGTTCACTAGCTTACCGACTAAGTCTGAATTCACGCGCTGGGCGAAATCTTCGAGATTTAAATCTAAATCGTCGATACGGCTGCTGAGTTTGGCGGCGTAGTAGTAACGTAAATATTCAGGATCTAAATGATCTAAATAAGTTCGCGCCTTGATGAAAGTGCCTTTGGATTTTGACATCTTAGCGCCGTTGACCGTCACATAGCCGTGGGCATAGACGCTGTTTGGCTGGCGGTAACCTGAGCCGTGTAACATGGCTGGCCAAAACAGACTGTGGAAGTAGACTATGTCTTTACCGATGAAGTGATAAACCTCGGCGGTTGAATCTTTGCCCCAGAATTCCTCAAAGCTCAGCTCAGGGCGTTTGTCACAGAGGTTTTTGAACGAACCCATATAACCGATAGGCGCATCTAGCCAAACGTAGAAATACTTACCTGGCGCATCGGGAATTTCGAAACCAAAATACGGTGCATCACGGGTGATATCCCATTGCTGCAGACCTTGCTCGAACCATTCGTCGAGTTTATTGGCCATCTCGACTTGCAGTGCGCCAGAGCGAGTCCACTCTTTTAGCATGCCTTCGAAGGCGGGCAGGTCGAAGAAAAAGTGCTCAGTGTCTTTCATCACTGGTGTCGCACCCGATACCGCTGATTTTGGATTGATGAGCTCAGTTGGGCTGTAAGTCGCGCCGCAGGCATCACAGTTATCGCCGTATTGGTCCGGTGACTTACACTTAGGACAAGTGCCTTTTACGAATCGGTCTGGCAGGAACATGGATTTCTCAGGATCGAACAGCTGAGAAATACTCTTGCTCTTGATATAGCCATTCGCACGTAGCTTGAGATAAATATCACTCGCCAGTACGCGGTTTTCATCGCTGTGGGTGCTGTGATAGTTATCGAAGGCGATATTGAAATCGGCAAAATCCTGCTGATGTTCTTTGTTCACTTGGGCAATCATGTCTTCTGGCGCTATGCCTAATTGCTGTGCTTTAAGCATGATTGGCGTGCCATGGGCGTCATCGGCACAAATATAGTGGCACTCATGTCCACGAAGCTTTTGATAACGCGACCAGATATCTGTCTGTATGTATTCCAGCATGTGACCTAAATGTATCGGTCCGTTTGCATAGGGAAGTGCGCTGGTCACGAGAATTTTACGTTGTGAAGTTGCCATCTTGTCTCAAATATCGTGGTGGGCCAAAAATATTGGTAGAGATACTAACCGATTACAGGATGATTTTCATCAAAACCTGAGCCAATTGAGCTAAATCTGCGCTAATGTTTTCTGCATTATCTGGTACACTTGGGCAAATTTATTGGTGGGGGTAATTCTTTTGTCTTCAACTCAAACTGATTATCGTCTGAATGACGATCTTCTCGGGCCAGTTCTGGCTATTCTCGATTCATTTGTTGACCCGTATCTCGCGAAAGGGTTAGTGAGCGCAGGATGCGTAAATAAGCTGGCATTGGAAGGTAAGCGTTTGCAGCTTGGCTTAGTCTATCCATACCCTTGTATGACTCAGTATCGCGACACTGTCATGGCGCTGACGAATAAGTTAGCGGTGCTCGATGCTATTGATGAAGTCGAGTGTGAAATCGATTTTCAACCTAAAGCATACTCAGCGTTATCTTCTATTGCGCCGATTGCCAATGTGAAGCAAGTGATTGCCGTAGCCTCAGGTAAGGGCGGCGTGGGTAAGTCAACCACAGCGGTGAACTTAGCCTTGGCATTAGCGGCTGAAGGTGCGCAGGTGGGTATTCTCGATGCGGATATTTACGGCCCGTCAGTGCCTATGATGTTAGGTATTCCTAATTTCAGACCGCTTTCCCCCGATGGCAAACATATGACAGCCGCCAGTGCCCATGGTATTGCCGCGCAGTCGATTGGTTTTATGCTCAGTGGTGATGAAGCTGCCGTCTGGCGTGGCCCAATGGCCGCGGGCGCGTTGGCCCAGTTACTGAATGAAACCCAATGGCCAGAACTGGATTATTTAGTCGTTGATATGCCACCAGGCACAGGGGATATTCAGCTCACGTTATCGCAAAAAGTTCCTGTGAGCGGCGCCGTTATCGTGACTACACCGCAGGATATCGCGCTGGCCGATGCCAAGAAGGGCATCAATATGTTCCAGAAAGTGAACATTCCTGTGCTGGGTATTGTTGAGAACATGAGTTTCCATTTATGTCCTGAGTGTGGTCATAAAGAACATCCATTTGGAACTCACGGCGGCAGTAAAATCGCTGAACGCTATCAAGTTCCACTGTTAGGCGCTTTGCCGCTGTACATCAATATCCGTGAAGCCATGGATAATGGTGCGCCGACCGTCGTTGCCGATCCTGACAGTGAAGTCGCAGCTCTTTATCGGGAAATTGCCCGTAAAGTGGGCGCAGAATTGGCTTTAAAGCAAAGCCAGAAAACAGTTTCTATTAGTGTTTCAGATGACGAGTAAGGTTTAAGGGTATGAATTCTCAGCAGTGTGTCATTATTGCAATTGCTGGCGCGTCAGCATCGGGCAAAAGTTTAATTGCCAAAACGATTTTTGACGAATTACGCCGCGATTTAGGCACAGATCAAATTGGGGTAATTAATGAAGACGCGTACTATCGCGATCAGAGTCATTTATCCATGGATGAACGGGTATTAACGAATTACGATCATCCTAAAGCGTTGGACCATCAACTGTTGTGCACCCATTTACAGTTGCTTAAGTCTGGCGAAGCTGTTGATATCCCTTGTTATAGCTACACAGAGCACACTCGTACAGCAGAAACTCTGACGATGACACCGAAAAAGGTGATCATTTTAGAAGGTATCTTACTGCTGACCGATCCTAAGTTACGTGCGCTGATGGACGCGAGTGTGTTTATGGACACACCGCTGGACATTTGTTTCCTACGTCGCCTAACCCGTGATGTGGCAGAACGCGGTCGTACGATGGAATCTGTGATTTCTCAGTACAAGAAAACTGTGCGTCCTATGTTCTTACAGTTTATCGAACCGTCGAAACAATACGCCGATATTATCGTTCCCCGTGGCGGTAAGAATCGTATTGCGACCGATATTTTAAAAACTCGTATCCAACATTTACTGGCAAAATAACGACATAAAAATTCAAGGAGTAATAGGCAAGATGCGCTTAACCGATATCGAAATTGAACAGGCCCTTGATAACGGCACTATCGTAATAGAACCTCGCCCAGGCATAGAAGCTATTTCAGGCGTCAGTGTTGATGTGCGCTTAGGTGGACAGTTTCGCGTCTTTAAAGATCATACTGCGCCTTATATCGACTTGAGTGGTCCAAGCGTCGAGATGCAAGCTGCGCTTGATCGGGTGATGAGTGAAATTATCGAAATCCCTGATGGCGAAGCGTTTTTCCTGCATCCTGGCGAATTGGCCTTGGCGGTGACTTACGAGAGCGTGACGCTGCCCGCCGATATCGTCGGTTGGCTCGATGGTCGTTCATCATTGGCGCGTTTAGGCCTGATGGTGCACGTGACTGCGCACCGTATCGATCCAGGTTGGCAGGGTAAAATCGTGCTCGAGTTCTATAACAGCGGCAAGTTGCCTTTAGCTTTGCGTCCACGCATGACTATAGGTGCGCTTAACTTTGAACGCTTAAATCATGCGGTTGCACGTCCTTATAACACCCGTAAAAGTGCCAAGTACAAAGATCAGCAAGAAGCGGTGGCTAGCCGTATCAGTCAGGACTAACACACGTGTTCTGGGTGAATGGCGCATCGCAGGCAAGTGTCGACCCTTCCGATCGAGGGCTTGCCTACGGTGATGGTCTGTTTGCAACGATGCGAACGGACGCTGAGGGGATTATGTTTTTTGAAGCCCATCAAGCCCGTTTAACCGCAGGCGCCGCAAGGCTTGGATTTCAATGGCAAATGAGTAAAGCATTGCAACAGCAACTGAATACCTTAGCCATTGAATATCCTCATCATTGCATTAAGTTAATCGTTTCCCGTGGTGTTGGTGGTCGTGGCTATACACCGCCAGAAACGGTTAATCCTACTGAAATCGTCTCAGTTCATACTATCCCCGGCCATTATGCTCAGTGGCAGCAACAGGGTATTAGCCTTAAAACGTCGTCGGTACGATTGGGTTTGCAGCCTCTGTTGGCAGGGATGAAGCATTTAAATCGACTCGAACAAGTTTTGATTAAATCACACTCTTTACCGCAGGGATTTGATGACTGGTTAGTCAAAGATATCGAGGAGAATGTGATTGAATCTTCGATGGCGAATGTGTTTTTTATCAAAGATAATCGCATTATCACGCCTTCATTAGCCCTGTGTGGCGTGGCGGGTGTGATGCGCGAACAGATAATGTTGGCCTTGCTTGAACAGAACATGAATATCGAATGTTTGCCCGTTGGCGCCGAGCGTTTAATCGAATTTGACTCAGCGTTTATCACTAACAGCGTTTTAGGGATTGTGGATGTACTGGCGATAGACTCGCTCAAGTTCACCCGTGCTCCGATTACCGCGCAACTTAGACAGACACTTTCACTCACTCTATGAAAAAAATTATTATTATCGCCAGTTCAACCCTGTTGACCTTGCTAACCTTAGTCTGTTTGGGTGCCTTTTGGGGCTATCAAACAGTTGTCGAATACAGTCAAACGCCGCTGAGCCTCAGCGAGCCTAAAGAGTTGAAGGTTGAGCGCGGCACCAGTGTGAATCAACTGGCACAGCAACTTGCCGATGACGGCGTTATTCAAGATACGTGGAAACTCAAGTGGCTACTTAAGTTTCGTCCTGAGCTTGCCAAAATTCGCACGGGACTTTATGAAATATCACCTTCACAAACGATTACTGATTTACTCAATGATTTGATTGCCGGCAAAGTAAAAACCTTCAGTTTGACCTTAGTTGAAGGTAAAACTATTGTGGAATGGGAACAACAACTTACCAGTGCTCCGCATTTACAAATGTCACCAGAAGCATTTGCAGCAGTATTGATGACACAAGGCGATGATTCTGGTTTGCCTGAGGGGAAATTCTTCCCCGACACTTATCATTATACCGCCGAGGCGGATGCTAAAGTCATGCTGACTCAAAGCTATAAAATGATGGAGCAGGAGCTTGCCAAAGCGTGGGCGGAACGGGCGCCGAATTTACCGTTAAAATCACCCTATGAAATGCTGATTTTGGCATCGATAGTTGAAAAGGAAACCGGCCAAGCCCATGAGCGTGAGCAAATCGCCGGTGTATTTGTTAATCGTCTTAACCTAGGTATGCGTCTGCAAACCGATCCGACCGTTATTTACGGTATGGGCGATCGCTATAAGGGCAATATCACCCGCAAAGATTTAGTTGAAGAGACGCCTTTTAATACTTATCGCATCTTTGGATTACCGCCGACGCCGATAGCTGCACCGAGTAAAGCCTCATTGATGGCCGTGTCTAAGCCCGCCAGTGTGAGTTACCTTTATTTTGTATCGCGCAACGATGGCACCCATGTGTTTTCAACCACGCTTGAAGAACACAATCATGCTGTAGACGTCTATCAGCGTAAGACAAAACCAGCGACGCCAGAAAAATCACCAAAGTAAAAATGCAGAGAAAGAAAATCCAATGTCAGTTTTTGCAAAATTTATCGTTATTGAAGGTTTAGAAGGCGCGGGTAAGTCGAGTGCGATTAACCTTATTCGCGACTTTATTGAAAAGCATACGGGTCAAGCGCCGATTTGCACCCGCGAACCGGGCGGTACACCATTGGCTGAACGTATCCGTGATTTAGTTAAGATTGCCGATGCGAACGATCCCCTGTGTGATGAGGCCGAGTGTTTACTCATTTATGCTGCCAGAGCTCAGTTGGTTGCCAATGTCATAAAGCCCGCGCTTGCGCAAGGGCAATGGGTATTGGGTGATAGACATAATCTATCGTCATTAGCTTATCAAGGTGGTGGCAGAGGTTTAATGCCGTTAGTGGAAGCGGTGAGCACTGCAACACTAAAGGGATTTAAACCCGATCTTACTTTGTACTTAGATTTAGATCCTAAGCTTGGGCTTACCCGTGCAGCTAAACGTGGTGAGCTTGATAGAATTGAGCAACAAGCGATTGATTTCTTTGAGCGAGCACGCGCTACATATCTCAAACTTGCCAGCGAAGACGACAGTATTGTGGTTATAGACGCGAGCCAAACTATGGCCGAAGTGCACAAAGATATCTTAGCCGTGCTTCAGGCGATGGTATGGTAGCCGAGTCCGGATTTACGGCTGAGCAATTACCTTGGCTCGAAGGGCCAAGACAGGCATTTTTAGCTCAATTAGCGCGTCAAAAAATACCTCACGCACAACTCGTGGGTATTGATTCAGCCTATGGCGGTGAGTTGCTGAGTGTGTTTATGGCGCGCGCGGCTATGTGTTTGCAGCCAACGCCTGTGGGCGCGTGCGGTTTTTGTAAGTCTTGTCAGCTCTATGATGCTGGCAATCATCCTGATTTTTATCATATCGCCGCCGATGGCAATCAAATTAAAGTTGATCAAATTCGTGAGCTGTGTACGCGTCTGACAGCCACCGCACAGCAAAGTGGCAGGCGTGTAGCTATTATCCACCACAGCGAGCGTCTTAACTCCGCTGCCGCGAACGCACTCCTTAAAACCCTTGAGGAGCCAGGTAAAGACACCTTACTGATTTTGCAGTCGGATACGCCAGCACGTTTGATGGCGACGGTTAGCAGTCGTTGTCAACGCATTCCTTTTGTCGTTCCGAGTCGAGAGGTCATCAAAAACTGGCTTGCCCAGCGATGTGGTATTCAAGAGGATGTAACTTGGTGTTTGAGTGTCGTGGGTGGGCCGTTAAAGTTGGCTGAGAGCTTGCTGTCTGAGAGTAGTCAACAGAGTCGGTATCAATCCTTGCTACAATTTCGCAAAGATTGGGCACAAAGTTTGTCGTCTGGTCATCTGTGTGCTAGTTTGTTAATAATAAGTGAACAACAAATAATTGATGTTCTTAAGGTTTTGTACCTACTTATACGACAGGTTTTACTGAAAAATAGCCATCAAGATGCGTTTGTTCATGCGCAGCTCGGGAATTTGGCGGCTAAGATCATGGGAATGTGTCATAGCTTAAGCACAATGCCGAGCGTCAATTATCTGGCCCTGTGTCAAAGTTATGTCTTAGAATATAGAGAGATAACAAATAAGTAATAAGCCATGGTAGATCTCGTCGTTAATTTTGATACCTTACATCAGTTATATCGTGCCTATATGCCTTTCATTAAGCCGGCAGGATTATTTATTGCGACCAGTGAAAGTCATTATCTTGGCCAACCGCTGACGATTGCGTATCGTTTACCCGGCGCAACTCTCACTAATGAATTTCGTGGTGTTGTGGTGTGGATTAATCCCTTAGGAGCGTCGGGTGGCCGCCCTGTGGGGATTGGCATTAAAATTATTTCTGAGCCAGATAGCCATAAACACCATATCGAAAAGTTACTGTCCCGCGAACTCGCCTCCGGCGATCTAACCTGCACTATGTAGCTTAGCCTGCATTATTGATCTGGTTTAAACGTTTGTTCACTGCCTAAACTGGCTATTTACTTCTGTTGAATTTGACCTCGATCTCTTGGCTGGGTATCCTTGTCGTCCTTTGTTACTCTGCTTGGAAATCCTTGTGCTTATTGATTCACACTGCCATCTCGATCGCCTCAAAGCGGCGCCTGATCAACAAACCTTAGAACAGATTCTTGCTAATGCTAAAGCCCGTGGCGTGGACTATATGTTGTGCGTGAATGTACGCCAGCAAGGATTTGAATCGATGCGAGATAAAGTTGCAGCCTTCGAACAGGTATTTTTGTCATTAGGTGTGCATCCATTAGACGTTAAAGAAGGCCTCGATGTTGAGCAAATCCGCCGCTTTGCCACCGATCCTAAAGTGGTCGCGATTGGTGAAACGGGGTTAGATTATTTTTATGCCGACGACACTAAGCTGTTGCAACAGCAATGTTTTGAGCAGCAGATTGCCCTTGCGGTCGAAGTGAATAAACCTTTAATTGTCCATACCCGTGATGCACGTGAAGATACGATCAATATGCTTAAGCAGGGCAACGCGGATAACGTTGGCGGCGTGCTGCATTGCTTTACCGAGAACTGGGAGATGGCGAAAGCGGCGATTGATCTTGGCTTTTATATTTCGGTTTCAGGCATAGTCACTTTTAAAAATGCGGGTGATCTACGAACCGTTATCCGTAAAGTGCCTCAGGATCGTCTGCTAGTTGAAACTGATTCGCCTTATTTGGCGCCGATCCCACACCGTGGACAAGAAAATCAGCCAGCCTATGTGCGCGATGTGGCTGAGTTTGTGGCAGAGCTTAGAGGTGAGCGTTACGAAGATCTTGCTGAATACACCAGCAATAACTTCTTTAATTTATTCAAAGATGCAGCGCGTTTAGTTGGCCGTTAGCAGCAAGTGCTTTGACCCACGTTATGCGATTTCATGATTGCCAACACTGAGGCAAAAAGACTCAAGCAAAAAGGCTCAGGCATAAAAAAAGGCCCAAAACGATGAAAGCTGTTTGGGCCTAGGGGAATGGCTCGTTGAAGAGCCGTGCGCTACAGGTGAAAGCGCCATGCAGTGCGCTTTACAATAGACTCAGTGTAGTCGAGCTTTTGTCTTGTAGTCGCGCTCACTTTCCCCTTTTTTAGGTTATTTATCGCTAAAAAACAGCGAAATTATAACGATTTTGTCTGTTCTGGTAGCAGTAACACTTTATCTTTCACTAAGTCTCTGGGTAGGTTGTTTTTTAACTTATTGCCTAAATGTTTCGCCATGCCTAATGGTGCTCCGCCATAACAGACGATCACTTCACCTTGAGCTTTCACTGCGGTGTTTAGGGCAATATCTCGCCCCATCAAATATTCTTTCGCTTCAACATCGCTCACATCGACCGTTTTTGCGGTTGGGCTGAGCTGTTTTCCTGCTAATGCAATAATCGCTTCATGGCGGACTTTAAAGCCGTGTTTACTGTTATCGGCGAGTTTAATACCAATGCGCTGAAAGCGCATACGGCCGATAAAAGCGTTGAATTCATGCGGAAATAGCCAGAATTCATCATCGCGAACCATGATGAGTTCGTCCGGTAAGCTGATGCCTAAATCCTGCTGAAAATAGTCTTTGATCCCTTGGGCTTGTTTCGCTGATGCGGGCGTGAAGGGAAAGTTTTTCTGTAGTTTAGGCTCTGGTTGTAAACGCGGCACTGAGGCCGTTTTTGTCAATTTAGCGACAAAGAAACCTTCACTGTCGTAAATCTGTGGCCAGACATGTAAGAAGCCTTCGGGCGTTGTAGCTCGATCTGCGCCATCAAATAAATCGCTTAAGGATTCAAATTGCACCGCATCGCCGTAGACTTGCTTTAAATACTCGCACACGCCTTGGTTTTCGAGGCGGTTTAAGGTGCAGGTTGAGTAGACCAAAATGCCACCGGGTTTCAGGGCGAGAAACGCCGATTCGATTAAGGCTTTTTGGGTTTCGCTAATCGCCAGCACATCGTCTAGGCTCCAGTGTTTTAGTGCATCGGCGTCTTTACGCACTGTGCCTTCACCGCCACAGGGCGCATCGATAAGCACGGCATCAAAACTTTCGTACAGGTATTCGCCAAATACACGGCCATCGAAATGAGTGAGGGCGCAGTGGCTCGCACCCATGCGCAGCACATTGGCGTGCAATACTTTTACGCGGCTCGCCGAATACTCATTAGCCACCAATAAGCCTTGGTTTTGCATCAATGCGGCCATTTGAGTGGTTTTTGAACCGGGTGCGGAGGCGAGATCGAGTACGCACTGCCACTTTGCACTAGGCGTAAATAGTGCGGTCGGCGGCAACATAGAGCTGGCTTCTTGAATGTAGAATAGACCCTGAATGTGCTCTAAGGCATTGCCGAGCTGTTCTTCTTCGTCGTAACTGATCCAAAATCCGTCTTCACACCAAGGAATAGGATCGAACGTCCAGCCCTTAGGTTGCATCAGGGTCTTAAAGTCGTCGCTGCTAATTTTTAAGGTATTGACCCGAATTGAACGTCTAAGCGGCCTGTCGCAAGCGGCAATAAACTCGTCCATGGATAAATGGGCGGGGAGTTCTTGGGTGATTGTATCGATAAAATTTTGATTTAATTGGACCATTGATTTCATTGAACCATAGGAAAATAGACTGTGTATCAACTGGCGCGAGTATATCATAATCCCTTATTGGGTCTGAGATTTTCTCCCGAGCAGCCAAGGCTGCTATTGTGATTTAATGTTTATGCTTGACGATTTGAGCGATATTGGAATGAGTCGCCATAAAGCTAGCACTCAGTAGCCATGAGCTAATAGAATAAAAACAAATAAAAATAAGGGGATTAGCGTGCTGAATCGCGTGTGGTTGGCTTTTTTTATCACAGCATTGCTTGCAATAGCAGTGCAACTGTTCAATGGGCACATAGAAGTCCTATCGGCTTCGGTCGCCGCATTATTTGCGAGTGCTAAGCTTGCTGCTGAAATTTCCCTTGGGCTGATTGGCGTGCTTTCCCTGTGGATGGGATTGATGCAGGTAGGAGAAAAGGCTGGCGTTGTCGGCGCTATTGCCTTTGTGTTTGAGCCATTACTGCGCCGTTTGATGCCTGAAGTGCCCAAGGGGCATCCGGCCTTTGGCAGTATCACGATGAATTTAACAGCGAATATCTTTGGGTTAGATAATGCCGCCACACCACTTGGTTTAAAGGCGATGCATGATTTACAGAGTTTAAATCCGCTAAAAACCGTGGCGACCAATGCGCAAATCTTATTTTTAGTACTCAATACTTCCTCTGTGACCTTAGTGCCTGTGACGGTATTCCTTTACCGTGCCCAGCAAGGTGCCGCTGCGCCTGCGGATATTTTCTTGCCGATTTTACTGGCTACTTCGGCATCGACATTGGCGGGCTTGCTGGTTGTGGCGTTAGTGCAGCGAATTTCATTATTAAACTCAGTGGTGCTCGGTTATGGCGCCTTGATGCTCTCAGGATTAGTGGCGAGTGGTTTTTATCTGATGACCTTAAGTGCTGAGGCCATTGGCACTGTGTCGACGGCAATGGGCAATGGTATTTTGCTGTTATTGATATTTACCTTCGTGATTGTTGCGGGCATTCGCAAGGTGGCGGTTTATGATGAGTTTATTGATGGGGCGAAGGCGGGTTTTGCCCAATCCATCCAATTGATCCCTTATTTGCTCGCCATGCTATTAGCGATTGGTTTACTGCGTGCATCCGGCGCCTTGGATTATCTGTTGCACTTGATTGCCACTGGTGTGCGGATATTAGGTTTTGATACGCGTTTTGTCGATGCTATGCCGACCGCGCTGATGAAACCTTTTAGTGGCTCAGGTGCCAGAGCCATGATGCTTGAGACAATGGATCACCACGGAGTAGATTCCTTTGCGGGTCGATTAGCGGCGATTTTTCAGGGTAGCACTGAAACCACTTTCTATGTTCTCGCTGTGTATTTTGGTTCTGTGGGTATTCGCCATGGACGCCACGCCTTGGCTTGCGGTTTAACTGCGGACTTTGCGGGGATCAGCGCCGCGATTGCTGTTTGTTATTGGTTTTATGGATAAGGGGGCTAGAGTATTGAGCGATCTAGAATGTCTCAATAACATTGCGAGAGAAGCTAAAAATAAATCAGGCGCATTATGCGCCTGATTTATTTATAAGAGCTTTAATATTAGTGCGTTGGTGTAAGTATTTTGATGAAAAAAATTACTGGGCTGGTGCCCATTGCTGCCATTCGTTTTCGGCTTTGTGTTGTAATCTTAATACTGTCCCAGTCGCTAAACGATTATCCCCTTGAGTCGTGTCCTTAGTCGCCACATTGATGCCGCCAGCGAGTAAGGTTTCCAGCGAGCCCGCTTCGATTTGTGCACCTGAAAAGAGGCCGACATCGACTTTAATCCCTGAGGCATCCCAGAACTGACTGCTTTGATTCACTAAGTGACTGTACTGAGCCTCGATATGGGCCTGCATCAATACACTATTACCCTGTGTCGATAGGCTATAACCGTCGATTTGACCGACTTTAATCCCTCGGAAGAAGATAGGTGTGCCGACTTTCATTGAGCCTAGGCTAGTATCTTCTAGAATGAATTTCAGCGCATCTTCGGCAACATTGGCATAGCTGCTGGCAGCGAGGTTGGCAACAAACTGGGTCGCTTTTTGACTGCCCTTACCCGGTAAGACTCCTATGTAAGGACCTGTGATCAGCGTTTCTGGCGCTTTGATCCCCGCCAGAGAAATTTGTGCATCCACTAAATGATATTCACAGTCACTGCGGCTGAAATGTTCGGCATATTCCCCGTAGAGATATGCGCTAGCTGTGAGTGTATCGAGATCCGCATTGAGCTTCACCTGCGACACTTCACCCACTTGATGACCTTGATAGCGAATCGCGGCCTTGGCCGTAAGCTTACTGGAGGCGGGTAATATGAGGCGAATCGCCTGCGCCTGAGTTAATGCCAGCTGCTTGCTTTCATAGAGTTTTAAGTTAGCTGCATTGCTGGCTTTGTCATTGCTATCAAGCAGTCCCAGACTGATGCTGCCCTTTAATGCCCCTTGTAGCGGGGCAACGGCGACATCAATACCGGCAAGACTGGCACTGATATCCACGGCGCTGTTACGCCAGAACACATTCGGCTTTTTCAGCAAGGGCTGGAATTGTTTGTCGATAGCGAGCTTGATAGCAAAGTCTTCGGTCTTACTTTGCCAGTTCACTGAGTCAACTGTGCCAATTTGCATTTTTTTATAGTAAATCGGTGAGCCTTGGCTGACATCGGCGCCATCTTGACTGATTAACGTTAAATGCACTTGCTGTTGACGATCATAAAAAGCTGTCGCGGCATCCACAGAGCTAAAGAGGGTCAGAGCGCTGTTAGCAGCTAAAGGTGTGTCGCTTTGACCTTGGATCAAGCTAACTGCACCTTGAGTGAGCGTTGTAAAATCCCTTGCTTTGACTGAGACACCGTCTAACGATGCGTTTACCGTTAATGCCGACTCAGGCACAAAATAGCTGTCGCTGCGAATTAGACTGGCAAACTCAGGTTGTAGCTCGAGTTGGTATTCCACCGCCGATAAATCTTTAGTTAACTTAACCGCAAGCACTGAACCGATGGGTATTTGCTTGAAGCGAACTTGAGCGCCCGCTGAAATGCCCATGTTTTCGGCTGAGGTTAAGGTCAAGAAACGCTTCTTTGATTGCAGTAAATCAGGTGCCTTTGATTGTAAGGCAAAGCTGCTTGGTACCGCGCTTTTGGTGTTGATGCCTGGCAGGAAGTTGATCACGCTACCTGTCAGTAAACGTTCTGGATTTTTAATACCTGAGAGGGAAATATCAGCACCTTCAAGCCAAAACACGCCGTCGTTAGTTAACAGTGAACCGTATTGAGGTTCAAACTTAGCCACGGCTGTAACACCATTGGACGTGAGTTGTTTACTTAAAATACTGCCAATGCTCATGCCGCGATAAACGATGCGGGTGCCTTTGTCGATACCGTTAGCGTCAGCCATGGTTAGGTTTATTTCTATGCCGCCAAGGGCAGTGGTTTCTGAATCATAAAGCGAAAAAACGTCACCGTTTTTAGCTATGTCTGCTTTATCGTCAGAGCTGAAACTCACGCCGCCAGCCAGAATGGATGCCAAACTCTCTGAACTGACTTTAACTCCAGTTAGTGAAGCATCAATTTTGACGCCAGAAACATTCCAAAAGTGAGAATTTTTCTTCACTAACCGCGCATATTGCTCTTGAATGAAAGCGCTGATAATGACTCTTTGATTGCCATCTAAACGATAGCTGACCACGCTACCCACGGGGATTTGGCGGAAAAATATTGGCGAGCCAACATCGAGTGAACCGAGTTTATCGGAGGTCAATTCGACCATCACACCTTCTGAGCCGATTTGCATCGGCGGCGGTTGGCGTTCTGCTTCAAAAAAGGTCGAGGCATTACCTTTCCCTGGTTGGATAGCAATATAGTTACCCGAAAACAGCGCATCTAAGCCTTCAACACCTGTAATACTTGCTTTAGGTGTGACAAGCCAGAAGAGGGTTTCTTTATTCAAGAAAGGCTTAGCGCGGTAGTCCATCATGACCTTGACGTTCACGCCTTTGAGATCGTCATCTATGCCAATGTCTTTAACTTTACCGACAGTCAAACCTTGGTATTTGACTAAGGTTTTACCCACATCAATCCCTGTGGCGCTCGGAAAGTGAATTTGAATTTCAACCCCCGATTCTTTAATGCTCTTAATGCCCAGCCAAGCACCTAATGCCAACGCGACAATAGGAAGCAGCCAAATGGGCGAAAAGAGTTTTTTCTTTATAACTTTCGGCGATTCAATTTGTGTCATCTTGAGGTTCCAATCGATCCCAGAGTAAACGAGTGTCTAAAACTTTTGCGGCTAACTGAGTTAACAGAATCACCAAGGCAAATGCGGTAGCCGCAGGCGCGGGTTTCGCGTCGAGTAATTGTCCCATGTTCACTAATGCCACTGTGATTGAGATGACAAATAAATCGAGCATTGACCAGCGGCCAATCCATTCGATGATGTGAAAACCCACCATCAATTTCTTTTTTGAAATCGGGATATCAAAGCTTATCGCACACAGATAAATGGATAAGCCGATGATTTTAATCCATGGTACTAAAATACTGGCGGTAAACACTATGATGGCAATAGGCAGCATATCTGAATGTACTAAATGCAAAATGCCTGAAAAAATGGTGTCGTGCCGCACTTGGCCTTGGTTGGTCAGCATAGTGATAGGGTAAATGTTGGCTGGCACCAGCAAGATGGCAGCGGTAATCAACAAAGCCCAACTTTTTTGCAGGCTGGAATAGTCTCTGACGTGCAACTCAGTTTCACAGCGCTGACAGTGCGTGAGTTCACTGCTGTTGAGTTGGCTACACACTTTACAGAGACATAGGCCGATATCTTTACCTTGTTGTTTCATATCAGCTATGACCTTCCAATAACGTCCACATATGTTCTAAGTCGTATTCTCTTTGTAGAAACAAGGTCACGAGAAACAGCATAGTGAAGCAAAATGTGCCCATACCAAAATAAATGTCCGAAAAATCAGATAGCTGAAATGATGAAACTAAAAAGCTGATCACATAAATTTCCAGCATAGTGAGCTGCGATAAGATACCATGAAATTTTAATAACTGCTTCAATGAGTTACGCCAAAAAAGGCTACTCAACCCCCATTTTACAATTAAAATCTGTGTCAATATCGATAACAGTAATAAGCCTGGACCTATCACAGCTGCGGCAAGTACGGCGACACCTACAACCCAATAGCCTTGGTCAAATACTGCAAATGCCCCTTGGAAAACCGTAGTAGTACGAATACTGCCGAAAAAGTGGATCTCGAGTACGGGTAAAAAATTGGCAGGGAAATAAAACACTAATGCCGAAATACATAGGGCTAACATACCATTCACAGAGCAGTATGGCGTGTCATAAAGTGCAGTGCTGCAACGAGGACAGAGTGCTCTAACGCCGCTAGGCAAGGCACGTTTGCGGATCGCTAAATCGCAGGAACGGCATAGGGTTACTGAATTTTCTGCTGCGTTTTCATGCATATAAAAATATATATTAGCCTAATAGGAGTAATAACAGCGAGATCGGTGCAAAGTGTCGTGCTAGTTAGCTGTTCAGCCACGTCTAGCGCTTTTATAATCTTGGCAACGAAAGTACGCTAATAATATCAGATTAATCAGAACACTTGCATCACAAGTTCAATCTATGTCACTCTAGTTACTGTATATAAAAACAGTGCGAGGGCAGTCATGGCAGTAATAACACAGTTTGTCGTGGTCAGAGAAGGGGTTGAAAAGATGACATTCACATCTAAGAAGGAGGCTGATGCCTACGATAAGATGCTCGATATCGCCGATAACCTTATCCCCTTCATTCAAAAAGCTGATTTGGGTATAGATGAAAGTGTGGGTGAAAAGCTCGCATTCTATTTTGCTAACAATAAAGATGAGCTGACGAACTTGCTTAAAGGCGCCGTTCAGGTTAATAGTACGCCAACGAATCCGCCTGCAGCGAAAAAAGCGGCTAAAAAGACCGAAGCAGCAGAATAAAATTGTTAGGAAATGTAATGAAATCGAAATTTTATGAGTCACTTAACCGTCAAGCCTTGGCCTTGTTGGAAGGGGAAGACGACCTTGTTGCGGCGATGGCGAATTTTTCAGCCTTGCTCAATGATAATTTAACTGAGCTGAACTGGGTGGGATTCTACGTCATGCGTGGTGAACAACTGGTTCTTGGTCCGTTTCAAGGTAAAGTGGCTTGTACACGCATTCCGTTAGGAAAAGGTGTGTGTGGTACAGCAGCATTCACTAATCAAACTCAGCGAGTGGCCGATGTCCATCAATTTGATGGTCATATTGCCTGTGATTCTGCCAGTAATTCTGAAATCGTTGTGCCAGTTCGTGCGCAAGGTAACGTGGTTGCCGTGCTCGATATTGACAGTCCTATCTTCGATCGTTTCGATGAAGAAGACCAAAAGGGGCTGGAATTACTGGTTAAAAGTTTTGAAAACTGCCTATTTGATTAATTTGCGTACAATAACGCATAATTCATAGTCGCAATCGGTGGCGTGCGCCTTATAATATGCGCCTGCACGCATTAAGCTGGTTTGATTGGCATGCAATGAATAAGCTTAGTGTTTTGAGCTGTCAAAATTTGTTAAGGTATATTTTTTAACTTTAGTAAACGCGGCTAGGATGCTAATTTGTACGTTGACTCAATATTGAGTTTAACGAAGATAAACGACATGTAAGAAGCTGATATATATCACCTCGAATCGATGTCCCTTTTTGACTGTGGAAGTAATGATGGAATCAACAGAAAAGTTGACCGACACCAATGCAATTTTGGCGTATTTGTATGAAACATTTCCTTTGTGCTTTATTGCTGAAGGTGAAACTAAGCCATTAAAAATCGGATTGTTTCAAGATTTGGCTGAAAGGTTGGCTGATGATTCTAAAGTCAGTAAAACTCAGCTCAGAGTTGCCTTGAGACGTTACACCAGCAGCTGGCGCTATTTAAAGTGCGTTAAAGCGGGCGCACAACGCGTAAACCTGGATGGCGAACCTTGCGGCGAGTTAGAGCAAGAGCACATTGATCATGCTCAAGCCATGTTGAAAGAGAGTCAGGATAAGGCCAAAGCGAAACGTGCAGCACTTGCACCTAAGCCTGCGGCGAAGAAAGCACCTAAAAAGGTGGCCGTTCCTCAGCGTCCTAAAACTGAGCGTCCTGCTAAGCCTGCACCAAAAGCTGCAGCGCCAGTCGTCAATTATGTTCAAGCACAATTGACTGATTTAACGAAAAAACAACGCGTCAATGTTAAATTAGGTATGACACCCGTAGCCGGTGTGATTACTGACATTAACAAGGAAGATATTCATGTTCAGCTTGATAGTGGCCTAACGATTAAAGTTAGAGCAGAACATATCCTGCTGTAATCATTTATTAAAACGGAGTAACTTGTTGATGCGAAAACTCACTTTGGCTACCTCGATCGCCACTGTTTTTGTCGGATTCTCGGCTTGGGCCGTACCACCCACTATTCAAATCAGCGAGTTACCCACTCTCAAGCAGGAAGCGCAACATAAGGTTGCGAGCAAAAGGGTAACGGACTTATACACTCGTTCGCACTATCATAGATTCAATCTCGATGACGCCTTTTCTGCGCAAATTTTTGATCGTTATCTGCAGCAGTTGGATTATCGCCGCAATGTGTTAACCCAAGCGGATGTCGATAGTTTTAAACCTTATGTTACCCAATTCGATGACATGCTTAGTTCTGGTGAACTTGAGCCTGCCTATAAAATGTTTGATATCGTCCAAAAGCGCCGCTATGAAGGCTTTGTCTATGCTTTATCTCTATTAGATAAAGAGATGGATTTTTCTGCGCCCGGTGATGCCTATGAGTACGATCGCGATGAGGCCGCATGGCCAAAAGACCAGACAGAAATTAATGAGTTATGGCGTCAACGTGTTAAATACGATGCACTAAATCTTAAACTCACAGGTAAACAATGGCCTGAGATTGTTGATATCCTCCAAAAGCGTTACAACAACGCTATTAAACGGTTGATTCAAACTAACAGTGAAGACGTGTTCCAAGGCGTGATGAATGCCTTCTCCCGTAGCATTGAGCCACATACAAGTTACCTTTCACCACGCAATGCTGAACGTTTCCAAATGGAAATGAACTTGAGTCTTGAAGGCATTGGTGCTCAACTGCAACTCGAAGACGATTACACTGTCATTAAAAGTTTAATTACTGGCGGCCCTGCTGCGGGCAGTGAAAAACTGTCGCCGGAAGACAAGATTGTCGGCGTCGGTCAAGAAGGCGGTGAAATTGTTGATGTGATTGGCTGGCGTTTAGACGACGTAGTTGATCTGATCAAAGGGCCTAAGGGCAGTAAAGTTGTACTGCAAATTTTACCGAAGAAAGGTGGTTCGAATGCGAAGCCATTCGACGTTACCTTAGTTCGCGATAAAATTCGCCTTGAAGACAGAGCTGCAACCTCTAAGGTGATTGAACCTAAAGACGGCGAGTATGCTAATCGCAAAGTCGGCGTGATCCAAATTCCTGGTTTCTATATGAATTTGTCGCAGGACGTTGAAAAAGAGCTAGTGAAGTTAAACGACGCCAAAGTAGAAGGCATTGTCATCGACCTTAGAGGTAACGGTGGGGGGGCATTAACGGAAGCCGTGCTGCTGACGGGACTCTTTATCGATATGGGCCCTGTAGTGCAAATTCGTGATGCCGATGGACGAGTGTCTGCGCATCGTGATAACGACGGTAAAACCAGTTATGCAGGACCATTGACTGTGATGGTTGACCGTTACAGTGCTTCAGCCTCTGAAATTTTTGCTGCCGCATTGCAAGATTATGACCGTGCACTGATCGTCGGTGAGTCAAGTTTTGGGAAAGGCACAGTACAGCAGCATAAGAGCCTAGGCCGTATCTACGACATGTATGAGAAGCCAATTGGCCATGTGCAGTATACGATTCAAAAGTTCTACCGTATTAATGGTGGTAGTACACAGATTAAAGGTGTGACCCCCAACATTGCTTACCCAAGTGCGTTGGAGCCGGGCGAGTACGGTGAAGCTGAAGAGAAAAATGCTTTACCTTGGGATAAAGTGCCTATGGCGCAATATGGCACGCTTAATGATGTTACGCCTGAGTTAGTGACTAGCCTTGAATCTAAGCACCTTAACCGTATAAAAAACAGCGTAGAGTTTGCCTATATCAATCAAGATATTGCCGATTTTAAAAAGCATCATAAAGAGAAAACTGTGTCTCTGGTTGAAAGTGAGCGTATTGCTTCCCGTGAAGCCGATGAGAAAAAAGTCCTCGACAGAACAAACGAGCGTCGAGTCGCCAATGGTTTGGCACCGGTTAAATCAATGGAAGACATTAAAGACGACGCTGAATTGCCAGATGCATTTTTAGACGAAACCGCTTATATCACCTTAGATATGGCTGATGTGCAAAAAATGGCTAAAACTAGTGCTAAGTAGGCGCTAGTCGAGTCGATTTATCCGATATCAAAACGCGCGCTTATGGCGCGTTTTTTCTTATTTAGATCAGCGTTAAAGGGATCGAAATGACACAAGCTCAAGCAAAATACTTAAAAGATTATCAAGCGCCACTTTTTACGATAGAGACTATCGATTTAGCTTTTAATTTGGCAGGCAATGAAACCCAAGTGCAGGCGATCAGTCGTATAAAACGCACTTCAAAACATGCACAAGCCTTAGTGTTGGATGGCGAAGATTTGACCATTGTTTCACTGACTATTAATGGTGATGCTGTGCCTTACCATGTTAGTGCAGGTCAATTAGTTCTAGAAACTGAGCTTGATGAGTTTGAGCTGAACATCGTCACTAAGCTCGATCCCGAGGTCAATTCGAGCCTTGAAGGCCTGTATATGTCCGATGGTGCCTACTGCACGCAATGTGAGGCTGAGGGCTTTAGACGGATCACTTATTTCCTCGACCGTCCCGATGTATTAGCCAAATATACTGTGCGCATCGAAGCCGATAGAGCCGCATTCCCGTTTTTACTGAGTAACGGTAATTTGATTGATCAAGGCGAATTAGAGGGCGGTCGCCATTATGTTTGCTGGCAAGATCCGTTTCCAAAACCGGCTTACTTGTTTGCCTTAGTCGCTGGCGATTTTGATCTGTTGCAAGATGAGTTCATTACCCGCAGTCGCCGTAAAGTGATCCTGCAAGTATTCGTTGATAAAGGTAATTTACATAAAGCACACCATGCGATGGCATCACTTAAGAAATCCATGGCATGGGATGAGAGCCGTTTTGATCTTGAGTATGATTTAGATATTTACATGATAGTGGCCGTCGACTTTTTCAATATGGGTGCGATGGAAAACAAAGGCTTAAATATCTTTAACACTAAATATGTGCTTGCAGATACCTTAACGGCCACCGACGAGGATTATCACGGCATTGAATCGGTTGTAGGCCATGAGTATTTTCATAATTGGACAGGAAACCGCGTAACGTGCCGCGATTGGTTCCAATTAAGTTTAAAAGAAGGCTTAACGGTTTTTCGCGATCAAGAATTTAGCTCAGATTTAGGCTCTCGTGCTGTGAATCGAATTCACGCAATTAAAGTGATCAAAAATCAGCAATTTGCAGAAGATTCTGGCCCTATGTCCCATCCTATTCGTCCAGAATCTGTCATTGAGATGAATAATTTCTACACTGTGACTGTGTATAACAAGGGCGCTGAAGTCATCCGCATGATGCACACTTTGCTCGGCGAAGAAAAGTTTCAGGCGGGAATGAAACTGTATTTTAAACGCCACGACGGCCAAGCTGTCACCTGTGATGATTTTGTGGCGGCAATGGAAGATGCCAGCGGAGTGGATTTAACCCAATTCCGTTTATGGTATAGCCAAGCCGGTACGCCGATTGTGACTGCGATGGACAGTTTTGATGCGCAAACGGGCGTTTATCAATTGACCCTTAAACAAAGTCTAGTGAACTGTGCATCACCGCTGCATATTCCGTTTAGCTTAGAGCTCTTAGATGCGAAGGGCCATTCTTTAGTGAATGAGATTCTCGATTTTACTCAAACTGAACAAGTGTTTAGCTTTGATGGACTCACTCATAAACCCGTCGCTTCGTTACTGCAAAACTTTTCCGCTCCCGTCAAATTACAATATCGATTCAATGTGGATCAACTCGTTCACTTGATGCGTTTTGCTAGCAGCGAAGTGGCGCGTTGGGAAGCCTCTGTGACCCTAGTGAGTCAAGCTATTTGGCAAAATGTGGCGAGTTTACAACAGCAACAAGCTATGGCTCTCGATCCCCGTGTGCGCGATAGTTTTAAAGGTGTGTTGTTAGACACTGAGCTTGATCCGGCATTGATCGCCGAAATATTAGCGATACCTACGGCTTCGGCTTTGATTGAGCAAACAGAGAATGTTGATCTAGATGCGTTAGCTTTAGCACGTGAATTTGTACTAATAGAGCTCGCTTCACATAGTGAAGATGAATTGATTGCGCTATATCGTTCTTTAGTCGCAGTAGAGAGTACGCAGGCAAGAGCCCTTAAAAATCAGTGTTTAACTTGGTTAGCTCGGGTGTCGGATGAGGCTGAGGGGTTAGTGATTTCTCAGTTCGATAACGCCAGTAATATGACGGATTCTCTTGGTGCGTTGACGGCAGCCAATGTTGGGAATTTACCTTGTCGTGATGAACTGATGACGACATTTGAGCTACGTTGGCAGGATACACCATTGGTGATGGATAAATGGTTTATGTTGCAAGCGACCCGTGATGCAGATGATGTGATTGAGTGTTTGCGTCAGTTGCAGCAACACAAGTGCTTTAGTATGAGCAATCCAAACCGAGTGCGTGCTTTAGTGGGCAGTTTTGCTGCCGGTAATATTTATCAATTCCACCATAGAGACGGTAAGGGTTATGCTTTCTTAACCGAATGCTTAATGACCCTTAATAAGCTCAATCCGCAGGTTGCGGCCCGTATGGTGACGCCATTGATCCAGTATCATAAATTCGACTTAGGCCGCCAAACCTTGATAAAAGCCTGTTTAGGACAACTTTTGGCTTTGCCTGACTTATCTAAGGATATGTACGAAAAAGTCTCTAAAGCATTGGCAAAATAGCAGTTTGTAGGAGGAGGGCAGCAGTCTGTGCTGCCCTGATATTATGGAACTGTATTTCAAACTATCGATCAGCTATCGAGATTTCTTACCTTATTATCAAGGGCTTGCCGATAAAGTCGAGGTTCGTGAAACTCAAGGGCGGATTTTGTGGATTAATGGCCGTCATTTTAGGCGTTTTTTAACCGAAAATGGCATTCAAGGCTATTTCAAATTGGTTTTAGATGACAAGGGACAATTTGTTTCATTAAATCGAGTTTAGTCTTAATTTGTTTATCTTTACTTAGAGCAATTACTTTAAACGGTCGGCTGATTACTAAGCTCGCTTTGTGATATTTTATTTTTAAATATGTTAATGAATTATATGATTTTTTAATGTGTTTTTATGTTTCATTCCTATTCCGCTTTTCGCTAATTTAAATCTCTCCTTTTTAGTTAACGGTACAAATGTACCTACATGCTTAATTCTTTAGAAAATTTTCTCTAACTGCGCCTTGCTCAAGGGGATTAATTGCTGTAACAATGATGTTACCTGTGAGCTAACAAGATGTTGGTTGTAATTCCTAAAACAAAGAATCCAGCAGGGTACGGAGAGCTAAAATGAAAATTGTTAAAAATAGTTTTAACAAATCGGCGCTTGCTTTGGGGGTGGCGTCGGCATTGAGTTTGTTAATGATCCCAAGCGTTAATGCAGTATCTTTTAATTGGGGAGAGGTTGAGGGCACATTTGACTCAACTTGGACTGCTGGTGCGAGCTGGCGTGTAGGGGAGCGCGATTGGGAAGGTCAAATTGGTAAGGTTAATCAACCCCAATTCGATTGGTCTAATTACAGCGCATTTGGCAATACTAAATATACTTCTGCTGAGATTTGGGCCCAGCCCGGATCGTATTCCAGTAACAATGACTTAAGTAATTTACTTTATTCTCAAGGCGATACCACATCCGAAATCGTTAAAGGTTTGCATGAATTGTCATTGAAATACAAAAACTACGGTTTATTCGCTCGTGGTATGTATTTCTATGATCGCAAACTCAATGACGGTAATTATGATTTTAATGATCCGATAACGGGCAAAGAGTTTGACCCTTGCGAAGATAACCGTGCTTCAGAAGTTCAATGTAAAGATATTCGCTTACTCGATGCGTTTGTGTATGGCAACTTTGATCTTAACGATGGCGCTAATCCATTATCTATTCGTGTAGGTAATCAAGTGGTGTCATGGGGTGAAAGTACACTGATTGCCCATGGGATCAGTGAAATCAACGCCGTTGACTTGAACATACTTAATGCGCCAGGTGCTGAACTCAAAGAAGCGTTCAGACCTCAAGGTATGGTGTGGGCTTCCCTTGGTTTGACGGATTCATTAACGGTAGAAGCATTCTATCAATATGATTGGCAACCTATTTGGGTACCAACGCCGGGTTCTATTTTTGCGACTAACGATTTTGCGGGTTTCGGTGGTTACGCTCAAAACGCTCAGCTTGGGTTTAATGCTAACCCTGACATCAATTTAGACTTTGTGATGCAAGAATACGAGCGTTTAGCGGGCATGATTGCCAGCGGCCAATCTATTCCGACACAGCAATTGGTTTCTATGGCCTTAGCCTACCCAACAAAAGTGACGCTAGTGCAGGATGAGGCAGAGCCAAGCAATGATGGCCAATATGGTATTAAGCTGGGCTATTACGCGCCTTCACTGGGTGAAACCGAATTTGGTTTTTATTTCATGAATTACCATAGCCGTCGTCCTCTTATCAGTGGTACTGCCGCCGATTTTAGCACGGGTGCACTTTTGTCTGATCTGGCGACCATAGGTCAAAACTCGGGTAACATTGATCGTGAATTGCTGCTCAATTTGAAGAGTTTCTCTAAGGCGCAAATCGTTTATCCAGAAGATATCAAGCTTTATGGTTTCAGTTTCAATACCTTGGTTGGTGATACCTCTGTCGCGGCTGAAATTGCCCATCGTCAGGATGAACCACTGCAAATCGATGACGTAGAATTATTGTTTGCCGGTATGCCACAGCAGTTAGCTAACGCTGGTCTTCGTCCAGATCTCGATGGTATTTCACAGATTAAAGATGTTAAGCCGGGTGAAACCGTGGATGGCTTTATCCGTCTTGATACCACTCAGGCGCAGATGACTTTCACCCATTTATTTGGTCCAACGTTAGGTTTAGATAACTTGACTATGTTGGCCGAAGTGGGTGGCGTGTGGATCCATGATATGCCAGGTTTTGATGAGCTACGTCTCAATGGTCCTGGTACGTCACGTTCTGGCGGCAACCCAGATATGCTCGGCATCATTCAAGCCTTGCACAACGGTCCTGAAACTAACCCGTTCCCAACCGACTTTGCTTGGGGATACCGTTTAGTTGGAAAGGCGGATTTCAACAACATATTTGCTGGGGTCAATATGTCTCCACGGGTGATTTTCTCCCATGACGTTGATGGTATTACACCTGATCCTATGTTCCTGTTCACGGAAGGACGTAAGTCTGTCGCGCTAGGCGTTAACTTCGACTATCAAAACCGTTGGGGTGCAGATATCTCCTATAACAATTTCTTTGGCGGTGTCGGTACGACGAATGCGATGGCAGATCGTGATTATGTTTCATTCAATATCAAGTATTCGATCTAAAAGGACTCAAACAATGAAGAAACTGACGATATTGGCGAGTGCAGTCATGCTGGCGTTCGCAGCGCCAGTCGCTATGGCTAAGATATCAGAAGCTGATGCGGCAAAACTTGGCAATGAACTTACCCCTTTAGGTGCTGAAAAAGCAGGTAATGCTGATGGTTCTATTCCTGCGTGGGATGGTGGTATCACTCAGCCTGTGGCGGGTTATACCAAAGGGATGCATCACCCAGATCCTTTCCCTGAGGATAAGATAGAATTTACTATTACCAATGCTAACAAAGCGCAATATAAAGATTTCTTAACGCCGGGTCAGATGAAGTTGTTCGAACTTTACCCTGATACCTACAAGATGAATGTGTATAAGACTCGCCGTAGCGCCTCTGTACCACAGTTCGTTTACGATGCGACTAAAGTTAACGCGACTCGTGCTGAACTGATTGCACAGGGCAATGGTATTTCTGGCGCGGCTATTGGTATTCCATTCCCGATCCCTGCAAATGGTTTAGAAGCAATTTGGAACCACATTTTGCGTTTTCGTGGTATCGATATCGAAACTTCCCGTAGCCAAGCTGCACCGACAGCCGATGGTAGCTATAGCTTAGTCGAAACGGCTGAGGAAATTCGCTTCGAATATTCTCGCCCAGAAATTACCTTAGATCAGCTTAAAGCCAGCAATACGCTGTTCTACTTTAAGCAAGTGGTGACTCAGCCTGCACGTTTAGCAGGTACAGCCTTATTGGTTAAAGAAACCATGGATCAAGAGGCGCTTCCCCGCCAAGCTTGGACCTATAACACAGGTCAACGTCGAGTCCGTAAAGCGCCAAACGTGGCTTTTGATACACCGGGTACAGTGTCAGATGGTCTGCGTACGACAGATGATTTCGATATGTTTAACGGTTCTCCAGTGCGTTACAACTGGGAACTGGTTGGCAAAAAAGAAATTTATATCCCGTACAACGATTACAAACTGCATTCAGATAAGCTGAAATATGACCAAATATTGAAACCTGGTCATGTGAATCCTGAATACGTTCGTTGGGAAAAACACCGCGTATGGCAAGTGAGGGCGACGCTGAAAGATGGTATGCGCCACATTTATAAAGTGCGCGATATGTACCTTGATGAAGATTCATGGCAAGTGTCAATCGCCGATCTCTACGACAACCGTGATCAGTTGTATCGTGTGGCCGTTGCACATGGCTTGAATTACTACGAAGTACCTGCTCAGTGGGATACTTTAGAAGTCTTCCATGATTTGCAATCCCGTCGTTATCTCGCCATGGGCTTAGACAACCAAAGTGGCATGTATAACTTCGATGCCAAACTGACTGAAGCTAACTTTACCCCCGATGCATTGCGTCGTGAAGGTATCCGTTAATAGGCCACGTACAAAGGGGCGCTTAGCGCCCCTCATTAGTTTAAGGAAGTTTGTATGTCGTTTCGCATCCTTCAGTGTGTCGCTGTATTAAGTTTCGGTGGCGCTTTTTTTCCTTCTACGTTATCTGCAACGCCCTCTGATCCGATTTTTTCTCAAGTTCAACCTCTTGCTGTTTCATCTTTGATTTTAGATATTGCCAACGTAGGCGCAGGTTTAGTGGCTGTGGGTGAACGTGGTCATGCTCTGGTGTATGACGGCAGTTGGCATCAAGTGGCAACGCCCGTGAGTTCACAGCTGACCAAAGTCTTTTTCCTCAATGAAAAACGCGGTTGGGCTGTAGGTCATGATGCAACCATTTTACAGACTCAGGATGGCGGTCAAACTTGGCAGCAGCAGATGCATTCGCCCGAGATTGAAAAGCCATTCCTCGATGTGGTGTTTTTAGACGAAAACAATGGTATTGCCATTGGTGCTTACGGTTTGTTTTATCGTACCAATGATGGCGGTGCCCAGTGGCGCGAGGAGTTCCATGAGGAGCTTTTAGCTGAAGAAGATGTGGCTTATTTGGCGGAGTTAAAAGGCAGCGATCAATCGGCCTATTTGAGTGCGCGCGCTTCATTATTGCCGCACTTTAATCGTATTTTAACCTTAACCGATGGACGTTTATTATTGGTTGGCGAGCTGGGCTTAGTCGCTGTTTCTGGCGATCAAGGTAAAACATTTACGCGTACCAATTTTGATTACGATGGTTCTATGTTTAACGCCGTAGAAACGAAAAATGCTGTGTATGTGATGGGCCTTCGCGGTCATATATTCAAAGCTGATGTGAGTTTAAGCCAATGGAATCAAATAGAACTGCCGGTGCAATCCTCAATCAACGGTGCCATGGTTGTTTCTGACGACGCGCTATATTTAGTGGGAAATGCGGGGATAGTGATCAAGCTAAATGAGGATGACACTAGCAGTATCGTGACTCGTCGCCAAGGGGAAAACTTAGTGTCTATTGCGAAGGATAATCAAGGGAATATGTGGTTATCCGGCAGCCAAGGGCTGTTTATTCTTAAGCCATAAAATTTTAAAACTACAATAAATAATAGGGCCGAGAAGATGTTAGAAAAACTGGTCAACGGATTTGAGTCATTTTTGTTTCGCAATCGCGCATGGGTCGTCGGCATTTTTGTGTTTTTGACGTTGTTTTTTGGCTATCAGGCCAGTCAACTCAAAATGGATGCGGCTTTTATCAAAAATATTCCACTGCAGCACAGTTATATGCAGACCTACCTGAAACACCAAAAAGATTTTGGTGGTGCCAACAGCATCATGGTGGCGGTTGAGGATACCAGCGGTAATATTTTTAATGCTAACTATTTTGATACCTTAAAAAACGTGCATGATCAGCTGTTTTTTATTCCAGGGGTTGACCGTGCGCAGGTGAAATCAATTTTTTCGCCTTCCACTCGTTTTACTGAAGTCGTTGAGGATGGTTTTGCTGGCGGGCCTGTTATTCCAGCGGATTTTTCAACTTCAGTGTCTGGGTTAGAAACGGTTCGCGATAATATTGAAAAAGCAGGGATTGTCGGCCGATTAATTGCCAACGATTACAGTGCGGCTATGGTGTCGGCTCAATTAATGGATTTTGATCCACAGACGGGTAAACCGCTTGATACCATTGCTTTTGCTGCACAATTAGAAAAAGAGCTTAGGGGCAAGTTCGAAACCGATAAGGTTAAAATTCACATCATAGGTTTTGCCAAAATGGCGGGGGATGTGGCTGATGGCGCTAAGGGCGTGTTGCTGTTCTTCGTGATCGCGATTTTGGTCACCGCCATCATGGTTTACCTCTTTTCTAAATCAATCATCTTGACCATGCTGCCACTGGTCTGCAGTTTAACGGCTGTGGTCTGGCAGCTTGGTTTATTGACTGTGATAGGTTTCGGTCTCGATCCTATGTCGATTCTGGTACCGTTTTTAGTCTTCGCCATCGGTGTGAGCCACGGGGTGCAGATCATCAATGCTGTACGGCGCCGAGTGCTCGACGGGCAAACGACAAAAGCGGCTTCGGCGTCGGCATTTCGTAGTTTATTAGTGCCGGGTGGTGTGGCATTACTGTCCGATACTGTTGGTTTTATTACCCTGTTATTTATCGATATTGGGATTATTCGTGAGCTGGCGATTTCTGCCTCGCTCGGTGTTGGCGTGATCATTTTCACTAACCTTATCCTGTTGCCTTTGGTGATTTCTTTTACTGAAATCAAAGTCAATAAACACGCAGAACCGACCGCTGAAGAAGTGCGAACTGAGGCTATTTGGCGCTTCATGGCGCGTTTTGCAACGCCTAAATATGCTGTGGTAGTCATTATTGCCACTGTGGTGTTGTATTTTGTGGGTCTGCAACAAGCCAATCAGATGAAGATTGGTGATCTACAGGGCGGCGCGCCAGCGTTACATCAAGATTCGCGTTATAACCTCGATACCTTCTTCATCACAGATCATTTCTCTATCACCACAGATGTGATGACTGTGATTGTTGAGGCAGCACCTGAAGCCTGTACTTACCACGATGTGCTCACTCAAATTGATCAGTTTGAATGGTTAGTGCGTAATACTCCTGGGGTGGAGTCGACTGTGAGTCTGGCGTCGGTCGCTAAAAAAGTGAATGCTGGCTTCAACGAAGGTAATCCAAGATGGGAAGTGTTGCCGCGTACAACGGCGAGCTTAGTACAGGCTATTGGCCAAATTCCCACGACTTCAGGTTTATTAAATGGCGATTGTTCTGTCATGCCTGTGTATCTGTTTATGAAAGATCACAAGGCCGAAACCATAGAAACTGTGGTCGCTAAGGTCAAAGCCGTCGCCGCGAAAATGGACAACGAGAAGTTGCAGTTTAAACTGGCGTCGGGTCCTGTGGGTGTAATGGCAGCGACTAACGAAGCGGTGGCCGAGGCGCAGTTACCTATGATGATATACGTCTATGGTGCCGTGTTTGTACTCTGCTTAATCAGCTTTAAATCTTTTAAAGCCACTGTGGCGGTCATTATTCCGTTATATGTCGTGTCGACACTGGCACAGGCTTTGATGACTCAGCTCGATATTGGCTTAGCTGTCAGTACCTTACCTGTCATCGCGCTGGGGGTTGGTATTGGTGTGGACTATGGTATTTATATCCTCTCGACTATGTCGTCTAAGCTATCAAATGGTATGCCAGTGCAACAGGCTTACTATGAGGCGTTGGTCGAACGGGGTAGTGCGGTGATCTTTACTGGCCTTACATTGGCGATTGGTGTCAGTACTTGGTTCTTCTCAGCACTTAAATTCCAAATGGACATGGGAATATTGTTAACATTCATGTTTGTGGTAAATATGCTCGGTGCCATAATTATCCTACCTGCATTGGCCGCCATTTTCTGGCGCCAACCTAAGTAGAGTCTACAAATGGGGAGCTAAGCTCCCCATTTACTTTTGAATACTTAGTCTGCTTTATCGATTGTTTGGTCATTTGTCATTCCTTGTTTACGCCAATACTGGATTTCAAGAGGATGTACCACTAAAATTTTCCTCGAAATACAGCGGTTTTAGTAATAAACTTCGCGCGACGATCTAGATCACATTAATTTATCTGCGATTGTTAAGCCGAAGCATCCAAATAATGAAAAAAGCGCTGCCATAGACGCTTAAGGAAACAGCAACATGGCCTTGAAAGATGCAATGCCTTCAGTACTACTTGAAAATGTAGTCAGTTTAATTCACGCTAAAGTCCCTAATTCACAAGCCAAGCAAGTTGAACAGTTCGCCACCTGCCTTTATGCCCACATGTCGAAAGATGATCTTAATGCGCGTAATGACAGTGATTTATACGGTGCGGTTCTCAGTTTATGGAACGCCCTGAACAAAACACCAAAAGGTAACACTCATCTGAGAGTGTTCAATCCTAGCCAAGCCAAACACGGCTGGCAATCTACTCACTCGATCATTGAAGTTATCCAACCTGACATGCCATTCTTGGTCGATTCAGTTGGTATGGCATTGAAGCGAATGGGTATTACTGCTCACATGATGTTGCACACTCCACTGGCGATTGAGCGTTCAGAAAGTGGTGTGACGAATGTCACTTATCTTAATCAGAGCCCTGAAAGCACTGAGCATGTCGCTGTATTTTTGATTGAAATTGACCGTCAAAGCAGTACGGTTGATATCAAAGCATTAGAGCGCGAAATTCAGTCTGTGCTTGCCGATGTCGCTTCATCAGTCAACGACTGGGAAGCCATGTCTGCCAAGTTGGCTGAGATGATCAAGGAATTGCCAAAACGTCCGTTCCCGGGCGATAAGCAAGAGTTAGAAGAAGCGATTAACTTCCTGACTTACTTGAATAATCATCACTTTACGCTATTAGGTTACCGTCAATACGATTTGAAACGTGTCGAAGGTGATGTTGAGTTAGTGCCTAATATCGCCTCTAGTTTAGGTTTGATGAACAAGCACACTAAAGCACAACCTGAGCAAGGTTTGTTGTTATCTAGCTTCTCCGATAGTGCCCGCAAAGAAGCCTTAGACCACAGCTTACTGATCCTCACTAAGAGCAGTGCTAAGAGCCGCGTGCATCGCCCAGCTTATGTCGATTATATCGGTATTAAGCGTTTCGATAAGAAAGGCAATGTGATTGGCGAAGATAGATTTATCGGTTTATATGCGTCAAACCTGTATAACCGTAGCCCACGTGAGATCCCACTGCTGAATGAAAAAGTGCAGCGTGTGTTAGATCGTTCAGGCTTGACCCCACGTTCACACGACTATAAAGCCCTGCTAAACATCCTTGAGAATTTACCTCGTGACGAGCTAATTCAAGCCAATGTTGATGATTTATCGCACATGGCCCATGGCGTGTTAGAAATGCAAGACAGAGACAAGCTGAAACTCTTTGTACGCAAAGATGGCTTTGGCCGTTTCTTATCCTGTTTAGTGTACGTTTCTAAGGATCGTTACAACACTAAACTCCGCCAAGATACTCAACGTATTCTGGCCCAGCACTTTAACAGCAAAGAAGATGTAGAGTTTACGACTTATTTTTCCGAGTCGACGCTAGCCCGCACTCACTACATAGTCAAAGTTGATAACAATAATATGGATGTAGATGTGGCTGCCATAGAGAACAACTTAATAGAAGCGGCACGTTCGTGGGAAGATAAGTTAAGCACTGCGCTTAACAGTGCACTCGGCGAAGAAGCTGGCACTCATCTGACTAAGCGTTATTTCAATGCGTTCGAGCAAAGCTATAAAGAAGACGTATTGCCAAGTTCTGCCGTCGTCGACATGCAACAGCTCGAAGCACTGGATGATGAACACAAGCTCGGCATGTTGTTCTATCAACCGCAGGAAGCGGCGCTGAACGACAACAAAGTGCGTTTAAAGCTATTCCATAAAGATGAGCCTATTCATCTTTCTGACGTGCTGCCAATGCTCGAAAACTTTGGTCTGCGCGTGATCAACGAGCGTCCATATGAAGTTACGACTTCAGACGGTTCTACCTTCTGGATCTTAGACTTCTTGATGACAGTTAAAGTTGTCAACACAGACAACATCGCTGATAGCCAAGACAGATTCCAAACTGCATTGTCACAAGTGTGGCAAAAGAAGTTAGAAGATGACGGCTTCAACCGCATTATTCTGGCGTCAGGTTTAACCGGCCGTGAAGTCTCTGTATTGCGCGCGTATGCGAAATACATGCGTCAAATCGATGCGACTTTCAGTCAGTCATATATTGAAGAAACCTTCGGTCGTTACCCACAAATCGCTGATTTGTTGGTGAAGATGTTCATCCGTAAATTTAACCCTAAACTGAAAACTCGTACTCTGGGCAAGTTTTTGGAGCAGATCAATTTACGTTTAGACGAAGTGTCTAGCTTAGATGATGACCGTATTATTCGTCGTTATTTAGACTTGATTAACGCCACTCTGCGTACCAACTTCTACCAACTGGATGCCAAAGGCGAATCTAAGAGTTATATCTCGTTTAAATTCATGCCTTCACTGATCCCTGAAATGCCACGTCCACTGCCGAAATTCGAAATATTCGTTTATTCGCCACGGGTTGAAGGTGTGCATTTACGTTACGGTAAAGTGGCTCGTGGTGGTCTGCGTTGGTCAGATCGCCGTGAAGACTTCCGTACCGAAGTATTAGGTTTGGTAAAAGCACAGCAAGTGAAAAACACTGTGATTGTGCCTGTGGGTGCTAAAGGTGGCTTTGTTTGTAAACAATTGCCAACTGAAGGCGGCCGTGAAGCTTTCTTCACCGAAGGTCAAGAATGTTACCGCATCTTTATCCGTGCCTTGCTCGATATTACCGATAACATTTTGAACGGTGAAATCGTCCATCCATTGGATGTGGTTCGTCACGATGAAGATGACCCATATTTAGTGGTAGCAGCCGATAAAGGCACAGCGACATTCTCTGATATCGCGAACTCGATTTCCCTCGAATACCGCTTCTGGCTCGGTGATGCATTCGCATCGGGTGGCAGCAACGGTTATGACCATAAGAAAATGGGTATCACGGCCAAAGGCGGCTGGGAATCGGTTAAGCGTCATTTCCGCGAAGTCGGTATTGATTGCCAAACCACAGACTTTACCTGTTTAGGTATAGGTGACATGGCGGGCGACGTATTCGGTAACGGTATGTTGTTGTCTAAGCACACTAAACTGGTTGCAGCCTTTAACCACATGCATATCTTTATCGATCCAAATCCGGATACGGCATTAAGTTATGATGAACGGGCGCGTTTATTCGCTCTGCCACGTTCAAGCTGGGAAGACTACAGCAGCAAGTTGATTTCTAAAGGTGGCGGTATTTTTCTCCGTTCATCTAAATCCATTCCATTATCGGCAGAGATGAAGCAAATGTTGGCCACAGAGAAAACCTCTATGACCCCAACTGAGCTGATGAAAGAACTGTTGAAAATGCCAGTGGATTTGATCTGGAACGGCGGTATCGGTACGTATGTGAAATCTTCACGGGAAACCCACGCTGAAGTCGGCGATCGTGCCAACGATGCTCTACGTGTCAACGGCGGCGAACTACGCGCTAAGATAGTCGGCGAGGGTGGTAACTTAGGTTGTACTCAGTTAGGTCGTATTGAATATGCGTCTAATGGCGGTCGCATCAACACTGACTTCGTGGATAACGTGGGTGGTGTGGACTGTTCAGACAACGAAGTGAACATCAAGATTTTGCTGAACGCTATGGTGACTGAAGGTGAACTGACGCTTAAGCAGCGTAACCGTTTACTGGAAGAAATGACCGAAGAAGTCGGCCAAATCGTACTGCAAGACTGTAAAGATCAAACTCGTACTATCTCTGTGACTCAAGTGCGCGGTGCTGAGCAGTTAAAAGAGCAGATCCGCTTTATCCAGTATCTGGAAAAAGAAGGCAAGTTAGACAGAGCGTTAGAGTTCTTACCGTCTGACGACGAGCTAGCTGAACGTTTAGCCAGTGGTCGTGCATTAACGCGCCCAGAGCTATCAGTATTGGTTGCCTATGCGAAGATGGTGCTGAAAGAGCAATTAGTGACGCCAGAAATCACTGAAGATACTCTGTTAAGCCAACTGCTTATCGCGTATTTCCCGAAAAAACTTCAGGAAAAATACAGCGACAAAATGGCAACCCATCCACTGCGTGGCGAAATCATTGCGACCTCACTCGCCAATGAACTCGTCAACGACATGGGCTTGAATTTTGTTCAACGTATGCAAGATGAGACTGGTGCCTCAGTTGCCGATGCGGCAATTTGTTACACTATGGCTCGCGAAGTATTTGGTTTAGCTGAATTAACTAAATCGATCACTGACTTAAACGGCATAGTTCCGGCTGTGGTTCAAGGTGAAATGCTGCATCAGTTACGCCGCAATATGCGTCGTGCTAGCCGCTGGTTCCTACGTCACCGTAACCGCTCTTGGAGCATCGAACAAACCGTTGCTTTCTTCAAACCGGTATTTGAACAAATTAAAGATAATGTTCATTTATATCTGGTCGAAGAAGAAGCGAAAGGTATTCAATCTGAGATCAATGCCTTGGTCAAAGAAAACGTACCACAAGCTGTGGCAACGATTGTGGCTAACATGAGCACCTTGTTCTCTGCCTTAGACATTGCCCAAATTGTGCAAACAGAAGATAAGACAGTGGCATTAGTGGCTGAAACTTACTTCAAACTCGGCGCCCGCGTTGAGCTGCATTGGTTCTTAGAACAGATCAGCGCTCAACCTGTAGCGAACCATTGGCAAGCACTGGCTCGTGCCGCCTTTAGGGAAGAGTTAGATTGGCAACAACGTGCATTGAGTTCAGTGGTCTTAAGAACCTGCAGTGCAACCTGTGATGCCGAAAGTGTGATTTCTCAGTGGATTGAGATAAATCAAGGCTTATTGGAAAGATGGTTCCACATGCTAGCTGACTTTAAAACGTCGCAAATCCATGAGTTTGCTAAGTTCTCTGTCGCCCTACGTGAACTTAACCTTCTGATCCTTCATTGCGAAGGCCAAAAGTAAACTTATTATAACAATCAGAAGCCCTGGCGATCGCCGGGGCTTTTTTTAGGTCGAGGAAAGTACATGTTTTATAAAATCGCACAGAAAGTCATGTTTCAGATGGATCCTGAGCGAGCTCACCATCTTGCTATAGGCAGTTTAAAAATGACCGCCAATAGCCCGTTAACGTGTCTATATGGACAAACGATTGCACCTGCTCCTGTCAGCTTTATGGGGTTGACCTTTCCTAACCCAGTGGGACTTGCTGCCGGTATGGACAAGGATGGCGAATCGATTGATGCCTTTCATGCGATGGGATTTGGTCATATTGAAGTGGGTACAGTTACCCCAAGACCACAGCCTGGTAACGATTTACCCCGTCTATTTAGATTAAAGCCTGCCAAAGGCATCATTAATCGCATGGGGTTTAATAATAAGGGTGTCGATAATCTGGTCAAAAATTTGATCGCTAAAAAGACCAATATCATGGTTGGCGTCAATATTGGCAAAAATAAAGACACGCCAGTAGAACAAGGTAAAGACGATTATTTGATCTGCATGGATAAAGTTTATCTCCATGCGGCTTATATTGCGGTGAATATTTCATCACCCAATACCCCAGGATTACGATCGCTACAATATGGCGATCTATTAGATGAATTATTGAGCGCAATTAAAACCAAGCAACTTGAGCTGGCCGAAAAGCATAAAAAATACGTGCCCATCGCGCTTAAAATTGCTCCAGATTTAACCATCGAAGAAATTGAAAATATCGCGCAAGCTTTGATTAAAAACAAATTTGATGGCGCAATTGCGACCAATACTACTTTAACGCGTGATGGTGTTAGCGGTCTTGCCAACGCCAATGAAAGCGGCGGCTTAAGCGGCAAACCTTTAACTGAGCTGTCTACTAAAGTGATTAAGCAATTGGCAATTTGTTTGAAAGGGCAGATCCCGATCATAGGTGTGGGCGGTATTAATAGCGCTGAAGATGCCTTAGCCAAATTCGATGCGGGCGCCACTATGGTTCAGATTTATTCAGGTTTTATTTATCAAGGTCCGAAGTTAATTAAAGAAATAGTGAATGCATACCGCTTGAAATAATGATCTTAAGATCAATATAACGATCTAAAATAAGATCTTATTCTTTAACAGCGATCTAAAATGATCTTTAGATCGCTGTTAAGATCTTACAATAGATCGACTAAGTAACTGTTAAATAATTTGTATTTTATTATTTTTATTTTGATATTGGATAAAATATCTACTATTATGTCCGAGTGTTCAAATATTGGGTCACCGTTATGTTATTAATGCCGCAAAAAGATTGGCAATGGAAATATAACGATTCGTATGGTGTATTAGGCGTATCGTTAGGTTCCGAGATAGAATTTCTGACGTCTTATAAAGCAAAATTACTCATTCCAGATGCCTTATCAAGCATGGAATTTAATATTGCGCACGCCAAATTCTATATGAGCTTACTCGATAGATTGCCTAAAACCCTGTCTTTGTCCGATGCCGCTATTGTTCAAATTGCCCTCAATGCCACCGCAGCCCATTTTATGCTGACACCGCAAATGCCTAAATCATGGTTTTTTGATACCAGTGATGTCTGTGTTTATAGCGATGTAGGTAAAGTCTTTGAACTTAAATGCCAAAAGCAAAGGGCACTCGTGCTTGTGGTTGAAAACACCCTGCAATCGGCCTTAGTGATGTTATTATCGCCCGAATGTGTTTTATCCGGTGCTAAAACTATGGTGCAGTTTGAAACCATCAAAGTGATGCATAATCGCTTACACCCCCTACGTGCGCAGCGCCACGTGGTTGCGGCATAGCGTAGTTGTAGATCAATAGTCATTATTGGTTTTTGATATCTATTATTAGCCGATAATTCGCTTAAATCTCCATAGCATTAGTGCGCTATCCGTACTCTTTTCTGCTAAGAAAGCTTTTATCTAAAATTAGTCACGTGACTCTTCAACACCTTTCTATCGAATGCTACCCAACGATAATTTGTGAGTCTTATTACTCTAAACTCGGCTCAGCTTTTTCTATCAAATAGAAGGAGAGTGACGAGGCAAAGGCTAAAAAGAACACAGATCGCAATATTCCGTCATGGATTGCAAGCATTTTAAAGTGAATTTATTCCTTATTGATAATAAGCTCATTTGATCCACATAGATCGGTTTGCCATGGCATTTACTCGGCGACTCGCAGCTAGTCCATCCGTGGATGCTCGACCGCCCCATCCATGGGGCGGACGGTCGTCTCGCCAATCACCATGGCGCACCTTTTAGCATTTGCGTAGTCTGTTGATTTGAAAGATTAGAGATTACATTTAACGGTTTTTACTTTGATTTTTTAGTGTTGTCTGTGCAGCGCTAAAAGCAAAAAATCTGTGGGTGTTCGGTCTTTTCGATGTATATAGCATTTATTATCAACAACTTATTTTTTGACAGCTTGAGATAATAGGTTTGGAAAACGCGCATGCGCGTTTTTCCTGATGGTATATCTAAACAAAAGCTGATAAGTTCCTTTTATTACAGTTAGTTAACCATACGCGCTTTTACTGGTCTAATGAGGTAAACGCGCATGCGCACTATACAAAGTTAGGCTCTAGGTTCACGATATTTGAGTCTCATACAGAAACACTGAGTGCAGTAAAGGAGCACTTTAAATATGGTGGAGGACTTTACTGGAACCCAAAAATTCAGACCAGTGTAATCCTAGAAGTGACGGAAGCCTAACCAAGCTATGTAATTGACGTCAAAAAGTTACGTTCGCTTCACTTACTCCACTTTTTGCCGCAATTGATAGCGGCGTTATAAGCCAAATTGAACATGATAGATATATTGTTTATTGTAGGAATCATAATCTACCTAGCCACGATTACATTTTTGGTTAAATTGCATAAATCTATGAATTTGCGCTTTGGATGGCCTAAACCACGCGGCATCGGCAACATTCTTATTTGCTACTTTATTTCTGCATTGTTCATCGTCACTGTTATCCCTATTGGAATATTTTTCCCGTTATGGCTAAACTCTGTCTTTCAAGCTATCCCTGACACCGAAAATACCAGAGTTTTTCTTTTGCTATCAGGTTGTATTGTTTTAGGTTATGTCATGTGGGCAAATTACAGGCATGAAAAATTGTTGTATTAATGTGGGATGCTTCTTACTAGAAATAGGAAGGCGAGTGACTGGGGAAGCAATGAAAATTAATATTAATTATTTTGTCGTCAGTTAGCTTTTAGTTAAGTAAATCATCTATCCAGTTATCGACAAATCCACCCATAAAAATGCCTGCTACTGCAGGCGTTTTGTTTATATCTATTCGTTTTGTTTTTACGCGCTAGAGCCTTAGAAAGCGGACTACTTTTTAATCCATTTGCCTTTGGCATCTTGTACATAGTTGCCTTTATCTGTGGCGGCTATGGCTTTTTCACCGGCGAGTTTAGCGACGTCGGCAGGGGAGAGTTTGTTCTTCTTGGCAATGGTTTCGTAGTGTGCGCGACGTTTGTTATTTACGTCGTCCATCACGACTTTGGCTTCGGGATTGGCTTGCACTAATCCCAAGTAGCCGTTGGCTTGTTCCCCTAAATAGCCCTGTGATTTAGCTTCTTGAAGTGACATGGCAAAGGCGCTTAGGCTTAAGACGCTGAGGGTTAATAGCAATAATAACTTTGTTTTTAGTCGGATTGATTTCATGGTGATTCCTCAATTCTTATTTAATTAGAACAGCTTATCGTCTGACAGGAGTTGGTCTAATTCCTTATCTACTTTGATCCGTATCTCATGTTCAATTTTCACATTGAGATTGATAACGATAGGTTTATCCGGCGGTTCTATTTTTACTGTGGGCGTACAGCCCTGCAATGAGGCTAGGGCTACCAATGCGATAAGTGCGCTTCGGGTACCTATGCTAATTTGCTGTAATTGAATTATCTTCACTGAGGTTTCCTTGTTACTTCACTGATTTTTCGATTCTGTCCTGCAAGTCATTACCAATTTGCAGACTTCTAAATAATTGCAGCATGTTCTCTTCGTGGGAGTAATTCAAGTGGATAGGGCGTTCAATCCCTTCACCGCGGCCTTTTACTTCGACGAGTAGTTTAGCATCACCAGCTTGGTCCATATCAAAACTGCTTGATAATTGGCTGTATTGTAAGTGTTCTAACGTTGAAAAGACAAAGTCTAGATACGGTTGGGATTGGCGCATCTGCTCAACGGCGGGGTTGCCTGAGATAGCGATGAGGCCGCCGGGTGCGCGCGCGGCTAATTGCCCGCCAGTGATCGACACTTTGCCGTTGATTAAATCGACGGGCAACACGCCATCGAATATGCCGTCGGCATAGATGCCAATTTGTGGTTGAATGCGCAGGACCTCTTCCAGACTCATGGCCTGCAGCAGCAGATAGGCATGGGATTTATCCTGCAATTTAAGATTAAATTCTGGCAGCAGAAACTGGCCGCTGAGCACTTTGCCTTTGGCGGTCATGGAAACATCGGTGTCACTTAAGCCTGTGAGTTGTTGTATCCAATTGTCGGGCAATTTCTCGGCATCTTTGCCAAGGACGATATCGGCTTCCACTTCAATATCAGTCAGTGGGAAGCCAGGATCAAATAAGTTAAAGGTCATCAGCGTCTGCGGGCAATTGAGCTTACTGAGGCTGCTAAAATAGCCTTTATCCTGCGGCTTGTTATGAGACTCTTTTTTATAAGATTGCCCCCAAGTGAACTCACATTGCGCTTGCAGTTTTCCCCCCTCAAAAATGATGTCTTTATAAAAGCCTTCAAGTTCTGTCATCGATTGAGTTATTTGCATGGCAAATTGGGTCTGATCGCGCCTTTGCGTTAGGTTAAACTGCGCCTGTAATTGGTTATTACCTGTGACATTAAGCTCAGATGGTAAGGGTTGGGTTTGATTGAGCAAGGCCAGCGCCTCGGTCATGCTAGTGTTGACTACCCATTGGCCCGTTAACACTAAGGGATTGTTCGCGGTGGCAAGGTTCAACTTGTGTTGGCTTTGCAGCTCAACTGTGCCCACTTGCCAATGCTCATCACCAAAGAGCGTGTTATTTTTCCAATCTAAGCTTTGTGCCAGCGTTAACTTGTCCAGCTTAAGTACGGTTTCTTTGCGGCTGCGGCCTTTGCTGCTGAGCTGTTTTTCGATATTTAGCTGACTGGCTTGCCATGCGAGTTGATTACGCCAAGTGGTAGCGAGTAGTGAATCGAACAGCGCTTCGATATCGGGTTTAAGCTCAAATGACATGGCTTTTTGTAATGCAATCGAGAAACTGCCCGCATTCATATCGGTTTTCGTTATGATGCTAGTGCTAGCATTTTTATCCGCATTAGCCTCAGTGACTACATCATCTGTCACTAAAGTCTGTTTGGTCTGCGAAAAATACAGTTGCTCCAGTGCTAAGGTTAAAGGTGGTATGGCAAGGGTTAACCTGTTTGCGGTATCAGATGTGGGCACTGAGCTTTGCGCTGGACTGACTTTCTGAATGCTAGCGTTTTGAATACCAGAACTCTGAGTATGAGTGCTTTGCTGCGAGCTTATGTTCAGCGGCGCGAGGGCATTTATCGCGATACTACCAAGGCTAAACTCTGCATGTTTAGCCGCATTTTTATTTTGCATGCTAATACGCTTAAGCTCACCCACGGCGAACTGTAGCGTGTTGCCAGTATTTTGTTTTGTTGATTGAGTCAGTTCAGTCGATTTGGTAGCGGCAGTGATAAATTGCCAATCGGTTGAACTTGGCGTCTGAACTAAGTTAAATGTGCCTGCTGTCGTTAACTGACTATTATTCCAGCTATAGTCCTGCGGCGGATTTGCCCACAATTCAGATAATTGCATTGAGCCTGTTTGCCTCGTACTAAGGCGCCAATCTGTTTTGAAGGACAGTGCTTCGATTGATTTTGTGATTTCAACATTGGTCAAATCGACTTGGGTATCTAGCTTACTGCCTAAGGTTTTAAGCTTCACTTGAGGAAGTTTAATCGAAAGGGGATTAGCCAAGTGCACATCTTGCGGAATTTGAGTCAGCGGGTAATGCAGGGCTTCAGGCAATGTCAGTGCGATTCCCACTGGTGTATCTGTACTTTTGAGCCCCGATAGCAGCTTAGCGATTTGACTCGCTAGCGGATAAGGCACTTGCTCCGAAGCAGCCTTGGCTGCCGGCTGGGTTAAAGATTGAGTTGAAGGCTGTGTTAAAGGCTTAGCCAGCGATTTATCGAGCAGCTGCATCAGTCGTTGTTGCTGCTCTGTATTTGGACTCAGCGCTAAGCTAAAGGGCTCTAGTTTTAGGTCAAGTTCGGCTAAATGCCCAGCAATCTTAAATGCGAGCTCAGGTTTTGGCGCAAGTTCTAGCGCTGCCAACTGATTAAAGGTCAGCTTTGGCTCGATTAACTGATGCTCACTGATAAGCTCGCCTGAGGTTAATGTAATACTGCTGTTGGATACCAATTGGCCTTGTAAATCAATTGCTAACGCTTGCCACTCTTTATCAAGCTCAGTTAACGGACTCAGTACACTGTCCTGCGCTTGCCTCAGGCTTATTTGATGCAAGCTCGCAAGCAGCGGCGCGAGCTGGATTTGACTCATGAGTTGCCATTTGTTGGTTTCGAGTGTTGCTTTAAGTGTGGCGATGCTTTCGCCTGCGTGGCTAAACTCGCTGTTGATTTCCCCCGCGCCGTTGAGGCTCAACTTGTCCATCACCAAACGATAGGCGGGTAAATCATTTTGGGTGTTGAGATGCTGGGCTTTGAGAATAAGACTGGTTTTTCCGATATCGATGAGTGGTAATGATTTGATATCTAAGGCCAATGCGGGGCCTTGTTCATCGATGGCATTTCGATTGGGTAAAAACAGTGATTGCCCTAACTCGACCTCAATATCACCTGTGGATATTTGGGTGATTTTTTGAGTGAGGTAAGAGGCTTGGCTGAACTGTTTAAGTTCGGCAAAACTCTGTGGCCAGTCAAGTTTTAGCTGAATATTCAAATCATTAAGTCTGATATGGCTATCATGTACCCTCAGATTGGCAGAGGTAATTCGCCAATGTTCTAACTGACTTTGCCCTAATTCAATGTTAATCAGTTCGCTGTCCATACCTGTGAGGGCAAAATTTGCCGCCTGCATAATCAGTTTTTCAGCCTGGGTATTCACAATCCAAACAGTTAACGCCACGCCCGCCAAGATGCCCGTTAAGCTGGTCGCCAATAAGGTTTTTTTTAGGGGGAATTGACGGCGATTTTGCGCAGCAACATGAGTATCCGTTCCAAAACCTAAAGCACCACTGCGAGGGCCTGCGGATATCTGCGTTGCCTCGTGCTGAAGTGTGTTGCTATCAGAGGCATTGCCACGGCTTGGCTTGTTGTGGATTGGCATTGGGTTTGATATTTATCCTTTATTGACTGAGCCCTGATCAAACTCGTGCTTTAGCAGTGCAAAAATACACGAATGTGTATATTTCATTGGCACTTTTACTTCGTTCGGTTACTTCGGAGCTTTTATATCGCGCACGAGCACCTGAGGCAGTTTAACACTCAAGGGCTTAGCTGACTAATGTGAAAGGATCATCGAATAGACAAGAGCCTGATGTCAATAGTTGAGGTTTTACAGGCTCTTGTACTTAATCTGTTATTCGGGCTAGCTAACTTTTAGTTCACTCACTCTTGGTGAGTTAATTGCGGCTAGCTAAATATCTGGGCGGCGATCACCACAATTCCGCAAAGTGTGGCGAGCATTAAGGCTAACTTGCCGCCCGCAACGCGGTAACCTGTCGGCATATTGGCAGCGTCTCGCATCTGGCGTTGTGTCCACACCATGGCCACAGGTAAAAAGATGGCGAGGATCACCAGCGCAATCGCCGCGTAACCCAGCGCTGTGATAAAACCTTGAGGGTAGAAGAGGGCAAAACCTAAGGGCGGTAAAAAGGTGATAGCCGCGGTTAAGCTTCGACCTGTTGCATTATCTTCTTGCCTTAAGCTTGAGGCCATAAAATCGAACAAACCTAAACTCACCCCTAAAAATGAGGTCGCAAGGGCGAGATCGGCAAATAGACTAATAGCGCTACTTAAGTATTCACTGTGCAGCACACTTGCCAGTTGATTGATAAAGCTCGATAAGCTCTGATTTTCGAGCAATTGACTTTGGTTCAATACGCCTTGACTGCCCAGTTGCCACAAAAGGTAAATAACTAATGGCAAAGCCGAGCCAAACAACATGATCCTTCGCAGGGCTTTGACCTCAACGCCCAAGTAGCGCACCACTGAGGGAATCGAACCGTGAAAACCAAAGGAGGTAAAAATCACCGGAATAGCCGTGATAATCAGCCCTTGGTTGAGCGGGAGTTCGAGCAAATGTGGGCTTTCAACCTGCGGCAGTAACAATGCCAACATAAGCAATAATGCCAATAGCTTAAGGGCAAATAAACCGCGATTGATGAGATCCACACAGTGGGTTCCCATGCCCACAATGGCGCCAACCAGCAGGGTGAATAGGATTGCACCCGCCTGCGGTGGCAAATTTAGTCCTAGCCAAGTGCTCAGCTTTTGGTTCACTTGCTCGCCGCCGCCAGCAATGTAGGCGGCGCAGAGGGCGTACAGTAAAAACATCAAGGCGCTATTGGCGATCAACTGGCCCTTACGACCCAATAAGCGCTGCGCTAAGTGATTAAGGCTGGCATCGCTGGGGGCGAATTGATGTATTTCCACCATAAGCAGTGCCGTGTAGGCCATCAGCGCCCATAGGATGAGCATAATGGCGGAGGAGGTGCCAAAACCGAGTCCAGCCGATGCGATAGGCAAAGCCAGCATACCCGCGCCGATTGTGGTGCCGGCGATAAGCAGTAAACTGCCGAAAATTTTATTCTGTGTCATAACATGATCTCAAAAGCGTGTCGCAAGAAAAAGAGATAAAGACTTGATCCTAAAGCAACCGTCTTAAAGGATTTTGATGCGATTCAAGCACAAAATGATTTAAGCAAATGAGACAGTGGCGCTCAGCGGATCCGAAAGGATGTGGCCACAATGGAAGGTCAGGCGAGGTGCCTTTATACCCAAACAACCTGAAGATGCAGGATTCAGAGGGAGTTTAACGCACTTTAGGCAAGGCGGTTATTTGCAGACCTAGCGGGCTAAGTTAAAAATAACCAACACCGCATAAAGTGCGTTAAAACCCGCCGGGACGGAGCGTCTAGGGTACTCCACTCCCGTGTTGCATCAATTCAAAAGGTGGTCGACATTCTGTCATTGATGCGCCTTGAATTGAAGCCCCCTAGGCGCTCTGAAACTCGTATCTTCAGGTAGCTTGGGTATATCCATTGCGGCTACAGATAGGGAGTATAAAAGGGTGTGAAACACATAAAACTTGCCTTAGCGTGTGTTGAGTAAAAACGGATAAGTGTTTTGATGCCTTGCCTTAATAACCTAACGGCAACGGAGGTTACCATAGGGAACTGAAATGTACTTGTCAACCATTACAACAGTATTTTGATTATTTTTTGTCACAGGATTAAGGCGCAAGATATTCATTGTTTACATTGCGGCAATGGCACTTGAGGGAATCGCGCGATAAAAAATGCCGCCGACTTGATTTAAGCGGGCGGCATTTTTAGCGGTAAAATCGATAGTAAGACATCAGGAACAGTAAGCAGATTATGCTTTGCTCTCTAGCGCCTTTTCATGTCTTGCCAGCAAATTTGCTGTGATGTCACTGAGGCTTAAGTTTTGATCTTCAAGCAATACCAGCAAGTGATAGATAAGATCTGAGGCTTCGTTAACTAGCTCTTCTTTATCGTGGGTCGCAGCGGCAAGGGCGGTTTCAAGACCTTCTTCCCCGACCTTTTGGGCGATACGTTTCGTGCCGCGCGCAAACAAAGACGCCGTGTAGCTGGAATCGGCACTTTGCCCTTTACGCGAGGTGATTAAGCTGGCGAGGTTGTTCAAAAATGGGTGCGCATTGTCATCTAACCAGCAACTTTCGGTGCCTTTGTGGCAGGTTGGGCCGTTGGGGATCACTTGAACTAACAGGCTGTCGTTATCGCAGTCTTTATCAATAGCCACCAATTTTAGCGTATTGCCTGAGATTTCACCCTTAGTCCACAAACGCTGTTTTGAGCGGCTGAAAAAGGTCACATCACCTGTGCTTAAGGTTTTTTCCAGCGCGGCCTTATCCATATAACCGAGCATTAATACCTTGCCCGATAAGTGATTTTGGATCACGGCAGGAATAAGTCCATCCTGTTTGTCCCAATCCAGCTCGCTAAAATCCGATTTAGTGTGTGTTTGCGTTGACATAGTGTTCACTCTTAATTTGTTGATGCTTTTTAGCGACGTATTGTGGTTGCTAGCTCTTACTCATGCTCTTACTGTAGCGGTAGGCGCCATTAGCTCGCTATAAACGATTGACCGCGAGCGGCTAATTGCAATAGCTAGCGCCTAATCGCAATGCCTTCGGCCGCTAAATAGGCTTTTAACTCACCAATGTTGATAATCGCCTTGTGGAATACGCTCGCTGCCAGCGCCGCATCGACCTTGGCTTCAATAAACACATCACGGAAATGCGCCATAGTTCCAGCGCCGCCCGAGGCAATCAAAGGCACGTCGCAGATGGCGCGAACAAGACTTAACTGCTTGATATCATAGCCGCCGCGCACGCCGTCTTGGTTCATCACATTGAGCACGATTTCACCACAACCTCGTTTTTGTACTTCTTCAACCCAGTCTTGGGTAAACCACTGAGTATCCTTAGTCGCCGCTTCATCGCCGGTAAATTGTTTTACCTTATAGCTGTTGCTGGTGGCGTCGAAAAAGGAGTCGATGCCAATCACGATACACTGGCGGCCGAACTCGTCCTGCAGGCGTGAGATTAAACTTGGATCGGTCAAGGCGGGCGAGTTAATCGAAATCTTATCCGCCCCAAAGGCTAATAATTCACGGGCTTGGCTAATGGTTTTAATACCACCTGCCACGCAGAAGGGAATATCAATCTGCTCCGCCACGCGGCTCACCCAAGATTTATCGACCACACGTTCGTGGGCGCTGGCAGTAATGTCATAAAACACCAGCTCATCGGCGCCTTCTTCGGCATAACGCGCGGCTAAGGGCACGATATCACCGACAATTTCGTGGTTACGAAACTGCACGCCTTTCACTACTTTACCGTCTTTCACATCTAAACAGGGGACTAGTCGTTTGGCCAGCATTGGATTGCCTCCACCACGTTAAACTGATTGATAAGCAAGGCTTTGCCTATAATGATGCCCGCCGCGCCGCTATCACGCACGGCGGCAACATCCTCAAGAGTTGCAATACCGCCGGAGGCTTGCCAAGCGATATCGGGATAACTTGCAGCAATTTCTTGATAAAGCGCGGTATTCGCGCCCGTTAAGGTGCCGTCACGGCTAATATCAGTTACTAGCGCATGCTTTAAGCCGACCGCGCTAAAGGCTTCTACAAGGGATTCTAAACTCTTACCACCGCCACTTTGCCAACCGGATACGGCGACAATTTTCTCGCCGCTTTGGTTGATATTGACATCGAGTGCGAGGCAAATCGCTTCGCTGCCGTATTTGATAAACCATTGTTTGACTAACTCAGGTTCTTTCACCGCCAGTGAGCCAATCACCACGCGTTTTACGCCGATATTTAATAATTCAGTGACTTGTTCTTCTGTCCGAATGCCGCCGCCCACTTGAATATTAGCGTTTAGTCCCGCCACGAGTTGACTAATAAGGAGAGTTTGGCGTTTAGCGGGATCTTTCGCACCTGTTAAATCAACGATATGCAACCACTTCGCGCCTTGAGCCTCGTAGGATTGCAGCTGCGCCAAAGGACTTAAATCAAAGGTGGTCTGCTGGCCGTAATCACCTTGATAGAGGCGGACGACATTGCCATCAATTAAATCAATTGCAGGAATAATCATAAGCTCAGATCCTTGATTGATTTGTTTATAAGTGATTTATTAATAACTGGTTTTTTGATGAGTAATTTATTCATTGGTCAGCCTTCTTTACATCCGCTTGGCCATCAGCAGAGTTGCTTTGCAGCGCTTTGTTCATCAGCGCTTCGTTCATCTGTAACTCGTTCATCTGTAACTCGTCCATCAGTAAAAAGTTACGCAGAATTTGCGCGCCCACGGCGGCACTTTTTTCGGGGTGGAACTGCACGCCCATAAAGTTGCCTTTGCCGATGGCGGCGCTAAAGCCTTCGCCATAGGAACATTCGGCTAAGGTAAATTCACTCAGCGGCGCGCGGTAACTGTGGACGAAATACACATAACTGCCATCTTCAATACCCGCAAACAGCGGATGAACGCTAGGGCTGTTGGCGCCTTGTGAGTTGGTCGTGAGCTTTAGTTGATTCCAGCCCATGTGCGGCAAAGGCAAGCCTTCAGCTTTGAGTAACTGCGTATCCAGCTCGCAAATGTCGGTCGGGATTATGCCTAAGCACTCGCAATCTTGACCTTTTCCGCCGCGCTCCTTAGAAATTGCCGCCAACATTTGCATGCCAAGGCACACACCCAGCACAGGTTGAGTCAGGCCTTGAATGAGTTCGACCAAGCCTTTTTCATGTAAGGACGCCATGGCGGCACCCGCCGTGCCCACACCCGGCAGTACCACACGTTTTGCCGCTTTGATTTTGGCTTTATCGTCTGTGACCAATACCTTAACGCCTAAACGCTCGAAGGCGAAACGTACTGAGTTTAAGTTGGCACAGCCCGTGTCTATGATGACGGTTTCAGCATCTGGTGATGCATTTGCTGTTAATTGCTGGCCAGCTGTTAATAGAGTGTCTTGTTGCATCCTAACCTCTTAAACCATTTATGCTGATGCCTTAAAGCACGCCTTTGCTCGATGGCAGAATATCGCCTTCAACTTTAACTGCTTGGCGTAGCGCGCGGCCGAGCACTTTAAACAGGGCTTCAACCTTGTGGTGATCGTTATCGCCTTCGGTTGACACATGCAGCGTACAGCGCAGGCCATCGGCAAAGGATCGGAAGAAGTGCGGCACCATTTCAGTGGCCATTTCGCCCACATGCTCACGCTCAAAATTGGCCGAGAATTTGATAAAAGGACGACCAGAGATATCCAGCAGACATTCGCCCTTGGCTTCGTCCATCGGCAGGCTAAAGCCGAAACGGGCAATGCCGCGTTTGTCACCGAGCGCTTGGCGCAGGGCATCCCCTATGGCCAGCGCAGTGTCTTCGACGCTGTGGTGATCGTCGATTTCCAGATCGCCATCGACTTTCACATCCATTCTAAAATTACCGTGGGTGGCAATTTGATCGAGCATGTGGTCGAAAAAGCCAATGCCAGTGTCGATTTTGCCTTTAACGGGGCTGTCGAGATCAACAGCCACACGAATATCGGTTTCTTTGGTGGTACGCACGACCGTTGCGGTGCGGCCTTTATTCAGCAGCGCATCGGCGATGGCGTTCCAGCCTAAAGTGTCGCGTTGATATTTAAGGCTTTTAATGCCCATGGCATTGCCCAGCTCCACATCGGTTTCGCGATCGCCAATCACCGCCGATTGGGTGAAATCGATGCAGCCTTGGGTGAGATAGTCTTTTACTAGCCCAAGCTTAGGTTTACGGCAACTGCAATTTTCATCGTTAAAGTGCGGGCAAATCACCACATCTTCAAAGTTAACCCCTTGGCTTGTGAGAATTTGCATCATCATATTGTGGGGCACATCGAAATCTTCCTGCGGGAAAGACGGTGTGCCAAGGCCGTCTTGATTGCTGACCATGACTAAACGAAACCCTGCCTTTTGCAGACGTAGCAAAGCGGGGATCACCTGTGGCTCAAACACTAATTTAGCCAGACTATCGACCTGTTTGTCGGTGACGGGTTCTTCAATCAAGGTGCCATCGCGGTCGATAAACAGAATTTTTTGTGCAACGTTCGGGACAAATTGTGGGTTCATGGCTCTACCTTCAAATTCAATTCGTTTAGCTAATGCTTAAGCTGATTTAACTTTCAGCGTTACATTGCTTTTTATTAGTTTTTTATGATCAGAGATTTATTATCAGTGACTTATCATTCATTTTCTGATGGCTGCTCAGTGCGTTGCGATTCAAATAAATTCACTAACACATCGGTATCCGCCTTTGAACTAAAGCTAAAACGGATGGCCTTAGCAAGCCTTGGGTCTTTGTAGGCGCGGGCGACAACACCGCTGCTTTGTAGTAACGCAGCGACCTTGGCGACATCATCAAATTCAGCCAGCACATAATTGCCGTTAGGCTTAAGCACGCGGGCGCGGGACTCTGAACTATTCGATTTTGAACAATAAGCGCTGATCGCCGCTGTGAGTCTGGCGCCTTGCTCATTTAATTGTGCGACTTGCACTTTCATCCGCGCAATGCCAGCGCTTGATAGCGCTTGCGTGGCGACTTCACTCACGGGCAGCGGCACAGGATAGGGCGCAATCACGCGCATAATTATTTCGACTACGGCCTCGTTTGCCAGCATAAAACCACAGCGTGCGCCGGCGAGTGCGAAGGCTTTTGACAGGGTGCGCAGTACCACTAGATTCGGATGGCTTTCCAGCAAATCCGCCACGCTGTATTCGGGGCAAAACTCAATATAAGCTTCATCAATGACCACAAGCGCGTCGGGCAGGGCTTTGATTGCTTGCTCGATAATGGCTTTGTCGATCACTGTGCCAGTCGGGTTATTGGGATTGCAGATAAACACCAGTTTTGCGCCGCGAACGTCCTCGGCATAGCTTGTCGGCAAGCCATATTCCGCGCTGAGATTTAACGCTTTAACGCCCACATTAAAGGTGTTCGCGCTGATGGCATACATGCCGTACGTCGGGCCAAAGCAGGCAATGCTGTCGACGCCTGGTATACAAAAGGCGCGAATTAACAGTTCAATCGCTTCATCGGCGCCGCGGCTGGCGACTATCTTGCTGGTGCTCACGCCGCTATATTCGCTGTAGGCACTGATAAGCTGCGGCGGTTGGCATTCTGGGTAACGATTCAATTTCGATAAATCGAGCGCTGCCGTATCGACATTATTGAAGGGTGATTCGTTGGCATTGATCCAAATATCACCACGACCGCCCAGTCTGCGGGCACTCTGGTAGGGCGTTAAATCCAGTAACTCAGGACGCGCTAAGCGCTCGGCTAAATTTAGCGGCGCCGATTGCGCTAACGTTGATGGTGCTAACTTTGATGCCGTTAATGCTGTGGGTTCTGCTGTCTTTTCCATGCTGCTCATTTGGCTCATTTTCTTCACTCAGCTCTATTTTTATAAACTTAAGGGCTAATCACTTAAGATCTAGGTGGGTCATTTCTCTAGGCTAGCTAGACGAATGGCAACGGCATTTTTGTGCGCATCGAGCAATTCGTTACTGGCTAACGTCATGACTGCTTGCCCCAATCCGATTAAGCCCTTAGCGCTGAGTTCCTGCACGGTAAAGCGGCGGCTAAAATCGGCTAATGACAGGCTCGACACGGCGCGGCTGTAACCGTAAGTCGGTAGCACGTGGTTGGTGCCACTGGCATAATCGCCAACAGATTCAGGTGTATAAGCGCCTAAAAATACCGAGCCCGCGGCGCGAATGTTTTTCAGTACCTCACGGGGAAAGCGCGTTTGAATGATCAAGTGCTCAGGCCCATATTGATTAGAAACCTGCGCGGCTTGCTGCATATCGTCCACAACAAAAGTGCGACTGCTGAGGAGCGCCGTTGCTGCGATATCACAACGCGGCAGGGCGGCGAGCTGTCTTGTCAGCGCGTTATTGACGCCATCGGCGATAGCTTGCGAATCTGTCACTAAAATCACTTGTGAATCTGGGCCGTGCTCCGCTTGCGAAAGCAAATCGGCGGCGATAAATTCGCAATTGGCGTCGCTATCGGCAATCACTAACACTTCAGAAGGACCAGCTGGCATATCGATACACACAGTGCAGCGGCCATCCTGTGACACTAAGCGTTTAGCTTCAGTCACGTAGCGATTACCTGGGCCAAAAATTTTATCGACCGCGGGAATCGTTTCTGTGCCAAAGGCCAGTGCCGCAATGGCTTGTGCGCCGCCCACTTGATAGATCTCAGTGATCCCACAGGCATTGGCTGCATAGATAATGGCATCGTTGATCGGCGGTGGGCTGACCAATACTCTTTGTTCGCAGCCGGCGATCTTGGCGGGCAGGGCGAGCATCATCACGGTAGAAATTAATGGCGCACTGCCACCAGGAATATATAAACCCACTTTTTCAATCGGTTCGTTACGTAGCTCGCAGCGTACTCCCGCCTCGGTTTCCATAGCAATCGGGCGAAATTGCTGGGCGCTGTGAAACACATCTATGTTCGCCATGGCTTTGACGATCGCCGCTTTCAGCTCTGGTGATACCTGTGCGCTTGCCGCTGCAATCTCGGCTTCACCCATGCGCAGCTCGCCACTTCCTTGTCCATTTAAATCTTTGGTCGCGCTATTGAAGCCATCAAACTTTTGATTAAATTCGGCAATGGCGGCATCACCCCGCGTTGCCACTGCATCGATAATGGCGCGAACGCTTTGCTCTAAGCCGCTATCACCAATTAAGGGCGAGCGTTTCAGCGCCGTTTTCTGCTCGGCGGTTGATAAGGTTGACCAAGTTAGGATTTCCATACATTACCCCATCATTTTTTCGATTGGCATTACCAGAATCGAGCTGGCACCTAGTGCGGTCAACTGTTCCATGGTATCCCAGAATAAATCTTCGGTACTGACGGCGTGGATAGCCACGCGGTTAGTATCATCATTTAATGGCAATACGGTTGGGTTTTCAGCGCCTGGCAGCAGGGCGACGATTTGATCTAAGGTTTCGGTTGGCGCGTGTAGCAGGATGTACTTGCTCTCACGGGCGCGGATAACGCCATTGACGCGGGATAGAATTTTGTCGATGAGTGCTTGTTTAGTCGGTGATTGGGTTTGGGTCGATTGAATGATGCAGGCCATTGAACGGTAAATCACTTCGGTTTCGTATAAACCGTTGGCCTCTAAGGTGGCGCCCGTCGACACGAGATCACAAATCCCATCGGCAAGGCCGGCACGCGGGGCGACTTCAACCGAACCTTTTAACATGCAGTCGCGATAAGTTATGCCTTTTTGTTGCATAAAACGGCGTAGCAGGTTCGGGTAAGAAGTGGCGATGCGTAATCCTTCTAACGAGGAGGCATCGGCGTAACTGAATTCTGTTGGTACGGCTAACGAGAGGCGACATGATCCGAAATCTAACTGACGCAGTTTGAGGCAATCTGCGGGTTTGTTCAGAGTTTGACGCTCGATTTGTTCCTCTTCGAGCACGTTTTCACCGATGATCCCCATATCAACCACTCCGTCCATCACCAATCCTGGGATATCGTCATCACGAACGCGCAGTAAATCGATAGGCATATTGTCAGCGTGAGCGATAAGACGTTGTTCATTAATGGAAAATTTAACACCACAGCTTTTTAGCAGTTGCTGAGAGTCAGTAGAAAGACGGCCAGATTTTTGGATGGCGATGCGTAAACGTTTCGATTCAGTCATAGTGTTATCTCGCTCAAAAGTATCAAAATTAAAAGATTCAAAAAGTGTTGTTCAATCGGTTTAATACGCCTTGCCATTCAACGGGTCCTAGCTAAGGAATCTAGCTAAGTGCTCTAGCTAACGTATTGATAATTTATTAAATATCTAAAGTTGCTTATTTAAATTAAAACCCAAATTAACGCCTAAATGCAAAAACCCCCGGAATTCCTTCCAGGGGTTTATGATCATCTTGAATCAGTCCGCCAGAAGGATATAGTCCTCCGGCAGTGAGCGTCCGAAGGCTACCGCATATGGTGGTGATGGTGGTGGATAGCGTTCAGTAGTGGGCTCATTTTACTTTCTCGGTATTTAACTTTATTGACTTAACTGCTCGAAATACAGTGAAGCGCTGAATTCGTTGTTACGGACGTCTATCCGTATAAGTGGATTTAAACTAACCGCTTTTATGAGCCTTTGCAACAGTCAATTTGAATTAAATGAGAATATTTATGCGTTTTTGTGAAAGGTAGAGGGTTATCGTTAAATAAAGTTATTGAGCATTTTTGTTGGGGGGATGTTGAAAGTGGATGGAAATGTGTTGGAAGTCGTGCAGGGGAACTGTAACTTGAGTTGTGAGCATTTGCTGATATTCATTAATACAGGCTTGCCATGGTGTTCACTCACCGACTCGCAGCCAGTCCGTCCTTGGATGCTCGACCGCCCCGTCCATGGGGCGGACGGTCGTCTCGCTAATCACCATGGCCTACCTTTTTAGCATTAGCATAAACTATAGGTTTTAAGGAGACACGCAGCACGCTTTTGGACAAAAGCGCGGAAGATCTATTACTCACAATCGTCTAGTTCACATTACGATAAGTAAGTATGGCGAAGGTCAAAAAACGTAGACATTGCTGAGGTCAATTCTAACTAGATGGCCAAATTAACCGTACCACTACAAACAATGGGTGGCTTAGAAAAACTTGAATAACATCGATTGTTAGATGTGTTCATTTATGATGAATGTATAAAACGGCGTAGTTTCATCCTCGATTAACTCACGTACTGAATTAAGCTGTAATCGTTTTGATACCGCTTTAAAAAAGCGCAAAGCCAGTTCATTTTCTTTGAACGTAGCGACCAGTATTGGTGTGCTAATCTGCTCAAATATTTGACGGACTACTTCGAGCGCAATCCAACCACCGCGATATTTAGGAAGAATAAAGAGGTCAGCCAGTTCCCAGATAAGCCTTTTTTCATCTTCAACCCATTCTAGTAGAACAAAGCCTATCAATACTTCATTTACCCAAATGAGGTAGGCTTTTGCCTCTTGTGAGTTAACATAGGATTCAAGATCTGAGGCTGTAGAGCCATCATATAACCCATCAATGCCTATATCTTCTTTACTCCAAGATGTTGAATCAAAATAATAAAGTTGGAGCAGACGTTGTAGCGTTGTGGTGTCACTTGTTTTTAAATTGATAAGACTAACGTTTGACATCATTCATCCTGATTACCTGCGTCTTAGTATTGATGCTTGGGCACTGAAACATCCTGTTATCGAGCGTATATAATGGTATAGAGTTTTGCTTTGCTGAGGTAGCTTATTTATTTCAAATGGTTAGTGGCAGGCTGAAATCGACAGAAGTTTGCGAACCGTTACAGCTAGCGCACATGCTTTGGCGGATGCTAGCAAATACCGACGTTTAAATTGGCGTTAATTACGCGGCTAACTTGTAGTCTTATCTCAAATCAGCATAATGCTTCGAGCTGTTAAGCTTAACGCTATTGTTTACGGCAGTGGCATGCGGTACTAACCATTGTTTGTGCTTATAAAGTTTCACTATGCATTCGCTCAGTAATTTATTGTGTGGACTTGCAGTACTGTTTTCACTGACGTTCCTAACACCTTGATAAAGGATTGATTCTCCCTTTGACTCGCTCCCGCCAACCGACATCAAAGCATGTTTCCTCTAAAGAAACTGTCGCTAAGCCTTCTGCTTTAAAAGGCGCCGCTGCGGTGAGTCGACTCGCGTCCGAAGTGCAACGCGCATTTTTGCCCGATGGAGTATTGTCTAAACATATTCAAGGATTTAGTGCGCGAACAAGCCAGATGCAGATGGCACAGGAAGTGAGTGAGGCGATAGCGGCGAAGGGGAATGTAGTAATTGAGGCGGGTACGGGGGTAGGTAAAACCTTTGCGTATTTGATCCCCGCGATATTGAGCGGTAAGCAAGTCATCGTCAGTACGGGCAGTAAAAACTTGCAAGAGCAGTTGTTTTTTAAAGACTTACCCGCGCTGGTCGCCATGTTGGGGATTGAGCCTAAACTGGCTCTACTAAAGGGCCGCAATAATTATCTGTGCCAGTGGCGACTCGATAAGCAAATGAGCGAGGCGACACATATCGATGCGCGTTTGTTGGATGATTTGTTGAAAATCAATCAGTGGGCGAGCACCTGTAAAGATGGTGATATTGGCGGTTTAACCTCAGTGCCTGAGAATTCTTCGGCGCTGCCACTTGTGGTCAGCACTAAGGAAAGCTGTATTGGTAAGCGCTGCGATTTTTACGATGCCTGCTTTACCCGCAAGGCGCGCAGCCGTGCTCTGGATGCTAAAATCATTGTGGTTAACCACCATTTATTTTTCGCCGATAGCGTACTGAAAGACACGGGCTTTGCCGAGTTATTACCCGATCCTGATATGGTGATTTTCGATGAAGCGCATTTATTACCCGATATTTGCGTTAACTATTTTGGCCAGCAATGTTCGAGTCGTACTATCGATGATTTCATTCAAAAGCTACTCGCTATTTATCAGACTGAACTCAGTGATACTGGGCAACTCGCCCAATTTTGCCAGCGTTGCCTCGCTAAATTAAGTGATTGGCATAATCAGTTATATTCCTGCGGCGAATCCGATTGGCGTTTAGTGCTGGGCAATAAAGCGCTCGCAGGGGCGTCATGGGATTTATTAGCGGAATTAACTGCGCTGCAGAATTTATTAATGGCCCATATTGGCCGCAGTGAATTGTTAGATGATATCGCCATTAAGTTGGCTGAGCTGAATAACAAGCTCAGTGTGTTTTTTAACTGCGATAATAATCTGGCGGCCTACAGCATCGAATTTGGTAGTCGCTTTGTGGTGCTGCGAATTTCACCAATCAATATTGCCCGTGAGTGCCAACAGTTATTTGTGCCCGAAACCAGCTGGATATTTACCTCGGCAACTTTGCAGGTTAACCGCAGTCTTGTTCATTTTGCCCGAGAAATGGGTATCGTCGATGCGCAGCAAAGCATTCTCGACAGTCCCTTCGATTATCCCCGCCAAGCGGTATTTTGTGTGCCGAGACAACTTGGGAGCGTGACCAATCAACAGCAAGCGTTAAAGCAGCTGGTGGATGTGTGCGTGCAAGCGATAGATGCGGCGCAGGGACGGACTTTTATTTTATTTACCAGCCATAAAATGCTCGAACAAGCGGCGCTGGCATTGCGAACTCGCACTCAGTATCCGCTGCTGGTACAAGGCCAAGCGGGTAAACAGAGTCTGCTGACTAAGTTTCGCCAACTCGGCAATGCGGTATTGCTCGGTACCAGTAGTTTTTGGGAAGGGGTGGATGTGCGCGGCAAATTGTTAAGCTGCGTGATTATCGACAAATTACCTTTTGTGTCGCCCGATGAGCCGCTGTATCGCGCCCGAGCCGACAATGTGAGTCGTCAGGGACTCGATCCTTTTACTGAAGTGTCGTTACCGCAGGCGATTATTGCGCTGAAACAAGGTGTTGGCCGTCTTATTCGTGATGAAAAAGATCGTGGTGTGCTGATCCTTTGCGATAATCGCATTGTGAATCGCTACTATGGCCAAGCTTTTTTAAACTCGCTGCCACCGATGGCGCGCACCCGTGACCTAGAAAAGGCATTGGCATTCTTGAGAACAATCCCCTGAGAGTCGTCTATGGCTTACCTAGCATACGTAAACTTGTCCTATTTGCCGGATATGGGATTCTGAGCTAAGTATTGAGCCGTTAAACATATTGTAAGGATATAAAAACGGAGGTAAAAATTGCCACCTGTGAGCAATAGATGGCAAACACCCTTGGAGGTTGGGTCAAGTGGCATCCTGCCTAATGGTTCCATTCAAAATAAATAATTCTTCGGCCTTTGGTTTTAGATTTTTAGTGAATTAATGGCATTCTTTGCAAGCATCTGCTGGTGCTTTTTCTTGATGAGCGATATGGCAATTGGTGCATGTTAAAACGCCATCATGTTTAGTATGAGCTTCGCCTGCGAGTGTTTTCATTTCTCCATGGCATGATACACATTGCTGATTTTCAAAAACATAATCCGCTGAAGGTTTTTTATCTTTATGGCAGGATTCACAGTCAGATCTTTCAGAATGACTGTCGGCAAGTGATACCGCCATTAAATTAGTTGAAAAGCACAGTGCGCACATTAGCATCATCTTTTTAAGCATGTTATTTTCCTTTTTTATTGTTGGTTAAATCATCATTCTGAAGCGAGTAAATCACATATCTAGCTATGAAATATGTAACTTGAAGTTGGAACTGTATTTTTTCTCGCTGTTTTATTAGTGATATAAACGGAAAGATAATATTGCTTTTGCTTGGTGCGTAAGTTTAATAATCGAGAATTTTACACCTCAAGCTTTAGCAGTCTTGCGTGTGTATAATAGTTTTTTAATATGACAAAACCTTGATCGTTATCAAAGGTTAACGGGTGAGTTATTTTTTAGCGTTAAAGTATGATCAAGGTTATATTGCGGAATGTAAAAGACTAATGATTTAAATCTGGATTATGTAATTTATATTTTTGATGTTTATTTAAAAATTCTATATTTTAGAAAATATATTGATTTTACTTTTTCTAGTCGGATGTGTGATATTTATTTTGGTCTTAAAACAATAGGCGAAGCCAAAACGGGCTTCGCCTATGATGTTTAATGTTGAGTAGCAGAGCTGCAATTACACATTAGTTTCTGGCTTGTAGAGCTCAGAAACTTGCAGTTACCCCAGCATAAATACTGCGACTCTTTTGAATATAATCAAGGTCGGTGGCAACTTGGTCACGTTCAGAATCCGTTAGGTTAGTCACGCCAAGCTTCAGTCTAAACATAGGATTAATTTGATAATTCGCACCTATATCGAGCGAGCCATAACCCTCTGATTTGACATTGGCTCGCAAATACTGCTCGCCAGTATAATGGTAGGCGATAAAGGTGGATAAACCATCGAATGCCTGCCATTGCAGTTTCAGGTTATAGCTGTCGTCCGGTGTTAAGGTAAAAGGCGCGCCATTTTGCTTATCTTCGGCATCGGTTTTACTGTAATTACCGTTTAGGCTGAGATCTTGAGTTAAATTGTACCAAGCTTGTAATTCCCAACCAGTGATCTTGGCTTCGTTCACGTTTTGGTAAGTTAATACTGTACCAGGGACTCTATTCCAAGTTTCGGTGATAATTTTATTTTCAACATCGTTATGGAAGTAGGTGATCGAGCCACCAAAATCCGTGGTTTGATATTGGGTCGATAACTCGTAGTTCACTGAGGTTTCGGGTTGTAGATCAGGATTTCCCGCAACGGTACAGGCGCCACGACAAGCGGGGATAATATAATCGGCTTGGGATTGCGCCATATTTGGCGCTTTAAAGGCTTTGCCGCCACCACCTTTAATGACCCATTCAGAGCTTAAGTTATACACCAAATACAAGCGTGGGCTAAATTCGGTGCCGTACACATCGTGGTGATCGACGCGCCCGCCTAAGGTGATATTGAGTTCGCCTAAGCTAAATTCATCTTGTAGATACAATGCCGATTGGCTGTCGTCTAAGGTGCCATCACCTAAAATATTGCGGCTATTTTCGAGCTGGGTCCAACGGTATTCTGCACCGCTGGTTAACATGTGATCGCCAAGCAGGACAGTGGTTTGACCGTCGAGATTGTGGTTGGTTTGGGTGATATTACCAATCTCGGCGATTAACGCTGAGTCGTCAGTCACCTCAACATTTTCATAGTAATAGCGCAGGCGAGTATCGCCCCAGTTCCAGTGGCCATTATGGGTCAGACCTGAACTTATCCGCTCCGCTTGTTGGTTATTGGTGAGAATCGTGCCGTAGTTATTCCAATCAGACTCGCGTTCATCGTTGGCGTAACTTAAGTCAAATTGCAGATCTTGCTGGTTATCAATCAGCCATTGTAAATTGGCGAGGGCGCTGATTTCATCTCTGTCTTCTAGCGCATCAATAGTGGGTTTTAAGTCCGAGCGCCATGCATCGCGTTTATTGCTGTCGACGATTAAGTTTGCCAGTAATTTATCTTTGATCAGCGCGCCACTGCTGTAGAAATTGTACTTAGTGCTATCGCCACCTTTGCCACTGGTAGGTGCATCGTATTGCACGCCAACGCTGGTTTGCCAGTCCTCAGTTGGTTGACGCAGTATGACGTTAACCACACCGCCTAAAGCTTCTGAGCCGTAGAGGGATGACATAGGCCCACGCACAACTTCGATACGTTCAATGGCAGACATTGGAATAGAGGACAAGTCAAAATCGTTGCCATAACCAGAGGTTAATGCTTCGCGGGAGTTAATGCGGCGGCCATTAATCAAGATTAAAGTGTAATCTGAATCTAAGCCTCGCAGGCTGATCTCATTGCGGCCATAGGGCGTGCCTTCGCTGATGTTCACACCCTGTAAATAACGGACTGCGCTAGCGAGATCGTCTATGACGAGAGCTTCAAGTTCACTGCGGTTAATCACGGACACCGAAGCGGGCGCCGAAAGCTCCGAGTGTTTAGTTTGTGTTGCTGTGATTACCATGCGCTCCATTTCTGGAGTGGTATCTTGCGTATTTGCCGCACTAGCCCATGCTGCAGGTAATAACAAACATAAACCAATAGCGCGTGATAGCTGGCTCAACATAGGTGTCTGTGTTGCATGAGATAGATGCGAGGTTTGGCGAGTGCGATGGATAAAGCGGGGCATATCATTCTTCCTTCGGTAATTTTGGCGAATGATAATTATTCTTAATTATAGCTTCAAGCTTGGATGTCTCTCTTTTGTGTAAAGGCAGTGTAAATTTTTAGTGTTTAATAACAGTGTGATAGCCCGTATATTCGACGTGTTGCTCGCTGGCATGGTCATTCTGATTGAGCGCATTGAGCACAAGGCACTGAGTATGACGATCTGAGTCTGACTGTCGTCGGATAAATCACTAAAAAATAGTGAGAATAATCAGAAACTATCACCGCACAAAACTGCATAACGTAATATGAAACTATATCAATATGATTAATATGGACATTTTAACTGGCATAAGCTTTGCTGGCGATGTGACTTTATGTTTCGTGGTGCATTCATGTTTGTGACGTGAATCGTCGCCATACAAAATGTATTGCCAATATTTACGGAGAGAATATGAATCCAGCATTTTATAGCCTAGCCACAGTCACTGTTTTAACTTTGTCACTCGCCACTACCGAACCTGCTGTTGCCACAGATACGCCAACATTAGCTAAAGCAGCATCAGTTAAAACGGCTGGTGCTTCACAAACTGACATTGCGCAGCCCGCTGCTGCACTTACAGACACTTTATCTACCCAAATTGCAGCGGTGGATTTTGCCTTGTTCGACAGTTTCAATAAGTGCGCCGCCCCTGCTGAACTCAATAAACACGCGGCGTTTTTCACTGAAGATGTAGAGTTTTACCACGATACGGGTGGCGTGACGTGGAACCGCAAGGACATGATCGCTAATACCGAAAAATATGCCTGTGGCCATTACCGCCGCGAGTTAGTTGCGGGCACGCTGAAAGTGTTTCCGGTGAAAGAGTTTGGCGCGATAGAGCAAGGCGTTCATCGTTTTTGCAGCTTTGAAACCGGCAATTGTGAAGGTCTAGCCGACTTTGTCATTGTGTGGCGCAAACAGGACGAGCAGTGGAAAGCTACCCGAGTACTGAGCTATGGACACAGAACCGCCGAGGCCAAAACGGACTAAACCACTCAACCAAAGCTAGCTTTTAACAAAAAGCTAGTCTCTAACAAAATGCAGTAGTCGATTATTGGCGGGCATAGCCACATCTTGCTTCAGTGTTAAGCCTTGCTCGCTAGCTAAACTGCAAATCCATTCAATATCACGAATGCCGCTGGCGGGATCGCGCTGTTTTAAAAAAGTATCAAACTGGCGATTGCTGTCACTGCTAAATTCGCCTTGGTAGTTAAAGGGGCCGTAAATACACAGGGTCTTGAGTTGGGGCAGGTACAGACCAAGACCAGTAAAAAACGCTTCAACCATATTTTTGCTCATAATATGCAAAGTGTTTGCAGTAAATACGCCATCAATATCAGGTGTTAATCCCTTCACCGGCCATGGCACAGTGACATCAAGGGTAAGTGGTAAGCGTAGGTTTGCCGCTGCGTTGGGTAGCTTGCCTTCATGCATACACCTTGCGGTAATGACCTCAATATATTCAGCTTGATCGCTGGTTTGCCAGATTAAATGGGGAAGATTTGCTGCAAAATACACAGCATGTTGCGCTGTGCCACTGCCGATTTCGAGCACATGTTGGTTGAGTGAGAATGCTTGTGTTAATACCGCTAAAATCGGCGCTTTGTTGTTTTCGCACGCTTGGGAAAACGGCAATTGGACAAGTGGCTGGGCAATTGGCATTAGTGGCATAATGGACTCTAGGTTGCTGAGATTAAAAGAGGATGACGCCGCACAAGCCTATCTTAAACCAGCAAAAAGTATAAGGCTTAAAAGATAAAATGAGCCGCGCCTTAACATTCGGAGTCTCTATCTTAGATAACTTAATCTTAGGTGCCTTAATTTTAGTGCCTTAATTTTAGGTACCGCCATTTCAGAAGCTTCCATCTCAAGCACCTCCATTTCAGGTTCTTCAAGAAGGAGTCAGCAGCCAGCTCAACTTCCTTTGTCATGTCCTGCAAAAATAGTTATCGCAATTCACTGTTGACCTCGATCTCAACTTAGATATACTCACAAATTCTGAACGCTTGTAAAAAATATAAAACAACGTCGGTATGATGCCGTGTTAAAACGAGTCTCCAAAACTGAGTGTCCAGAAGAACTGAGAGCCCAGAACTAAGACTTAACACTCACTTTCAGCTATCAACTTTCAACAGTTAACTTTCAACATCAAGGAATGACCATGCCAGCAGAGCGTTGCGCCTCCTACTACAATGCCACCATTGACCAAGAGTCAGATTATCCTGCGCTTGAAGGCGACATTCGAGTCGATGTGGCGATTGTGGGTGGCGGTTTTACCGGCGTGGCAACGGCGTTGGAATTATCTGAGAAGGGCTACAAAGTGGCGCTTATTGAGGCCAATAAAATTGGGTGGGGCGCGACCGGACGCAACGGTGGGCAGGTGACGGGCAGTTTGTCCGGCGATGTTGCGATGACAAAACAGCTGCGCCGCCAAATTGGCAATGAAGCTGAAGATTATGTGTGGAATTTACGTTGGCGCGGTCATGACATTATTAAAAACCGGGTGGCCAAGTACGGCATAGACTGTGATTTAAAGTTTGGTCATATCCAAACCGCCTACCAGCCAAAGCACATGCAAGAGCTTAGGGCTATGCATGATGAAGCGCAGCGCCGCGGCATGGGTGAATTTATGACGCTGGTATCCGCCGATGAAATGCCCGCCTATTTAGGCTCGCCCTTGTATCACGGCGGCTTAGTCAATCGGCGCAATATGCATTTGCACTCAGTTAATTTATGCCTTGGTGAAGCCCGCGCGGCAGCAGGTCTTGGGGCGTTAATCTTTGAACACTCACCCGTACTTGATATTGAAGAAGGCGATGTGGTGACTGTTGTCACTGCCAAGGGAAAAGTGCGCGCCAATAGTGTGCTGATCGCGGGTAATGCTTACCATAAACTCGCCCGTCCAAAACTGCGCGGTATGTTATTTCCGGCGTCCTTAGGCAATTGCGCCACTGCGATTCTGCCCGATGATGTCGCTTTGCAAATCAATCCGCAGGATTTAGCCGTGTACGATTGCCGCTTTGTACTGGATTACTATCGCCTGACCGCGGATAAACGGCTGATGTTCGGCGGCGGCACTAATTACAGCGGCCGCGATCCTAAAAATGTGGCTGCAGAATTACGGCCTGCGATTGAGCGTACGTTTCCACAATTAAAGGGCGTTGATATCGAATTTGCCTGGGCGGGAATGGCGGGAATTGTGATTAACCGTATCCCGCAGCTCGGCAAAGTGTCGCCTAATGTATTCTATTGCCAAGGATATTCTGGGCACGGAGTAGCGACATCGCACATTATGGCCGAGATAATGGCCAATGCGATGGACGGGGAATTGCGTGAGTTTGATTTGTTTGCGGCCATGCGCCATATCCGCATTCCGTTAAATGAATGGTTCGGCAATCAAGCGCTTGCATTAGGCATGTTGTATTACACTTTGCGAGAAAACTGGCGCTAGTTTGCGCCGTGTTGTCTGCTACCAATCAATTTGCTCAAACAGTATTTAATCCTGCTCGGCGAGTTTTTCGGCAAGATAATCAACCAATACGCGGATCTTGGCCGACAGGTGGCGATTTTGCGGATAGAGTGCCCAAATGCCTTCTTTGGCTTCGCGGTGAGTGTCAAGGAAGGAGAGCAACCGTCCGGCTTGAATATCTTCTTCAATATAATAATCAGGCAGTTGAACTATCCCTATGCCTTTTAGTGCCGCATCCCTTAATGCGTAGCCGCTGTTACAATTAAGATTGCCGCGGACTTTAATATTGCGCTCGCGGCCATTTTCTACAAAGCGCCAGTAATTATGATTACCAATCAAGCAATTGTGCTGGCTAAGTTCAGATAAGGTATGGGGCTGGCCGTATTTTTCCACATAGCTTGGTGAGGCGGCGACATAGTGGGTACGGCTGCTGAGCGGTTTGGCCATCAAACTCGAATCGGCGAGTTTTCCGAGGCGAATCGCCAGATCATAACCGCCTTCAATCAAGTCCAAGGTGCGATTGGTCAAGTCGACGCTAAATTCAACACTGGGATATTGCACCATAAAATCATTGAGTAACGGCATGATAAATTTCTCGCCATAGGCGACTGGCGCCGTGAGCTTGACTAAGCCTTGGGGTGAGTCCTTTAGGTTTGAGATGGCGCGCTCGGCTTCTTCTAACCCAGTTTGTAATTGGCGGCAATGACGATAATAAATCGTGCCTTCTTCGGTTAACGACACTTTGCGGGTGGTGCGGTAAAAGAGTTTTGTGCCGAGGCGATTTTCTAAGGTGCTCACTTGGCGGCTAACGTGGGCGGTGGAGATATTTAGCCGCTGCGCCGCTAGGGTAAAACTTTCGGCCTCGGCCACGGCGACAAATTCAGAAATGCCATCCCAGAGATACATTGTTGTTACTCGGTAAAAATGAATTGCTTGAATACTAGATTGTCTCTCGCTGAGAAACAAATACAATCCTCCTATTCAGTAGCATCAGTACAATGGGTGCAAGAATTTGCTTGGCCTGAATTGAATTTATGATACACCAATGACTTACTCCTATTACCTATTCAAGGGACGTAACAATGTCGAACGAAAAACCGCAGTTTATTAAATCAAAGGCCGCTGTTGCTTGGGGGCCAGGACAACCACTTAAGATTGAAGAAGTGGATGTGATGTTACCTAAAGCGGGCGAAGTCTTAGTGCGCATTGTGGCTACGGGTGTTTGCCACACGGATGCCTTTACCCTGAGCGGTGATGATCCAGAAGGGGTATTTCCGGCGATTCTAGGCCACGAAGGCGGCGGTATCGTTGAGCAAGTTGGCGAGGGTGTGACCAGTGTACAAGTGGGCGATCATGTGATCCCACTTTATACCCCAGAGTGCGGCGAGTGTAAGTTCTGCCTATCGGGCAAAACTAACCTATGCCAAAAAATCCGTGCGACCCAAGGTAAAGGCTTAATGCCCGATGGCACCACGCGTTTTTATCTTGATGGCAAGCCTATTTTCCATTATATGGGCTGCTCGACCTTCTCTGAATATACTGTGCTGCCTGAAATCTCATTGGCGAAAGTCAATAAGAGCGCGCCATTAGAAGAAATTTGTCTGCTGGGTTGCGGCGTGACCACTGGTATGGGCGCTGTGATGAACACGGCCAAAGTGGAAGAAGGTGCGACCGTGGCGATTTTCGGCCTCGGCGGTATCGGTTTATCGGCGATTATCGGTGCTACTATGGCCAAAGCCAGTCGCATTATCGCGATTGATATCAACGAATCTAAGTTCGAGTTAGCCAAAAAACTCGGCGCGACCGATTGCATCAACCCTAAATTACTCGATAAGCCTATCCAAGAGGTGATCGTTGAAATGACTGATGGCGGCGTAGATTACTCATTCGAGTGTATCGGCAACGTCAACGTGATGCGCAGCGCCTTAGAGTGTTGCCATAAAGGGTGGGGAGAGTCGGTGATCATCGGTGTTGCCGGTGCTGGTCAAGAGATTTCAACCCGTCCATTCCAATTAGTTACTGGCCGAGTATGGCGCGGTTCTGCCTTTGGCGGTGTGAAAGGGCGTTCTGAACTGCCACACATTGTTGAGCGTTACATGGCGGGTGAGTTTAAGCTCGATGATTTTATCACCCATACTATGGGGCTGGAGCAAATCAATGAAGCGTTCGAGCTGATGCACGAAGGTAAGAGCATCCGTAGCGTGATCCATTTTGATAAATAAGCGATTTTGCACGCTAAGTTGATGCTTCAGCTTGATGTGACAAACCGGCAGACAGGTGCAAATCTGTCTGCTGTGTTGCCAACTGAGCAGACGATAAGCGTCATGACTTAATGCTAAGACAAACGCTATGACTAAGTGCTAACAGATTGAGCTTAAAAGGACTTGTATGACCATAGAAAATATCAGTTGTAACAAGAGTTTTGGCGGTTGGCATAAGCAGTATCGCCATCAATCTCAGTCATTAAACTGCGAGATGCGCTTTGCCATTTATCTGCCGCCTGAGGCGGTGAATAAACCAGTGCCTGTGCTGTATTGGCTTTCAGGTCTAACCTGTACCGATGAAAACTTTATGCAGAAGGCGGGTGCACAGCGCATGGCAGCGGTACTTGGGATGGCGATTGTCGCCCCTGATACCAGTCCTCGCGGTGACGATGTGCCCGATGCAGCAGATAAAGCTTACGATTTAGGCTTAGGCGCGGGGTTTTACCTCAATGCGACAAAAGCACCTTGGAATCGTCATTACAAAATGTACGATTACATAGTCCATGAGCTACCTACCTTGATTGAAGCGCATTTTCCTGTCACTACCCAGCGCGCCATCTCCGGCCATTCAATGGGCGGTCATGGTGCTTTGGTGATTGGTCTGAGTAATCCACACAGATACAGCTCAATTTCGGCCTTTAGCCCGATTTCGAATCCAAGTAATGTACCTTGGGGTATTAAAGCCTTTAGCGAGTACTTAGGTGAAAATCGTGAACATTGGCGCCAGTATGATGCCTGTGAGTTGCTTAAGCTCGCGATTAGCGAAGTGCCAGTACTGATTGACCAAGGTGAAGCCGATAGCTTTTTAGATACCCAATTGATGCCACAATCGCTGGTGGATATCGCCCATACCAAGGGTTATCCCTTGGATGTGCGGATGCAAGCGGGGTACGATCACAGCTACTACTTCATCGCGAGCTTTATTGAAGAGCACCTTAAGTTCCATAGCTTGTACTTTAAGCCTTAAACCCATTTAAGATATTGATACAAAAGGCGCAGTGATATTGTTTTATCACTGCGCCTTTTGTTTACCCAATACTGTCTCTTGGTCGTTGGATAGCTTAGAAACATGTCACGCTTGAACATTAATTTGGTTGAATAAAACATTTATCAACAGTAAGTTAGTATTCAATATTTAGGAATTTGAAACGTATTTACAGGAGATTTGATGAGGATCGTTAAACTTGCCATGTTAGGCACATTGTTGATATTAGGGGGATGTGCATCGTACACCACCCCTGGTGGTAGTGTGCAGCTGAGTTCGTTAGCTGAATCGGATATCAACTTACTTATGTCCAAAGAGCCTGCTGCGGTGTTTCCTGCAAATATTTCGGTAGCGCGTATTCAAGCTCCCGGTTATTTATCCTATCGAGTAAGCAGTTTTGGTACAGGTCGTTATAGCGTGGTGACGACCCGCGAAGTTGAGACGGAAGCTGACTTTGCTCGGTTAGCTAAAATGCCACAAGTGTCAGGTATTGCGCCATTAAATCGCATTTTACTCCCTGAGAATTTGGACTCGATAAAATCCTTACGAGAAGCCGCTGCGAGATTAAAAGCGGATATCTTACTTATCTATACCTTCGATACTTCATTCCATGCGGGTGAACAACAGTTTGCTCCACTCAATGTGGTGTCTTTGGGTTTCTTAAAGAATAAAGAGATCAGTGTAACGACGACTGTTTCTGCTGCATTTTTTGATGTTCGGACTGAATATCTTTATGGACTTGCCGAATCTACCGCGAAAGAGACGGGAAATGCTAGCGTATGGGGAACGTCTGAAGCGGTAGATGATTTGCGGGTGATTACCGAAAAAACGGCATTTACGCAGTTAATCCCTGAAATAGAAAAAGCTTGGGCGGGTATTATTTCGCAGTATTCCCAGAAAAAATCGTAATCCAGTTAATGCAATAAGAATTCAAATACTGACTAAAAAATGCCGCAACTCACTGAGTTGCGGCATTTTTTATGGTGCAATTTAAGCAATTAGCGGGAGTGAATTAATACTCAGCACTCAGCACTCAGCACTCAGCACTTAGCACTCAACAATGTTAACCGCTAAACCACCTTTGGCAGTTTCTTTGTATTTGCTGCGCATATCTTTGCCTGTATCCATCATGGTTTTGATCACTTTATCTAGTGAAACCTTATGGTTACCGTCACCGCGTAGGGCCATACGAGAAGCGTTAATGGCTTTGATCGCGCCCATGGCATTACGTTCGATACAAGGCACTTGCACTAGGCCGCCCACAGGATCGCAGGTTAGACCTAAGTTATGTTCCATGCCGATTTCAGCCGCGTTTTCAACGTGCTCAACCGTACCGCCCATGATCTCAGTCAGTGCGCCAGCTGCCATAGAACAGGCCACGCCCACTTCACCTTGGCAACCGACTTCGGCGCCCGAAATTGAGGCATTTTTCTTGTACAAAATACCAATCGCAGCGGCAGTTAATAGATAACGGGCGCAGACATCGATATCCACTTCTTGTACGAAGGTATCGTAATAGCATAATACGGCAGGAATAATTCCCGCAGCACCGTTTGTTGGCGCAGTGACGACGCGATCACCGGCCGCATTTTGCTCGTTGACCGACAGGGCGAATAAATCGACCCAATCCATAGCGGTTAATGGATCGACATTGTTACGGCCTTCGGCTTTCAAACGGCGGTACAGTGCAGGAGCACGACGACGCAGTTTTAGGCCGCCAGGTAAAATACCTTCCTTCTGATAACCGCGTTCGATACAGGTTTTCATCGTCTGCCAAATATTCCACAGCTTGGCTTTGACTTCATCTTCAGTGGCTAAACTCAGTTCGTTCGCCATCATTAAAGAAGAAATGCTGAGACCTTGCTCGCCGCATAATTCCAGTAAATGAGCCGCACTCACAAAATCAAAAGGAGCCGATTCAATTTGTGAGGCTGGCGATGCATTACGTTGGCTAATTTCATCTTCATCTAAAATAAAGCCGCCACCCACTGAGTAGTAAGTGCGATCAAAAATGCATTCTCCTTTACAGTAAGCGTACAAGGTCATGGCGTTAGCATGTGCGGGTAGCGTTTTGCGTCTGTGATAGGTAATGCCTTGCTCACGGGTAAACTTAACTACTTTGCCACAGTGCAGCGTTAAGGTTTCGTCCTTGGAGACGTGTTCTAAAATACCGTCGATACTGTCAGTGTCCACGGTTTCGGGATCTTCGCCCATTAAGCCTAAAATCACTGCTTTGCCCGTGCCGTGGCCTTTGCCTGTTTGGCCGAGGGAGCCAAAGAGTTCGGCTCTTAATTCATCAATCTGGGTCACGAGTCCTGAGTCAGTCAGGTTTTGCATAAAGATTTTGCCCGCTTTCATTGGGCCGACGGTATGTGAACTCGATGGACCTATGCCGATCTTGAACATGTCAAATACGCTAATCATGATAGAAGTCCTGTTGTGTCTTGTTTATTATTTTAGTCTGAGTGCATGGGATTGCTCGCTCTGCAGATTGAAGCACGCTAATCTTGCGCGTGTACTCTGGTCAGTGGCGGCGTTCTTTCATGCGAAATCTGCTTGTGTGATACTCTAACGCCAGTATCCCATAGATTAGTGTGACAATTCACATTAGTTTTTTTTATTCGTAATAGTTCGGATAAGCTGAACTTAATTGGGACTTTTTTACAGGCCATTTTATGGCCAAGAATACAGGCTTCGATAGCGCTACAAGGGTAGGTGGCTCGCTTTTTTTAGCTTTTTTGTGAGCGTGGACTACTTATGGCTTGAGTGGTTATTTTTTGAGTATTAATGAATATTTTTAGGGAGAAGTATGAGCTATTTAATGTTGGATTTACTGTCGTTGGACGTCAGTGAGGCTGAATCTGAGATGCTACGCCATCCACAGGTGGGCGGTTTAATCCTATTTTCCCGCAATTTTTCGAGCCGTGATCAGTTGATCCGTCTGGTACAACAGATACGCCAAATCCGCCCAGAAATATTAATTGCCGTAGATCACGAGGGTGGCCGAGTACAACGCTTCCGCGATGGCTTTACCGTTATTCCCGCCATGGGCGACATTTTACCCGCAGCAAAGGGCGATATGGTATTGGCCAAGCGTTGGGTCTGTGAGCTCGGTTTCTTGATGGCAATCGAATTACTGGCTTGCGATATCGACTTAAGTTTCGCGCCCGTATTGGACTTAAACGGCGTGAGCCAAGTCATAGGTAAACGCAGCTTTAGCCCAGAGCCCGCCGAGGTGATTACATTGGCCGAAAGCTTTATTGCTGGCATGGCCGCAGCTGGCATGGGCGCCGTGGGTAAACATTTCCCCGGGCACGGCAGTGTAGTGGCGGATTCGCACTACGAGAAACCCATTGATGAACGTGATGCCGAGGCGATTTTTGCAAAGGATATCCTGCCGTTTAAAGAATTGATCGCAAAAGAAAAGTTATTAGGCGTGATGCCCGCGCACGTGGTTTACCCTAAAGTCGACCCCAACTCTGCTGGCTTCTCTGAATATTGGCTAAAACAAGTGCTGCGTAAAGAACTTGGCTTTAACGGGGTGATTTTCTCTGACGATCTCGGCATGCAAGGCGCAGGATTTGCGGGCGATTACCGTGCAAGGGCCAGCGCCGCCTTAGCCGCAGGTTGCGACATGATTTTAGTGTGTAATGACAATGCGGGCGTAATGTCGCTACTCGATGGCTTTACTTGGCCTGCGAGCGCGCCACAGTATCCTGCGAGTTTACTTAAACCCAATGCCTCGCAAACGGCAGCGGCGCTCGATAATACGGCCCGTTGGGAAAATGCCAAACAGCTTGCCGAGCAAATTTGTTTGGCCCAACAGGCGAAAGTTTGATGTAGCGCAAGGTGTGAGATCACTCTTTTGCTAGGGTTAGTTAATTCACTGTGATTAAAAATGATTAAAAGGCCTTGATATGATTTTCTATCTTCATGGATTTGATGCTACTAGCCCAGGTAATCACGAAAAAATGCGTCAGTTGCAATTTATTGACCCTGATGTGCGTTTGATCAGTTACAGCACTTTGCACCCTAAGCACGACATGCAACACTTGCTCAAGGAAGTCGCTAAGCAAATGCAGCATTGCGACGATCCCGCGCCGTTAATGGTTGGCGTGGGACTCGGCGCTTATTGGGCCGAACGGATTGGATTTTTGAATGGTCTTAAATCAGTACTGATTAATCCTAATTTGCACCCAGAAAATAATATGCAGGGCAAGATTGATCGCCCAGAAGAATATGCCGATATTGCCAATAAGTGCGTGTCGCAATTTCGTGAAAAGAATACTCACAAGGCCATGTGCATATTTTCTGTGAATGATGAGATGTTCGATAATCAGCAACTCGCCAGTGAATTAAGCGCCTATTATTCGATTGATTGGGATGACGTTCAGCCCCACAAATTCCCCCAACTCGCTGCCCATCTGCCCAAAATAAAAGCCTTTAAGTTGGCTTGATTGAATAAAAGTATCACTCCTCTTTTTATATTTAAGAGGGGAGTGGATTTATCTCATCGGCTATTTCGCCTTATGGTTTTGGCTTTTAATACTTCAAACCGCGCACATTGTGACTATGGGTATATATTTCAGTAGGGCATATTGAGGGCTCTAGATTATAAAATCGACTGTATTGGTTTTGGACTTAAATGTGTAGGAAAGTAGTCTAGGGTGGCTGCGACTTTTGGTTTTGTTTTTAGGGGATTAGCGTTGGCTGGTATCTACTTGCACAGGCTTGCCATGGCATTGACTCACCGACGCGCAGCTAGTCCATCCTTGGATGCTCGACCGCCCCGTCCATGGGGCGGACGGTCGTCTCGCTAATCACCATGGCGCACCTTTTGTGCATTCACGTAACCTGTAGATTTAAAAGACATACGCAACACACTTTTGGACAAAACCTTGTTAGATAATTGGCTCTTTTTAGCCAAATTCGGATTAGCTATTCTTGGAGTAACGTCTTATCGATTTTCAAGTAATACAATGGCATGGTTTGTAACAAAGATAAGGTTGTTTGCCCAGTACCAAAGTCATCGATAGCCACTAAAATCCGCAACTGGCATAAGCTTTCAATACGCTGGCGCCACGTTAAACGCAATCCTAAAGCCCGAGTCAACCTTCATATCGGCAAAATCTTTTAATGCCTGCTCAAAAATATAGTTAGTTAATGGAACAATTAATTTGTCCTCTTCGGCAATGGGAATCAACAAATCAGGTCGCACTAGCCCATTTGCGGGTGCTGCCAACGTACTAATGCCTCGACTCCCTTAGCTTTACCTTTCTCGGCACATCACTGGCTGATAAACTAAGAAAAACTCTTCTTTCTCTATTCCACTACAATGTCATCGGTGAGGGAATGGCGAGTAACTCTTGAATCGAGTACAAATAGGATAGAGCCCGTAAGTAAGACGATGCTAACTGGCCATGAAATGGCCAGAAATATCCATAAGAAATGCCAGAAAAATGCGGGGGACATTTCTAATAACACTGAAAAATTGTTCTCTTCAGAATCTAGTGTTATCACCTTATTTTTTATAAACTCGAGTGATTCAGGGATCGTGTTGCCAGTTATGGATAAAGCGACATTGATAACAGCGCTGGGAAACACATTCGGCTGTACAAAGGAGTCTAATAAATATCTCCCTTCTTTAATGAAGGCGGCGCCGCGCTTAGAGATAGGATCCTAGTTTAATGATACTACTGCTGGCACTGACATATTGACGAAGGTTAACAAGTAATGAATTACTATAAATTAGGTATAAATTCGGAAAGTAAAAAATGGATGAATTATATGAATCCTAGTTCATTTTTTATAGATGGCGAAGGAAATGAATTAAGTGATGTGAAACTATCTGCGATTCAATCTGGATTCAAAGGTGTTTTATATTTCAATGCCTTAAACGAAGGTAAATCACCTCCGGTTGTCTCGGTTGGAACCAGGTTGTTGGCGTTTAATGAGGATGTCTTTTTTGAGGGCGATATTAATGTTAGTGGTGTCCAGTTAATACCATTTATAAATAGGCATAACAATTTAAAGTATGTGTTGATGCATGTATTTAATTATATTGACTGCGTTGATTGGGAATATTCTAAAATTGAACGCTGGCCTCTGGGCTACATTCCAGAAGTTTGGGAATCAAAGCGTGGGCGATTTTTTATTGAACCAGTTGTCTATAAGGACAAAATACCTGAAAACTTAGACGCCTTTCGTTTGTATGAGTGGGGTGGTGCATTTAATATAATAATATCCGAAGCTTTCAAAGATAAATTGTTGTCTGTGGAGTTTGATAGTTCCCTTCTTGATTTTAAACCACTATCTCTTAAATAATAAATGCCGAAGAGGTTATTAAACATCCTCGGCATAATTTTGTTTGTATATCCATCCCTCAACTTTGTAGGCGCATATTGATGCGGGACACATATTGGGCAAGGTTCTTGGTGTGCAGGTCAATACCCACAGATTATTGACCATTACAATGCTGATGACTTGGTAATATCATAGCAACTGTCTAGAACCACGGTGAACAGCTCCTAGACAGCCAGCCCCCGCAGTGCTTTTAGATTCTTTCACGTACGTAATCTCCTAATTCTATGATGTTTCCAAATTCAAGATATATACCTTTCCCATCTAGAAGCCTATATGACTTAAAATCTCTACGAAAGAACACAACAGCATCTAATGTCTTTAATTGATAAACGAGCCACCAATTCTGCCCTTCCTTTTTTGGGTAGCTCTGACGACATGATTTTAGGTACTCTTTTATAGACAAACCACGAATTTTTCTTCTATCTAAGTCTGCCTCCTTCATTACATCCGGAGGATAAACATATGCACTAAGTTTTGCAGCAGAGATACCTAAGAATTCCGCCTGTCTTTCTAATTCACTTGAAGGATTAATTATTTCTTCCAGTTCTGACTGTGTGAGATTGCTATAAATGTTATTTTTACCACATATTCCGCAATGAAATGAAAGATTAATTTCATTACTGGTCATAAAGCCATCAAAAAAACACGCGTCGACTTCATTATATTTTTCACAATACTTACACTTTAATGATGCTGTTGCTGACATTGTTATCCCTACAAAAAGCTAACGTCTTAGTATTTATGCGCTGCGCTGTTTGCAGGGCATAAATCGCTTGTCGGACATGGCCGCTGCCACATCCGTGTCAATTGGTATAAATGATGCTATAGGAATTTGCTTTTTTGCGGTAGCGGTTTTTATTCCGTTTGAAAGGTAATTAGTTGATATCTATGACTGGATGTTACCCTATGAACCAGACTAGGAAAGTCTGATTCACTAGCTAATTTTTGGACAAAAATGAGTTAGGTTATTAACTCTAATTTGTGAGTTTCGGATTAAAATTTTTATGGGTTTAACGCTGCATTAAGGTGTGAGCGACTCTTGGTTATACTTGAGCGAAGCGAAACTGCCAAGCGTTGCGAATCACTCTTAAATGCTTTGTTATGTCACATTACGGTTTACATAGAATATGAGCTTGAACGCCGTACTCTCTACACGAACTAACAAATGTATTAATAAGCCAGATTAACTGTACGTAATGAGGCTTACATTTATAGTTAGGGTTACCGATTTTCCTTAGCTCTGGTGTAAGCTTACTTTTCCTCAAAAATGGAGTAGCAAGAACTATTTTCTTTATCGCATTTGGGTTTTGATTTAAATTATCTAACGCATTTTCGAGGTCACTCCAGTTAGTAGCACCCATCACCCTAGGGATCTGTGTAGACTCATAGCATTGGTCCCATTCATTCTCATACTTAGTTTTAAAAAGCTTCTTATCAGCTTGAGTTCGACCGATATTTTTTAAAGCTTGAGCAACTACTTCATGAAATGCACTTGCTCCATAAGTATCTTTTTTGACAAATTTTGAGTGAATAAAAGCAATTTCTGATACCGCTCCATTATTTTTAATTGCTATATGATCAGCCCACTCGTCATTCATATCGTCACAAATAGTGATGTCGTAACTTTGGCAATACCCGTCCTCAACAGCTCTAAACAAAGATGAGGTAGGAAAACGATCCAGCGTGTTTGAATGTGGTTTTTCTTTCTCGCTAGCGACACTACCAAAATTAAAACTGTCGTCGAACACATTAAGTATATAATCAATGCTATCTAGCAAGCTACCATCTTCAAAACATGAACGTGAGTAGTACGAATAGGTAGGAGTATCGAATATTGCAGAGAACGTTTTTTCCTTATTCAGATAACCAGTCAAAGTATATTCTTCATTTGAATCTTCAACAATAATTGAATTCAACAAAGAACTTCTCACTGTGATTACAGTTTTTGCGCAAGTAATGCTTAGAGGAATTTTTACCCAACGAAAATCAGCTTCATTATTTATGATTCGAATAGGTGATCTCAGTTGATTGAATAGTCTCTTAATTTGTATGTTAGTAAGAGCTGTGCCATCTGTAGTTTTTAAAGTGGCGGTCCCAGTAGTAACTTTCTCTTCAATTTCACTTACGTCGAGAAATAAGCCAACCACAACATGCCCTGACTTTATGATGTCCTCTAAGCAAATCGGAGATGCAAAATTATTCAAAAACTCACTTGCGTTAGTAGTTATATTGAGTTCATTTTTAGTTTCAATTGCCCAATCGATTAAACCATCTAAAGACGATTTCTTATCTCGATGGCTCACACGAGAGGTGCTAGGTGTTAACGTATATACCTCTGTGCCAATTTTCATTCTGAAGTTAGTCGGTATGGAGCGACTTGAAGATGCGATAGGAATAATACCGTTTAAGCTTTTTGCTTCGAGGGATCTAGAACGTATTACAGCATTAGATATACTCATGTTTTTCATTGCAACGCGTTCATATTCAGGATGCTGACTACCAAAAAAATGACAAAATTTATCGTACTCGTACTCTTTAATACATTTTTCAAATAGCTTTTCAGGCAAGTCTACATATTTCTTTAGTATGACTAATGCATCATCACACTCTAACAACAATAAGTAAGCATACTTATCCTCTGTAACACCACTACCGGATAAGAAAGATGGTTCAGCTTGCACTTTATAAGCAACTAAAGAATATGTCGCATCATTCCCTGTTATAGTTGTATGCTGCTGCCTAACTATGTTGAACAGGTAATTTCCCACTCTATCTTCAGAAAGACTTCGAAACGCCTTTCTAACCGATGCTGCCGATAAGCTTTTATTTAGTTTATAAAACTGTGCATTCTTACTGATACACAAATCATCTATACTCATATTTGACACCCGAATTGAATAATGCATCGGAACTATACAACAGTTCACACTGTTTCATATATGAGAACAATCAATAATTACGACTATTGCAGTGAACCTTGTGACATAACATTTTATTAGTGCGCATGCGCGTTTACCTCATTAGACCAGTGAAAACGCGCACAGTTAACTAGCTGTATACAAAGAACTTATCAGCTTTCTATCAAATACACCACCTGGAAAAACGCGCATGCGCGTTTTCCAAACCTATTAACTAATTTTGGAAAAGTATATACAAATGATTTTAAAGAGTTTTGTTAATTTTAGGCTGGATAAACGCGCAAACTAATGAGTGTAAAAACACTCAAAAGCATCTAAATTTAAATATGACTGTATACCCATCCAGTTCCGCTCATTCATGAAGACTCACTAAAAATAAGGTTCATCGATAAGAACTGTTAGGGCAAATAGTTCGTCAATTTTCGATTCACTAAATAAATGCTAGCAAGCTTTGGGGCAATAGCTTTTTAGCTAAACGAACTGCGAAAGTGATAGTTAGGATTGGCATTGCAGCTACAGTGATAGTTGACATGATGGGTGTCGCCGTCGAGCCTATAGGGATACTTCTTATTAAATAAAAAATCGGCGAGTCACTGGGAAACAATGACAATTAATGCCGCACAGCTAGCTTTTTGCATCAGTTATTGATGCCGGAATTTGTCATTAAAAACTTACCTAAGATTGGTATTGCAGTACCTGTGACTATCTAAAAAGGATGCTTTAGTCGCGCATTAAGGTGTTGTGCTGAACTGGCATAAATAGCCAAAGCATTTTATTTACTGGGCATGAAAGGGCATAATGCGGCGCTTACTATTTGAGATACAAGGAATAACCATGAAGTACTTGGTTAGCGTAGTTGCATGCTGTTTATTATCGGCCTGTTCTTTTGGGGATGCTGATGTTGAGTTTACGCCTGAAAAAGGGGAAGAGCGCTCGTATCAGCTGTATAGCACAACTAACATCACTGTAGACAATGGTCAGCGTACCGAAACGGTTAACGCCACGTCACATCAATTGCTGCGTTATAAGGTCCTCGAAACAGGCAAAAACAGTCGGTTTCAAGTGCATGTCGATTATATGAACATGCGCGATGGCCAAGGGAGCGGCGTCAGTAGTGGCCAGCGGGCCGATCGTAATCCAGAAATGCACGCTATTTTCTCGCAGGGGTTTGAATTTACGTTAAATCTAGACGATGGCAGCGTTAAAGAATTCAGTGCATTGAACAAACCGGTATGGCAGGCCCTGCTGGCTGAACGCGGCGCAGAGCTTGAGCAGGAACTGAAAAAGCTCTTTAGCTCATCGGCCTTCCTTAGCACCATACCCGCCAAAGCAGGGGCGGTCGTCGCGCTTCCTGCCTATCAAGACCACGCCAATGCCAAGCTTACTGTATTGCAAGTCACTGATACGCATGTGTTAGCCAAAGTTGAAAGTGGCGGCGAACAAGCCAAAATATACGGTCAGTTGATGTTAGAGCGTGAGCGGGGTTGGTTAGCGCAGTTAGCCTTAGTGGCGGAAGCGCCGTTTGAGCGCTACGGCTATAAGGGCACTGTGCGCAGCAACGTTATTATGTTGCCGCAGGAGCGCCAGTTGGGCGATCTGACGCAGTATTTAGGTTTTTATGATTTCCCAGTATTTGAGTATCAAAAACAACCTGACGTTGTGTTGGATAACGTCAATAAGACCTTAACCCAAGATGCTGTATTTGCCTATGATGCGGGCTACTTTTACCAGCAAGATGATTTATTAAAGCTGACTTATCAGTATGACTTTTCAGGTTTTAAACCCGAAGGCGGGTTTAGCTTAACCGATATCACAGCACACAGTGCGGATGGCACAGTACTGCCGCTGCAATTGAGCAAGGTAGGCAGTTATAGTTATCCAGAACAGGATGGTTTCCATCAGTCTGAGCAGCAGAATTTGCTTATCGGTTGGAATGCGCCGAATGACCTCTTAGCTCAGGTTGCTGAGTTTCGCGCGACTGCCCATTATCGCGGCGCGAAATTAGTCAAACTTAACCTGACCCCCGATCCCAGCAAAACTGTGGTCTTGCAGTATGAAGATATACAGCTGGAACTCTCGCCAATCCCAGATAAATCATTCAGTTATTTGCTGAAATCGCGAGGCAGCACTGACAAATCTTGGTTATACCGGCGCTTTGACGGTGCCGAAGGCGCTATGGTGAAATATCTTTCACCGCCGCCCACTGGGCCGGATTGGTTAACCCCGGCAGAGCAAAATATGGTGGCGTTGGCCTCAGCGGCACAATATGAATCGATCACACTGTTTACCTTTCCCGCAGCGCCGCCGACGCTGACACTCTATGTGAATACTGTGGTTGACAGTGGTGAACTGACTAAGAACATTCGTTTTATTCCGACTCAAGATTACGCGCAAAATGTCGCCTATCCGCCGGCGCAGCAACAACTGCTTTATAGTGATGATATGTATGCGTCCTATGTTAATCAGCCGCAAGTTACTGCACCTGAAGACCCCGCCTTACTTGAGCCGCAAGTCGTGGCCAAATACGGCGTCAGTTTGCTGTTAACTTCCGAGCAAGCAGCAGTGTGCACGCTCAGTGTTGTCGATGCACCTAAGGTCAACGGGCACACACTGCAATGGACAAACACAAGCACTAACAACACGGGTTTTGGTGGAGGGCTGGATAAGTTTGTGCTGTACCAACTGACTAGCGCCGATGGGATCCGCCGCAATTTTTACGACATCAATGTCAGCAGCACTTTGGCCTGTACCGGTACGCCCAAATGGCAAGCGCTAGCGTATCAACCCGAGCAAAGCTGGTTGATTGATATCACTCAGTTGCCGAATGTTGATACCCATCAAACCGTGGCCGACTTTATGCGGCGCTATCGTTTTTTAAATGCGCAAAATTTACAGCTAGCTCCTGCTATTCAAGGTGACAGCAGTGATTTTTATCAGCGTCCGTTGCAGCAAGTATTACGTGAGGAACGCTGGTTTGTACTGGCGGGGCGCGCAGCACAGATAGAGCAGCTGACGATAAGCGGCGAACCGGTCAATAAACAGTGGGTTAATACATTCCCTGCGTTACCTTAAGGAGCAGAATATGAGAGTCTTATTACTATTATCTGCGCTACTTATGTCGTTTAATCTGTCGGCTGAGCGAATTTTACTCGACGAACTATGGCGGCTTAGCGATGTGCCAGGTGAAGCCATTTATTATCAGGAGCAAGCACCAACAGAGAAAGATGGCGTGTGGCCGCTACAACTCTTTTATCTGGAGACGGATAAAACCGTTTTTAAGGGCAGCGTCAACAGTCCCAATTTAGCCGAGAGTTTTATCGTTGGTGATTTCGAGTTTTTCTACCCCGATGGTCAACTGTCTCGCAAGGGCAGTAGCGATGCACAAGGGCGTTATCAGGGCACGCATCTGCATTATTGGGAAGACGGAGCGCTCTCGGGAGAGTACCACTACCAGCATGGCCAGTTGCATGGAGATCAGAAAAGTTACCATACTAATGGTCAATTAAGGGAGCTTCAGCATCGTGTGAATGGCGCTGAATTAGGATTATCGCAAAGTTATTTTAACAATGGCCAGTTGCAAACACGCGTAACCTACGGCGCTAACGGTATGGAAGGGCTATATGAAAGCTTTCATAACAATGGTCAGCCGGAGCAAACCGTTAATATGGTGGCGGGAAAAAGAGAAGGCGAGCGACTGTATTGGACAAAAGACGGCTGGTTATACACCAAAGAGTTTTATCTTAAGGGGAAAATACACGGCGAAGTGTTGATTTACCGAGCTGCCGATGTGCTGCAAGAGATTAAACACTATGAGCATGATAAGCAGGTGGGAAACCAGCAGCGTTTTGATGAACAAGGGCGGTTAGCAGAGCTGCAAAAGTATGATAAGGATGGTCGTGAAATTCAACATATTACCTATGATAATGCCAGTAACGTTGCGACCCAAACCGACACGCAATACCTCGCTAAAGGTCAGACTAGCACTGAACAGCGCTTCGATTCTGCGGGAAAGTTAACTTATCAATATCAGCAAGATACTGTAAAAGACTGGAGCTTACGTCAACGTTTTGATGCAGCAGGTGAGCTGATTGAACGTGATGAACAACTCAAGGGGCGATACGATGGCTTGTATATCGGTGCTGGCTGGAATGGTTATATCAGGCGGATAAACTACCGCAAAGGTCAAATGCACGGTGCATATCGAGAAGATAAGGCCGAGGACGGCGGTTTTGTCAGCGGCCAATATCACTTAGGGTTAAAGTCCGGCAAGTGGGTCACAAAAAACGTGGATACGACGCGCAATGAGCAGTTTAACCAACAAGGTGAGCTGAGTGGTGAACAAACAGAAATCGCAGCCGATGGCACGATAATGCGTCGAGAGTTTTATAAAAACGCTAAGTTACATGGCGCGTATTTACTGCGTGGCTTTGATAAACAACTTCAAGCCCAAGGTCAGTATGTTAACGGTCAGCGCGAAGGCCAATGGCTGCTGCAAGATGAAAGCAGCTACAGCATGGTTAAGCTCTGGCATGGCAACTATAAAGCTGGACACGAAGTGGGTCACTGGCAGGCCTTTTCCGTCAATGGCCATTTATTAGGGCAGGCCCAGTATGATGATAAAGGTCAATTGCAAGGTAAAGGCTATAGTTTTAATGAAGATGGCAGCCTGCTGCAAAGTGATGAGTATCTTGATAATCAACTGCACGGCAGGTCGGTGTACTACTTTAATGGTGAACCGTCATCCGAGTATCGCTATCAAAATGGTCAGATGATCAGCGAGTAGCACTTCATCACCTAACCACACAATCAAGCAAAAACCGACTAATTAGGTCGGTTTTTTGCTTTTTTGCATCTAGTTTGCTGCCTTGCTTTATCGTCAGGCATACGCACCGCTTGTCATTAGAGGGCTCACTTCTCAAACCCTCGTTTCGCGTTTACTAACTTGCCAGAACAAACACAATCTCAGCGTTAAACGTCAACACGCCTTTATACTTCTTCGGCTATCACAGGGGATGTTTTTAAACATGAACAATGTAGATGGGTGTACGAGCTGATTTTCAGCTAAAAGCATTATATTCATTCGTGATGGATAGTTTTACTTTTCAAACTCTTGAAAATAATTATTTATTGTGTAAAGTAGCGACCCTTGCTATTTTGTAACAAAATGATACAGAGTTGCTGTTTTATTTGTCCATTTATTGGATATCCCTTTGCGTATGTCGCCCGACACAGCTAGCAGCAGTCTTGTTAGCTGTTTTTTTTGCCTAAATTTAAATATTGTTTGTTTTTTGTTCTACAAATCCATAGGTTAACACTTAGCCTTTGGATAATTGCGGCTATGCTTATTTCTATAACAAGGTTCCGTGAAAAAGGAGCGTGAGATGAAGCGAGTATTAATTAATTTGACGGGAAAAGTGCAAGGTGTTGGTTGCCGTCATGCGACCTTGACTAAGGCCAGAGCCCTTGGTGTGACAGGATATGTAACCAATTGCCGTGATGGCAGTGTTGAAGTACTCGCCCAAGGCAGTGACATCGCCGTTAATGCTTTAATTGCTTGGTGCGAAGTAGGTGTGCCTTGTACCGAGGGATTAACAGTAACGGTAGGAGAAGACGAGGCTGATGATATCTACCTCGATTTCTCCATCGTTCAGTCTTAATTTAAACATACCGTGTTAACTTAAGAATTGTGCGGGTTGTGCGTTTGTTCAGTATTGGCCAACAGTCTGTATTGATTCGGCATTCTGATTATTTTGCATTGCACTGGGTTGCGCCATCTTGCGGATTTGGATAACCATGCCCATTTCGGGATGATCTAAATAATGGATTTCTTCACTCTTCACGCGGCGGTTTTGCTCCAAAGGCACAGACATTAAAAATGGTGTCATGACTTTGGGCGCCGTGAGTGTTGCGCTGGTATCGGCCGCATCACTGGGTACGGCTGGCATTAATTTTCTGCCTTCTTTGCGCAAGTGCAATGCGGTTTCAATATACAAATAATGGCTTAAATAGATATTCAGCGTGCCATCTAATTCCCATACCGGTGATACAGCAGGTGCAAGCATTGGCGTGCCATCGGCATTAGTCATAGGCTCTGCTTGAGCTTGCTTAATGATTTTTCTGCCATCGAAGTGATAAGTACCTGAGAAATCTTTACCCGCAAATAAGCGTATGGGTACTGAGCCACTCTTACCACGCATAGGTTGTTGCCAAGCCATGTGCAGTAAACTGCGCGTACCACGTTCGCGGGAAATACTATTGATAATGCTCGCGAACTGACTTTGGCTGCGGGTTAACAATACTGGGTTGCCATTGGCTGTAGGATAACTGATCTGTGCGCTGCTGATTTCTGATGGGATCACCGGCGGGTAACGATATTCCACACTCGCAGGCACAGCAGGCATAGGTTCTGACGTCGAGGTACCGTTTAAGGTTTCAGCGCAGTGGCTATTTGCATCGGCATCAAAGACCAGTGTGCAAGGCGCAGATGCGCTGGGTATCGGCGTGATTGCTTGCGCGATAGCGGGGGAGATTAAGTCTATTGCGTTATCGGTTTTCGTCTTGTTCGGCGTATCAGGCCATTGTTCACTTGACTGACTTTGGCGTTCAAACACATAGACTTCAACCTCGAACCAAGCTTCTGCTTGGACGACCTGACTGTGTGATAGTGCAATGAGTGTAGCGATAGAGACCGCGAGTTTACGTAACACTATTTATCTCCAAGACGATGTTGCGATAATTGTTCTAGCAAGAGTTTCACTAAAGCGAGCCTGTCTTTACTGGTTTCGGCTGCAAGGCTGAACTTTAACTTATTCGGTCCTTCCATTCGATAGATTTGTGGCTGGCTTTGGAGTAATCCAATAATAAACACAGGATCTATGACATGATCATCACTAAATTCGATGCTGCCACCTTTACTGTGCACTTCTATTTTAGTCGCACCTAAGCGAGTCGCCTCATGTTTATAGAGGGTCATTTCCATTAAGTTACGCGTCGGTTCAGGTAATAAGCCAAAACGGTCGATTAATTCGACTTTTAACTCATCCAGCGCCGCCTGTGTTTCGCACCCTGCGATGCGTTTATAGAGCGACAGACGAATATTTACGTCGCTCACATAGGATTCAGGCAGTAGGGCGGGGATACGCAGTTCAATTTCGCATTGCTGATTGAGCATTTGCGCCAGTGACGGTTCTTTGCCTTGTTTTAAGGCTTTGACTGCCGCTTCGAGCATTTCCATGTACAAGCTAAAACCAATTTTCGAAATATGGCCACTCTGTTCATCGCCCAAGAGTTCACCTGCGCCGCGGATCTCTAAATCTTGGGTCGCCAGCATAAAGCCCGCACCGAGATCTTCAAGAGCATCAATGGCTTCTAAACGTTTGCGCGCATCTGGGGTCATACGTTTGGGATGCGGCGTCATCAAATAGGCATAGGCCTGATGGTGCGAGCGTCCGACGCGGCCGCGTAATTGGTGTAACTGTGCCAGACCAAAGGTATCGGCGCGCTCAATAATAATGGTGTTGGCACTCGGAACGTCGATACCGGTTTCGATAATAGTGGTACAGACTAACACGTTGAATCTTTGATGGTAAAAGTCTGACATTACCCGTTCTAGATCGCGCTCACGCATTTGACCGTGGGCAACGACGACTCGCGCTTCAGGCAATAAATCGATAATGCCTTGGGCACATTTCTCAATACTTTCAACATTATTGTGCAGGTAATACACTTGGCCGCCACGGAGAATTTCCCGCAAAATGGCTTCGCGCACAGTCGCGGGATCTGATTCCCGTACAAAGGTTTTCACTGCTAAACGTTTGGCGGGCGGGGTGGCGATAATCGACAAATCGCGCATGCCCGACATGGCCATGTTTAAGGTGCGCGGAATGGGCGTCGCGGTCAGGGTTAAGATATCCACGTTGGCGCGCAGCGCCTTGATTTTCTCTTTTTGACGCACACCGAATCTGTGTTCTTCGTCTATGATCAACAGGCCTAAGTTTTCAAACTTAGCCTCAGATTGCAGTAACTTGTGGGTACCGATCACGATATCGACTTTGCCTTCTTCCAATTGCTGCAGCACTTGAGTCTGCTCTTTGGCGGTACGAAAGCGTGACATCACTTCAGTAACCACGGGCCAGTCGGCAAATCTGTCTTTAAAGTTTTCATAGTGTTGCTGGGCAAGCAATGTGGTCGGAACTAGCACGACCACTTGTTTACCAGCGTTGACGGCCACAAAGGCGGCGCGCATAGCGACTTCGGTTTTACCAAAGCCCACATCGCCACAGACTAATCTGTCCATTGCGGTCGGCGATTGCATATCGGCTAACACGGCAATGATGGCGCTTTCTTGATCAACGGTTTCTTCGAAGGGGAAGCCGCGGGCGAATTGAGCGTATTCTTCTTCGTCAATTGCGCAGCTTTCGCCGGGACGCGCTTGGCGACGGGCATAGACATCGAGCAGCTCGGCTGCGACGTCGCGGATTTTTTCAATCGCCTTTTTCTTGGCTTTAGCCCACGTCTCGTTGCCGAGTTTATTTAAGTGGGCGTCTTCATCGGCGCCAACACTGTAACGGCTGATGAGATGCAATGAAGACACTGGCACATACAGTTTGTCACCGCCAGCGTATTCTAATTGTAAGTATTCTGCGACCAGTCCACCCGTATCTAGGGTGACTAAGCCCCTATAAAGTGCAACGCCGTGCTCTAAATGCACTATGGGCTGGCCAACTTTGAGTTCGGCCAAGTTTTTAATCAGGGCATCATTACTGATCTGACGCTGTTTTTCACGGCGACGTTGCTGGGAAATACGATGGCCGAAGAGTTCAGTCTCACAAATGATACTGATACTTTCTTTGGCGCTGATATGCAGCAAACAACCGCGTGACAGCGGCGACACGATAAGGCCTAACTTGGCATCACTTTGAATAAATTCATCAAAATGGTTAAACAGTGCAGGTTTTAACTGAATTTTAGCGAGTAATTCAAGCAGCGCTTCACGGCGACCCTCGGACTCGGCGCTAAACAACATGCGTTTGGCGTTGCTGGCATAATCTTGCAACGCTAGCAGCGGTTGCTTTAATTTATGATTGGCGCTGATGTCGGGCAGGGTACTGGCGGCAATAACAACCGCTTTCGTTGTTTCAGTGCCATCTGTTGGCACTTGCATTTGATAACGTGGCAGCGGTTTAAAGGCGGCAAATAACTCTTCTATGAGTAAATACAGCTCTTTAGGTGCCAGTAATGGCCGCAGCGGATCGACGCGTCTGTCTTGATAGCGATGTTCGACTTCTTGCAGATGGGCGCGCGCCGACTTTTCGATATCGCCTAAGGTGACGAGTTGAGTGTCCTTGGGCAAGTAATCGAATAGGGTGGCGGTGTCATCAAAAAATAGCGGCAGGTAGTTTTCGATCCCCGCCGGCATCAAGTTACGGCTCACTAGCTGATAAACCGATTCCGGCTCTTTGACTATGACCTCGAAACGGCGGCGGTATCTTTGCCTAAAACCTTCGATGGCCGAACTGTCGGTGGGGAATTCCTTTGCGGGCAATAGGCGAATCGAGTCGACAGGTTGCAATGAGCGTTGGGTTTCGGGATCAAAATGGCGAATGGTTTCCACTTCTTCATCGAATAGCTCGATGCGCAGTGGCATATTCATCCCGGTTGGGAAGATATCCAGAATCGAACCGCGAATGGCAAACTCGCCATGTTCATACACTTGCTCCACCGAATGGTAGCCAGTGTCGGTTAAATGCTGGCGTACATCGTGTAACTTGTAGCTATCCCCCTTTTTGAGCACAAACACGTTGGCGCTTAAATAGGCCTTAGGTGGCAGGCGTATCATTAAGGTGGTGACGGGCACGATAACGATATTTTGCTCAATCTGAGACAACTGCGATAGCGTTTCGAGTCGCTGGGAAATTAAATCCTGGTGGGGCGAAAAACTGTCGTAGGGCAAGGTTTCGCGGTCAGGGAATAATCTGACCTTAATGCCTGTTTTACTGAGCAAATAACTCAGCTCTAACTCTAAGCTTAAGGCACTTGGCGTGTCACTGGTGACGACTAAGGTCGTTCCCTTATGTTGACGCGCTAAATTGGCGAGTGTAACGGCTTGGCAAACGCCGCCCACGGTGGACAGAGTCTGAATTTGAGTGCCATTTTTGACGGCTGGCGGCGTTAGGGCTGATATGTGAGTCATTGGCGTGCGATAAACTGATTCATTCACAAAGAGTTGCAGACATTGTAGAGACTTGATGGCGTAGGTGCCAGAGAAAAGTCAGCGGCTATTGACGCTCGTCTCTGGCGAGTTTGCGTAACTTGAGTTGTTTCTGTTGCACATTGAGGCTGGCTTTGACTAATTGCTCCACGTCAGATTCAAGAATTTGACTGAATTCAAAGTCGGTTTGCCATTGTAGATGTTCAGGTTGAGTATGTTGCTCTGTACTGTCATTACGACTCATATTGCCTTCGGCTTGTGCTATTTTTTGTGCTTGAGTGGCAATGACTTTGCCAAAACAGAGAATGGCAACTAATTCGTCGTGAATAAACAGAGTAATTTTATAGTGGGAGCCAATGTCTAAGGCTGTTGGGGTGAGTAATCTCAGGCCACTGCCACCAAATTGGTTACCAAAGCATTTTTCGCCCTCTTGGGTTTCTTTTTCTAATACATGTTGCAGCACTAGATCTACTTTGCGGGATTGCAGCTTTAAAAAATCCACGACAACTTTTGCCTCGTTATCTAAATGGCGCAGCTGTAGCAAGCAGTTAGCTTCGAGTGTTTTGACTTCGCTGAGCAGTTGAATGCCTAATGATTGCATTGATCTCAGAGCCATTTCTGAGGGTAATGGCTGGGAACTCGGCCATTGGCTTAGGTAGGCGGTAAAGTGGTGAGGCACACTAAAATACGGATTGGTGTCAGTGAACAAGGCTTGCCTCTTTATTTATAGGACCAATACCCCTATTATCGTGCCCATCTTCATGATTTAGCAAGTTCAGCACACAGGACGCAACCCTCTTTCAATGAATCCAGGATTCCCTTTCTATATTGGTTACCGTTATTGGCGGGCCAAAAAAGCGAACGCGTTCGCGTCGTTCATTACCTTATTTGCCGTTTCGGGCATTTTTTTAGGCGTTGCAGCCCTGATCGTTGTCAGCTCAGTGATGAATGGCCTTGAAGGCCAACTTAAGCAACGTATCTTAGGTGCAGTACCGCAATTAACTATTTATAGCGAAGCGCCGTTAGTCGATTGGACTGAGCAGGCGAGTGCGCTTAAAGCCTTACCGGGTGTGTTAGGCGTGACACCGAGCGTATCGACGCAGGCCATGGTGCAATCTGCGTCGAATATTCGTGCTGTGCAGGTTTATGGGGTGTTTCCCGAATTAGCGCAAAAGTTATCCTCCGTTGCGCAGCACACTTACTCAGGTGCATTTGAACAGTTGGCGAGTGGCGACTTCAAGGTGATTTTAGGATCTGAGCTCGCACGGCAACTCAAAGTCGCTCCCGGTGATACGGTACGATTATTGAGTGGTGATGGTGTTGTGTACTCCCCATTAGGCCCAGTTCCGAGTCAACGTAAGTTCTTGGTATCTGGCATTTTTGAAATGGGCTCTCAGGTTGATGCTGGCGTTGCATATATCCATTATCAAGATGCAAAGCGTCTAATGCGTCAACCGAGTGAGGCTATTGATCAGCTTAGACTCTATTTAACTGATCCCTTTAGCGCGCCCGCTTTAGCGTCTAAAGTGCAGGATGTTCTCGCTAAACAAGATATTAAGGTAACAACCAGCGATTGGCGCGATACCTATGGTCACTTGTTTGGTGCGGTAAAAATGGAAAAGAACATGATGTCGCTGATGCTGAGCCTGATTGTGGCCGTGGCCGCATTCAATATTGTTTCGGCGCTAGTGATGATGGTGGTCGATAAAACCACGGATGTGGCAGTGCTAAAAACCCAAGGCGTAACCACGCCCGCCGTGATGGGCATTTTTGTGGTGCAGGGGTCGCTCAATGCTGTACTTGGTTTAGTGCTTGGGCTCGCGGTAGGTATACTTATCACTTTGAATCTGAATGGCATTATGACGACCTTAGGCATTTCGATTTTAGGTGCGGGACAGAGTTTGCCAGTAAAACTGGAGTTGATGCAGTTGTCAGTGATCGTGATAGGCACACTATTGGTCACCTTGTTGGCGACCTTATATCCCGCGCTGCGTGCGGCCAGAGTGCAACCCGCAACTGCGCTGAGATACGAGTAAACCCGTGAGCTTTTATGAATAGTCGTCACCCATGGGTATTCATCCGTGAGTGATGGATTGCCAAGATGAAAATAATTTAATGCATTGATTTAATGAAATAAATTGATGCCAAAGCATGTTTAAGAGAGAACTTCAATGCAAGACGTGTTACTGCAAGTGCAGAGTGTCAGTAAGAGTTACCATGATGGCGCCGTGACCACGCAAGTGTTGTCTAATGTCGATTTGCAGGTGTTTAAGGGCGAACAGTTGGCGATTGTCGGCAGCTCAGGCTCAGGTAAGAGCACACTGCTGCATATTATGGGGACTTTGGATGAGCCAACCGCGGGCAAAGTCTTGTTGCTAGGCGAAGATTTATACCAAGTGTCTAGTGCGCGTCAAGCGCAGATCCGCAATCAAGATCTCGGCTTTATCTATCAATTCCATCATTTATTGCCTGAATTCACTGCGCTAGAAAACGTCGCTATGCCGGCATTTATTCAAGGTAAAGACCGTAAACAAGCGCTCGCCGATGCCAAAGTCTTATTGGAGCGGGTAGGGCTAGGCCATCGCATGACCCACATTCCCGCCGAACTATCGGGCGGCGAACGTCAGCGTGTCGCTATCGCAAGGGCGTTGATTAATAAACCTAAGTTAGTGCTGGCCGATGAACCTACGGGTAATTTAGATGCTAACAGTGGCGATGCGGTTTATGAGTTGATCCGAGAGCTGGCCGATCAGTTAGGTACGGCGTTTGTGGTGGTGACCCATGATCATAAATTGGCTGCCCGTATGGACCGCCAACTGATGATGAAAAACGGTTACTTGCAATTAGCGGCGGAAACCCAAGTATGAAAGGACCGTTAGCCCTATCTATTGGTTGGCGTTTTTATCGCGCCCGCCAATCCAACAGTTTTATTAGTTTTATTTCCTTTGCATCGACTGCCGGTATCGCTTTAGGTGTGGCGGTATTGATCATAGTTCTGTCTGCAATGAATGGTTTTGAGCGCGAGCTAGAGCAAAGATTACTGGGTGTAGTGCCACAGGCGGACATTGTCGGGGTGGACGAACCTATCGTCAATTGGCAGAGTGTTGCGCAAGGTGCGCTACAAATTGAAGGTATTCGTGGTGCAGCCCCCTTTATCCGCATGCAAGGTTTAGTGCAGAAGCCAGGTGGTTTTCAAGGCTTAGCCGTGGTGGGTATTGATCCGAAAGAAGAAACGAAGGTTTCAACTTTGTCACAGTTTATGAGTGATGCAAGCTGGCAGAGTCTGAGCCAAGATGAGAATCATATCGTCCTTGGCGAGAGTTTATTGACTAAGTTGGGGCTTGAGGTGGGTGATACGCTGGCCTTATATGTGCAGGATATCGATCCAGACGCGGCAGGCAGTTTACGTGCTGCGAAGAGCCATCGTTTTGTGGTGTCAGGCACCTATCATCTGGGCGGCGAGCTTGAACTGACAACCGCTTATATTCCATTGCAATACGCGGCGCAGATCTTGAACATGAATAACGGTGTAACGGGTGTGCGTATTAGCGTCGATAAAGTGTTTGATGCACCAGTAAAAGTGCGCGAACTCGGTTATGCGCAAAAGCAGTCTGTGTATATCAGTGACTGGACTCGTACTCAAGGGCATTTATATCAAGATATTCAGTTAGTTCGCACTGTGATGTATTTAGTTTTAGTGCTCGTGATTGGTGTGGCCTGCTTTAACATTGTCTCCACCTTAGTCATGGCGGTGCGGGATAAAGCGTCCGAAATTGCGATTTTGATGACCATGGGCCTGAGTCGTTTGGCTGTGATGGGGATTTTCATGGTGCAGGGCGCGTTAAATGGTCTGCTTGGCTGTGGCCTTGGCGGCATTATCGGCATTAGTGTGGCGCTGAATTTAAGTGCGATTGCGAGCTCAGTTGAGCAGTTACTCGGTATTCAACTGCTCTCGGCCGATGTTTACTTTGTCGATTTTTTACCGTCTGAATTGCATGTTTCGGATGCGGTACTGGTGATTGTGATGGCGTTTGTGATGAGTTTAATCGCGACTTTATATCCCGCTTGGAAGGCGAGCCAAATTGCACCAGCACAAGCGTTAGCGGGTAGATAACTGGATAAGTGGTTGTTCGTCCTGTTAGCCGATTTGGGCTGAAATCAGTGCAGATGTTTTCAGGACACTCCTTTCTTCCCAATGACTATTGCTTAATTACTATACTATTTCTAAATACGATATTGTGGCGACTGAGGACTTGATGACTCGAGTACTTAAGGCTTTAGAATGAAAACCACATAAACAAAAAGGCCAGTGGGCGCTCTTAAAGAGATTACCACTGGCCTTTTTTGTATCTGTTTTATGCGTTTTTTTAAAGCTAAGCGTTAATCTCGATTAACGCTTTAAGCCTTCGTTCAATAATGGACGCATGATCTTCACTAATTCTGTGGTCACCTTAGGTGAGCCAGCAACGATGTTGCCCGAAACCAAATAGTTATGGTTGCCAGTAAAATCAGTCACTGTACCGCCTGCTTCGCGGCAAATCAGATCGCCAGCAGCGATGTCCCATGGTTTTAAGCCGATTTCAAAGAAACCGTCCAAACGACCCGCGGCAACATAGGCTAAATCTAATGCGGCAGAACCTGCGCGACGTAAGTCAGCACATTGGCCGAAGACTTCGCCGAAAATAGCCATGTAAGTTTCAGTGTGTTGACGCACCTTGAATGGGAAGCCAGTACCAATCATAGTAGGCGCTAATTCATTCACGTTGGTAACACGCAGACGGAAATCATTGAGTTTGGCGCCTTTACCACGGACGGCGGTAAAGAGTTCTTCACGGACAGGATCGTAAACAACGGCAACTTCAGTCTTGCCTTTGTATTGCAGAGCGATAGAAACCGCGAAGTGGGGAATGCCTCTAACAAAGTTGTTAGTGCCATCCAGAGGGTCGACTATCCAAACATAGTCTTTATTCTCACCGCGGTTTTCGCCTTTCTCTTCACCCACGATAGTGTGATCAGGGTAAGATTTACGAATTTGGTAAGTAATTGTCGCTTCTGCTTCCTTGTCTACACTGGTAACAAAATCGTTGATACCTTTTGAACTGACTTCGATACGGTCAAGTTCAGTATAGGCGCGCATAATAGTTTGGCCGGCCGCGCGGGCAGCGCGTACAGCAATCGTCAGCATCGGATGCATTGCAATCCCCTGGATGTTAAAGAACGTTAAAATAGCGGGCGGTATTATACTCGATTTGATAGTTATATCAAATACCGATTTTCATATAAGCATTCGGCAATGGCTGTGATAATATTCGTCCCCAACGTTTTATGAATTAAATTAAGTTGTTTCATGCTAAGTAATATTCGAGTGGTTTTAGTGGGGACTTCGCACCCCGGCAATATTGGTTCTACTGCCAGAGCGATGAAGACTATGGGTCTGTCTACTCTGTATCTTGCAGAACCCCGGGTTGAGCCCGATGGTCATTCCATAGCATTAGCCGCGGGTGCATCGGATATTCTGAAACATCTTGTGAAAGTGGATTCACTTGCTGAAGCGATTGCCGATTGCAGTCTAGTGATTGCAACCAGCGCGCGCAGTCGCACTTTAGATTGGCCCATGTTAGAGCCAAGACAAGCTGGGGTGAAATTAGCGACCGAAGCACTTAAAGGCCCTGTTGCGATTGTGTTTGGCCGTGAAAACCATGGTTTAAGCAATGAAGAGCTGCAACAGTGCACTTATCATGTGGCTATCCCTGCAAATCCAGAGTACAGCTCGCTTAATCTGGCGCAAGCCGTACAAATCATTTGTTATGAAACCCGCGTTGCCCATCTCGCGCAAAAAGACGTTGCCGAAGAAGAGCTGACTGAGTATCCCTTGGCTGCCGATCAGGAACGTTTTTTCGCACACCTTGAAACAACACTGTTATCCACTGGATTTATCATCAAGAACCATCCTGGACAAGTGATGATGAAACTTCGCCGCTTGTTTAGTCGTGCACGGATTGAGAGTCAGGAAATGAATATCCTCAGGGGTATTTTGTCGTCAATTGAGAAAGTGGCGGGTTCTAAAGAAAAATAGCCAAACCTTAATAATTAACACTAATCGCGAAGGATAAACAATGGGCGTGATAGCTAGGCTAAAAGAAGATATTGAATCTATATATCACCGTGATCCTGCGGCGCGTAGCGCGTTTGAGATCTTGGTTAACTATCCAGGCATGCATGCCATTTGGTTGCATCGGATAAGCCATAAGCTATGGAAGCGCGATTGGCGCTTAACGGCACGTTGTTTATCGACGTTTTCCCGTTGGTTGACAGGGGTTGAAATCCATCCTGGTGCAACCATAGGTCATCGATTTTTTATCGACCACGGTATGGGCGTTGTGATAGGTGAAACGGCTGAGATTGGTGATGACTGCACCCTTTATCACGGTGTCACGCTTGGTGGAACCACCTGGCAGGCGGGGAAACGTCACCCGACGTTAGCCAATAACGTGGTGGTGGGCGCAGGGGCAAAAATCCTCGGTCCTATTACCATGCACGATGGTGCGCGTGTGGGCTCTAATTCTGTTGTGGTGAAAGATGTGCCTAAAGATACCACGGTTGTGGGGATTCCTGGGCGCGTGGTGGCTACACCGTCACCGCAATCGAAAGAGAAAACTGAACGCCGCAGCGCGATGGCAAAAAAATATGGCTTCGATGCGTACGCGGTATCACCGGACAATCCCGATCCGGTGGCCAATGCAATAGGGCAGATGCTCGATCACATGCATTTGATGGACTCGAAAGTTCAAGAGTTGTGTCAAGCCATTCAAGGGCTGGGTGGCAATGTCTGCACTGAAAAACTGCCAGAGCTTGATATGGGCGAGTTCAATGATGCAGAAAAAGCGGCAGCGGAAAAACGCCATAGTGCATTAGATGAGTTTGATCCGAGTATCTAAGTTTCAAGAAATGGTTCAACTTAGCGGTCTAACTTGCTTAAGGGCTGACCCTTACAAGGGTCTCGTTTAGCGTGTTACTTTAGCTTATCCTGTTGTAAAGGCGCATATTGCGATCAAACCTGAGTTTGATCGCGCCATAGAACCGAGATCACTTTTATCCTGCGTTTATATCGTGCTAGATGTCGATTAATTGGCGCTTTAGCATTGAATCTTAGGCTAGAAAAAGGTTAAATACCCCACCAAGATGAAAGGGTATTGGTTATGTGCACACTCATATACTTGAGTGTTTTAGTAGGTTTTAATACTTGACTGAATTACTCGGGTATGTTGAAATAATGCATACCTGTTCGGGAGCTATGGTAGTTATGAAACTTACATCAAAAGGTCGTTATGCAGTAACCGCTATGCTAGATGTGGCAATCCACTCAGCATCGGGACCAGTTCCCTTAGCGGATATCTCTGAAAGACAAGGGATTTCGCTTTCCTATCTGGAACAACTCTTCGCTAAGCTAAGAAAACACGGTTTAGTTGCCAGTGTACGTGGACCGGGCGGTGGTTATCGCTTAGGCCTAGAAGCCAATGATATTTCAGTCGGCATGGTTGTCCATGCTGTAGACGAGTCTGTCGATGCGACTCGTTGCCAAGGACTTGGCAACTGTCAGAGTGGAACTCGCTGCTTAACCCATTCACTTTGGGGCGATTTAAGCAAACAAATTTCCGATTTTTTAGATGGTATCAGTCTTGCCGGCTTGATGCAGAAGCGAGATGTGCAATTTATCTCACTTAAGCAAGACACTATGCAAAAGGAACAAAGAGTCAGTTTATAGCGGCACTTTGTTATATATAAAAATAATTTTTGTACGTTGTATGTAGCCTCTACCAGAGACTGCTCAGTACGGAGTGTGTTATGAAGCTTCCTATCTATTTAGATTATGCCGCCACCACGCCTGTTGATCCTAGAGTCGCGGAAAAGATGTTCCAATGCATGACAATGGACGGCATCTTTGGTAATCCGGCCTCACGTTCACACCGCTACGGCTGGCAAGCCGAAGAAGCGGTGGATATTGCTCGCAACCAAGTTGCCGAGTTAATTAACGCCGATCACCGCGAAATTGTATTTACCTCTGGTGCGACGGAATCGAACAACTTAGCGATAAAAGGTGTTGCTCATTTCTATCACAAGAAAGGCAAGCACATCATCACCAGTAAGACTGAACATAAAGCGGTTCTCGATACTTGTCGCCAATTAGAGCGTGAAGGTTTCGAAGTGACTTATTTAGAGCCTGCTGCAAACGGCATCATTCCGATGGAACGTTTAGAAGCGGCAATGCGTGACGACACTATCCTTGTCAGCATTATGCACGTGAACAACGAAATCGGTGTTATCCACGATATCGATGCCATCGGTGAACTATGCCGTTCAAAAGGCATCATTTTCCACATGGACGCGGCGCAAAGTGCAGGCAAAGTGCCTATCGATGTGCAAGCCACTAAAGTGGATTTGATCTCGATTTCTGGCCACAAAATGTATGGCCCTAAAGGTATCGGTGCCCTGTATGTTCGCCGTAAGCCACGCATTCGCTTAGAAGCGCAAATGCACGGTGGTGGTCATGAGCGTGGTATGCGTAGCGGTACGTTACCAACGCATCAAATCGTAGGTTTAGGTGAAGCTGCTGCAATCGCAAAAGTGGAAATGGCCTCTGATGACGCTCGTATCGGTGCATTACGTGACAAATTATGGAATGGCATCAAGCACATTGAAGAAACCTATATCAATGGTGATGCGATTGAGCGTGTTAGCGGTAGCCTCAACGTCAGCTTCAACTATGTTGAAGGTGAGTCGTTAATGATGGCACTGAAAGATTTAGCGGTTTCATCGGGTTCGGCTTGTACCTCAGCCAGCCTAGAGCCTAGTTACGTATTACGTGCACTTGGCTTAAATGATGAAATGGCACATAGCTCGATTCGTTTCTCTATAGGCCGTTTCACAACCGAAGAAGAAATCGATCACGCTATCGAAGTAATTACTCAATCTATTGATAAATTAAGAGAAATGTCTCCTTTGTGGGAAATGTTTAAAGATGGGATCGACCTGAACCAAGTTCAGTGGGCACATCATTAATTCTGACCTTTACAATAGATAATTTTGGAGCAGTACCATGGCTTACAGTGAAAAAGTGATAGATCATTATGAGAATCCACGTAACGTTGGTTCTTTCGATAAAAACGATCCTTCGGTCGTGACCGGTATGGTAGGCGCACCTGCTTGCGGTGACGTGATGAAACTTCAGTTGAAAATTGGTGCTGATGGCATCATTCAAGACGCTAAGTTCAAAACCTACGGTTGTGGTAGCGCGATTGCGTCTAGCTCACTGGTAACTGAGTGGGTTAAAGGCAAGACTATCGAACAAGCTGCGGCGATCAAAAACACGGATATCGCTGAAGAATTGGCATTGCCACCAGTGAAGATCCACTGTTCAATTTTGGCTGAAGATGCCATTAAAGCTGCTATCGACGAGTACAAATCGAAACAAGCTAAGTAACATCTGGAGTTAAGATGGCGATTACAATGACCCCAGCGGCAGCCGATCGTGTCAGATCTTTCTTAGTCAACCGAGGCAAAGGTGTAGGCCTTCGTCTCGGCTTAAGAACATCAGGCTGTTCTGGTATGGCTTATGTACTTGAGTTCGTTGATTCTTTAAATGATGACGATGAAGTGTTTGATATCGAAGATGTGAAAATCATCATAGATGCCAAGAGCCTTATCTATCTTCAAGGGATCGAGCTGGATTTTGTTAAAGAAGGGCTGAATGAAGGCTTCCAATTTAATAATCCTAACGCAAAAGGTGAGTGTGGTTGTGGTGAGAGTTTCACTGTTTAACCGCTAAAGTTGACGCATGAATTATTTCGAGCTGTTTAAATTTTCCCCTGCCTTCGATATTGATACCGCCTTACTTGCAGAACGCTATCGCGAACTGCAACGGGCGGTTCATCCCGATAAATTTGCCAATGATACTGAACAGCAAAAATTGCTGTCGGTGCAGCGCACGGCGCAAGTCAATGATGGTTTTCAAACCTTAAAAGATCCCATTCGCCGCGCTGAGCATATGTTGTCGCTGCGTGGAATTGAATTAAGCCATGAAACCACGACAGTGAAAGATACCGGCTTCTTGATGCAGCAAATGGAATGGCGCGAGGCGTTAGAAGATATACGCGATAGTGCCGATCCTCAAGCAAGTATTGACGAGCTATATCAATCGTTTGCAGAGTACCGCGCGCAACTCACTCAGCAACTGACTCAACTATTAACCAGTGAGCAGGCTGAAGATGCATTGTTAGCGGCGGATCAAGTTCGCAAACTCAAATTTATGGCAAAATTACACGACGAGTTGACCAGAGTCGAAGACGCTCTGTTAGATTGATTTTCCGTGTTTATGTTACTTTGCTGACTCAAGTACGCTTGAGTTGGCATTACTAAGTTGGATATATATGGCCCTTTTGCAGATAGCTGAGCCCGGTCAAAGTGCCGCGCCGCACCAACATAGACTTGCCGTTGGCATCGATTTAGGTACGACCAATTCTTTGGTGGCGGCCGTTCGAAGTGGAGAGACGGCAACCCTGCCGGACGAACTTGGACAGCATTCATTACCTTCTATCGTGCGTTATACCCAAGATTCAGTCGAAGTCGGCGCACTTGCGGCGTTGAGTTCGGCGCAGGATCCGCAAAACACGATCGTTTCGGTAAAGCGTTTTATGGGCCGCAGCCTAGCGGATATTCAAGCTGGCGAGCAATCATTACCCTACGAGTTTGCCGAAAGCGAAAACGGTTTACCTTTATTTGTGACTCCCCAAGGCCAAGTGAATCCCGTGCAAGTATCTGCGGAGATTTTACGTCCGCTGATCGCCCGCGCTGAAAAAACCTTAGGCGGCGAACTGCAAGGCGTGGTGATCACTGTGCCTGCGTATTTCGATGATGCCCAGCGCCAAGGCACAAAAGATGCCGCAGCTTTGCTGGGTGTTAAAGTGCTACGTTTGTTGAATGAACCGACTGCTGCTGCGATTGCCTATGGTTTAGATTCTAAGCAAGAGGGCGTGATTGCCATCTATGATTTAGGCGGCGGTACTTTCGATATTTCTATTTTGCGCTTGAATCGCGGTGTATTCGAAGTGTTAGCCACTGGTGGTGATTCAGCGCTTGGCGGCGATGATTTCGATCATTTACTGCAAGCACATATGCAACAAGTGTGGCAGCTTAGCGACATCGACTCACAATTAAGTCGTCAGTTGTTGATTGAATCGCGTCGAGTCAAAGAAGCCTTAACGGATGCAGCAGAAACTGAAGCAAAAGTGATCCTTGCCGATGGTACTGAACTGACGCAAATCGTTACTAAAGCTGAATTTGATGCCATGATTGCGGCATTGGTGAAAAAGACGATTGCCAGCTGTCGCCGTACCCTGCGTGATGCGGGCGTGACGACGGATGAAGTGCTTGAAACTGTGATGGTTGGCGGTTCAACGCGCGTGCCATTAGTGCGTGAACAGGTCGAAGCTTTCTTCGGTAAACCACCCCTGACGTCTATCGATCCCGATCGTGTTGTCGCCATTGGCGCGGCCATTCAAGCCGACATTTTAGTGGGTAACAAACCCGAATCGGATTTGTTATTGCTCGATGTGATCCCTTTGTCATTAGGCATAGAGACCATGGGCGGCTTAGTGGAAAAAGTGGTATCGCGTAATACCACGATTCCGGTTGCACGGGCGCAGGAATTTACCACCTTTAAAGATGGTCAAACGGCCATGACATTCCATGTGGTGCAGGGCGAGCGTGAGCTCGTCGCTGATTGCCGCTCACTGGCGCGTTTTACCTTAAAGGGTATTCCGCCGTTAGCCGCTGGTGCTGCGCATATTCGGGTGACCTTTCAAGTGGATGCCGATGGTTTACTTAGCGTGACCGCGATGGAGAAATCCACCGGCGTGCAGTCTAGTATTCAAGTTAAGCCGTCTTTTGGTTTATCGGATACTGAAATTGCCACTATGCTGAAAGATTCGATGAAGTATGCCAAAGACGATATAGGTCGTCGTATGCTGGCCGAGCAGCAAGTGGAGGCGGCGAGGGTACTCGAGTCTTTACATGCAGCGTTAGCGAAGGATGGCGATTTGCTGAATGCCGATGAGCGTGCTCAGATCGATGCTACTATGGCCAATGTGGCGCAAGTTGCCGCGGGCGATGATGCCGATGCGATTAAACTCGCGATTGAAAAACTGGATGAGCAAACCCAAGATTTTGCTGCCAGACGTATGGACAATTCTATTCGAGTGGCATTTAAAGGCCAGTCGATCGACAACATATAGGTGATGTAATGCCCCAATTAGTCTTTCTTCCCCATGCCGAGTTGTGCCCTGATGGCGCTGTGCTTGAGGCGAATGTTGGTGAGACCATTCTCGATGTTGCGCTGCGTAATGGCATCAATATCGAGCATGCCTGTGAAAAGTCCTGTGCTTGCACGACGTGTCACTGTATTGTGCGTGAAGGCTTTAATGATCTTGAGCCAAGTGATGAGCTAGAAGATGACATGTTAGACAAAGCATGGGGACTCGAGCCCGAAAGCCGTCTATCTTGTCAGGCTAAAGTGGTCGACACTGACATGGTGATTGAGATCCCTAAATACACGGTTAACATGGTTAGCGAAGGCAATTAATATTGCTTCGATAATGATTAAAACCAGTCCACGTGACTGGTTTTTTGCTTTTGGCGTTGAGCATTTGTGCAACTAATCTTGTCTATGCCTCTAGTTGTTTGATTTATCCTTGCGCAGGCGTATTATGCGCTCAAAATTAATGGTTGCCGGAGACCAAATGAGAATAGCGATTTTATCGCAAGGGCCAGAGTTATATTCAACGAAGCGACTCGTTGAAGCGGCTCAATTACGTGGTCATGAAGTACACGTAATCAATCCCCTTGAATGTTATATGAATATCAACATGCGGCAATCGAGTATCCACATTGGCGGGCGAGAGTTACCTGCATTTGATGCCGTGATCCCCCGTATTGGGGCGTCGATTACCTTTTATGGTTCGGCGGTGTTGCGCCAATTTGAGATGATGGGCGTCTATGCATTAAATGATTCAGTTGGAATTTCCCGCTCACGGGACAAATTGCGTTCTATGCAGCTGATGTCACGCCGCGGTATTGGTTTGCCTATTACCGGTTTTGCCAATAAACCGAGTGATATTCCTGACTTAATTGATATGGTGGGTGGCGCACCTCTGGTGATTAAATTACTCGAAGGCACCCAAGGCATTGGCGTGGTATTAGCCGAGACCCGCAAAGCGGCTGAGAGCGTGATTGAAGCCTTTATGGGCCTTAAAGCCAACATCATGGTGCAGGAATATATCAAAGAAGCCAACGGTGCAGACATTCGCTGTTTCGTGCTCGGTGATAAAGTGATTGCCGCCATGAAACGTCAAGCTATGCCCGGTGAGTTCCGCTCTAATTTGCACCGTGGTGGCACGGCGAGTTTAGTCAAACTGACTCCTGAAGAGCGCTCTGTAGCTATTCGTGCGGCGAAGACGATGGGATTGAATGTGGCAGGGGTTGATTTGTTACGCTCAAACCATGGTCCAGTGATCATGGAAGTGAACTCTTCACCAGGGCTTGAGGGGATTGAAGGTGCCACCACGAAAGATGTGGCGGGTGCTATTATTGATTTTGTTGAAAAAAATGCGATTAAAGTGAAAAAGGTGACTCAAGCACAGGGTTAACCCCTTGGTGTCGAGTATTGACTACGGAATATCAACACTTGATTCACCTCCTTATGGGTAACGGCGTTAAGCACTAGCTTACCCATTCAAGCGAACCGAATAGGGGAAAACGATGACATTAACTTGGATAGATTCGTTAGATATTGCGTTGGAATTACTCGAAGCACACCCAGAGGTGAATCCTACTCAACTGCATTTCACCCAACTGTATGAGTGGGTGTTAGCTTTGAATGATTTTGCTGATGATCCTAAGCATTGCAATGAAAAAATACTGGAAGCAATTCAGCAGTGTTGGATTGATGAAAAGTAGTGAGCACAGTTGTGGTACGGCTTTTTATGTGAGGCATCTTGTCCTTCAGAAGATTAACTAAGGTGATTTATCTCACGTATTTGCAGTGGCGCAGAGAATATTTGGCGAGAGTTTGATCACAGTCAAGTTCATTTTCAGTGGATATCGTAATTTGTTGTATATTGGTTAAGGCATTTATATGGCTTAACTTTATTATCGCAACTGCAAGGATGTTCACATGAAACTTTTGCTTGTATTGTTATGTATGCTTGTCCCTTCAATGGCTTGGGCTCATCCAGGTCATGGCGGTGTTGGTTTATTCCACCACTTGTTAGATCTTGCTCCCGCAGTCATTTTAGTCGCTTTAATTGCATGGGCTGGTATTTGGGCAAAAAACAAAAAATAATCCCATTTTTTAATGAGTTAATGAACCCTGCTAAGGATTTATCCTCCTAGCGGGGTATTTTGCGTGATCAAGCTGATTACGAATAAAGCGAATGTGCGCAATATCTCAGACTAATTTGCTATAAAGATAGGATTTAGCTTTTAAATTTCGTATAATCCGCGCGAATTTTTTAAACTTGCTGACAAAGGAAGCTAGTTATGGCGATCGAACGCACATTTTCTATTATCAAGCCAGATGCTGTTGCAAAAAACCACATCGGTGCTATCTACAATCGTTTTGAAACTGCTGGTCTTAAGATCGTTGCAGCTAAAATGTTACACCTGACCAAAGAACAAGCTGAAGGTTTCTATGCTGAGCATAGCGAGCGCGGTTTCTTCGGTGCTCTGGTTGCATTTATGACTTCTGGTCCAATCATGGTCCAAGTATTAGAAGGCGAAAACGCTGTTTTAGCTCACCGTGAAATTTTAGGTGCAACTAATCCAGCTCAAGCAGCTCCTGGTACTATCCGTGCTGATTTCGCAGAAAGCATTGACGAAAACGCGGCTCACGGTTCAGATGCTGTTGAATCTGCTGCTCGTGAAATTGCTTACTTCTTCAGCGCTGAAGAATTGTGTCCACGCACTCGTTAATTCGATGCTAAGACTGAAAAAGGAGCCTAGGCTCCTTTTTTATTGGCTGCAATTTAGCGAATATAGATTTCCGTGTTGCAATGACGCTAATGCCTCTATACAAATCACACGTCAATTCAAAGTGTTAAAAATTAATTAGAGTTTGTTTTTATTAGTCTTTTTAAATTTTGCACATTTTTTTTATTTTCTTGCTTGAAATTTTCTCTCCCGTCCTTATATCTATTTCAGGATCGCTCGATGAGGATCCTAGTGTGAATTCTGTGCCGTAAGGACAGAAGATTTAACTCGGCAGACTCTACAAGCGTTTTCATCGTGAAAACCGTCCGCCAATTCTCCATATTGCTTAAGACAAGGATATGAATATGCGTAATTATGATCTAGCTCCCCTGTACCGTAGTGCCATTGGTTTTGACCGTTTAGCTCAGCTGGCAGAACATGCCGCCGCTAATAATGGTAATACTGGCTATCCCCCATATAACATTGAATTATTAGGCGAAAATCGCTATCGCATTACTATGGCCGTGGCCGGATTCTCAATGAATGAACTTGAGATCAGCAGTGAAGGTGAGAAATTACTGGTGAAAGGCAACAAAGCTGAAAGCCAAAGCGAGCGTAAATACTTGTACCAAGGCATAGCGGAACGCGGTTTTGAGCGTACTTTCCAACTGGCAGACTATGTCACTGTGCTCGGCGCAAGTTTAGAAAATGGCTTACTCAATATTGATTTAGTGCGTGAAATCCCTGAAGCGTTGAAACCACGCAAAATCGAGATCACTTCATCGCGCTTGCTAGACAGCCAGTCATAATTGACACTGCGGTAACCACCTAAAAACAAGGGGAGCATAATGCTCCCCTTGATGTTTTTGTGTTTACGCAAAAAATGTCCGCGAGATTTCCGTGAGAAAGTTACGCTTTCATGGCCTTTTCGCCGCGAGCCAAACCCACCACACCGGAGCGAGAGACTTCGACCAATTTAGTCACTTCACCTAGCGCATGGATAAACGCATCGAGTTTCTCTGATGTGCCGACCATTTGGATGGTATATAAATTGGCGGTGACATCGACAATTTGGCCGCGGAAAATGTCCGCCATCCGTTTAACTTCTTCCCTAAACTCGCCTTGGGCGCGGACCTTGATAAGGGCTAATTCGCGTTCAATATAAGCAGACTCGGTAATATTCGAAACTTTTAACACATCGATGAGTTTATGTAACTGCTTCTCTATCTGCTCTAACACCATTTCGTCGGCAACGACCGTGATGTTAAGCCGCGACAGTGTGATATCGTCCGTTGGCGCCACTGTTAAACTTTCAATGTTATAACCGCGCTGCGAAAACAAACCGACCACACGAGATAGGGCGCCGGATTGGTTTTCTAATAATACAGATATAATTCGACGCATTAGCATTTCTCCGTCTTGGTTAGCCACATTTCATTCATCGCACCGCCGCGGATCAGCATGGGGTACACGTGCTCAGTTTCATCCACCATGATGTCGATAAAGACCAGTCTGTCTTTCATCGCCAGCGCTTCTGCCATTTTTGACTCAAGTTCGGCGGGATCGCTTATCGTCATACCTACATGGCCATAGGCCTCGGCAATTTTGGCAAAATTGGGTACTGAATCCATATAGGAATGTGAGTGACGGCCAGAGTAAATCATGTCCTGCCATTGTTTAACCATGCCAAGGAAACGATTGTTTAAGTTGATAATTTTAACCGGCGTATCATATTGCAGCGCGGTCGAAAGCTCTTGAATGTTCATCTGGATTGAACCATCACCCGTGACACAGACAACCGTGGCATCAGGCATCGCCATTTTAACCCCCATTGCGGCGGGTAGACCAAACCCCATGGTGCCTAGACCCCCTGAGTTGATCCAGCGGCGCGGCTTATCAAACGGATAGTACAAGGCGGCAAACATCTGGTGCTGGCCAACGTCAGAGGCGACATAGGCATCGCCATTGGTCAGCTTATACAAGGTTTCAATCACTTGCTGTGGTTTGATGCGACCACTGTTTTTGTCATAGGCCAGACAATCGCGGCCGCGCCATTGCTCAATATCATTCCACCAAGTGGCGATGGCATCGTTGTCATTGTGCTCGTTCGATTCATCTAACAGTGTCAACATGCTGTCTAAAATACTGTCGGCCGACCCTACGATGGGAATATCGACGTGGATAGTTTTTGAAATAGACGAGGGGTCGATATCTATGTGCAAAATGGTCGCGTTCGGGCAATATTTTTCCACATTATTAGTGGTTCTATCGTCGAAGCGCACACCAATACCGAAGATCAAATCGCAGTTATGCATAGTCATGTTGGCTTCGTAGCGACCGTGCATCCCTAGCATGCCTAGGCTGTTTTTGTGGGTACTTGGAAAAGCCCCTAGTCCCATGAGTGTGCTGACCACGGGAATATTCAGTCTCTCAGCTAATTGCAGGATTTGCTTATCACAACCTGAGATAATGGCGCCGCCACCGACATAGAGCACAGGCTTTTTAGCCGCTAATAGTGCCTGTAGTCCACGACGGATCTGTCCTTTATGCCCCGAGGTTGTCGGGTTGTACGAGCGCATTTTCACGCTTTCGGGATAAATATATTCGTGCAGCAGCGCTGGGTTTAAGCAATCTTTTGGTAGGTCGACGACCACAGGCCCAGGACGGCCGGTAGAGGCAATATAAAAGGCTTTTTTTATCGTTTCAGGGATTTGAGTGGGATCTTTAACTAAAAAGCTGTGTTTAACCACAGGGCGAGAGATGCCGATCATATCGCATTCTTGGAAGGCGTCATTACCGATAAGGTTGCTCGGTACTTGACCCGATAATACGACGAGGGGAATAGAGTCCATGTAGGCGGTGGCAATACCGGTAATCGCGTTGGTGGCACCTGGTCCTGAAGTGACTAATACCACGCCCACTTTACCCGTAGCACGGGCATAACCATCAGCCATATGCACGGCAGCTTGTTCGTGGCGAACGAGTATGTGTTCAATACCTGGGATAACGTGCAGGGCATCGTAGATATCTAAAACTGAACCGCCAGGATAGCCAAAAATGTGCTTTACGCCTTCATCAATCAAAGAACGCACTATCATGCTGGCGCCGGATAACATCTCCATGTGGAACTCCTATTGCATAGTACCGTTACGGTAAACAGTATTTTGTTACAGCGACGGTAATCGCTCTAAAAATTAAGCCTGAAGGGTAATTCAGACTCCGAAATGCTGAACTGACTTCGTAGAAGACAAGTGATTCATCCTTAGGATGCAGCAACTGTTGCAATGAACAGAATTTCATCATATTCAAAAAAAACAACATTTCAAGCCTTTTATGTAAAAAATAACCAACTTGAAACAATTTCACGTTTGAATGGCTGGATAACTTGCTGGAATCGCCAAGTAATCTAGGCTGATTTATGAGTTTATCTTATATTTTTCAGATTGTTAGATACTTAAAAAGCAAAAACGGCACTAAAAGTGCCGTTTTGGTGTGGGACGTTAGATAAGCAGATACTTAACAGTTGCGATTAAATATTACTTATTTGCTACATTAGTGAAAGCCAATGCGCTGTTTTCACGCGATCAAACATGTGTTGCCGATGTGGCATTGGTATCCATGGGTCCTTAAAAATAGATCCTTAAACCGTCGGCTGTATTTGATGTTTTGGACGATTAAATTGGCAAATACCGACTAACACAATAGAGCCTAACATGAGGGCAGAGAAGGGCACTGCTGTGCCATCATAGAACACCGCTAATAACGGCCCCGCTAATGCGCCACAGCCAAATCTTAAGGTGCCAATAACCGCCGTTGCCGTTCCGGTTTCTTGTTTGAACTTCATCAGCACTATCGCATCGGCGTTGACCGACATCACCCCTAGGCTGCCCATCAAAGGAATAAGCATGATCACGGTAAAATGATAGCTCATATCCAGTAGGTTGACGGTTAATAAACCAGCTCCCGCAATAGCGCCAAAAAAGGTCGATACGTGCAACATACGCAGCGAACCATAGCGGCCGACAATGCGAGTATTAATGATATTGGCCAACATCAAGGCACCAACGTTGGTGCTAAACAAGATGGCAAAATAGGATTTATCTAAGGCAAAGACTTCCATATAAACGAAGGGGGATGCGGTGAGATAACAGAAAAACGCAAAAGACGTTAACACGCCGCTGGCAATGTTCAACTTAACGCCAGGTCGGGAAAATACGGTCGCATAGGCACCAAGAAACGATTTTTGGCTGCGGGTATCCATATCTTTATCGCTGGGCATTTTTAGCGCAAACAGCACGAGTAATAACAGGGTCGCGGCATAGGCAGATTGAATGAAGAAGATTAAATGCCAATCACCGAGTTCTAAGATCACGCTGCCAATACTAGGGGCCAATAATGGCGCTAACATCATGATTAAACTCACGTAAGACATACCTTTGGCGGTATTATCGCCATAGACTTCTTTGATGTATCCCGGTACCACCACAGTCGCTGCTGCGCCGATAAAGGCCTGCAAAAAGCGTAGCCCAAGAAAGACTTCGACTTGACCAGCAAAACCAATCAGTAAACTGGTTAGCATAAAGCCACTCAGCCCCATTATCACCATAGGGCGACGGCCAATGCGGTCAGCTAAGGGACCGAAACACAACATGCCCAGTGCATAACCTGCTAAGTAGATACTCAGGGATTGTTGCACTGTTGTGATATCGGTATGAAAACTAAGGGCCAATGTCGACATCGCAGGTAAGTACATGTCGATGGCCAATGGTGTGATCGCGACAATCGCCGCTAGCATGGGAATAAGCAGTGCTAAATTCGGTATACGTCTACCGTTATGGGCAGAAGGTTGTGATTGTGGGTCCACTGTTACCTCGGGTGGCGAAAGAATTGAAAGCGTATTTCTCAGGGTTATGCGGCGTGGTTTAAATTGTACTAGGACAATTCACTCTAATCCGTCCATTTTTAGCCAGCATCTTGCGCTAATTGGCAGTGTTTGGGGAAAAGTGAATTGTGCTTCGATCAATTTTCACGGTAAGGCATTAAGCAATAGCATAGTAAAGCGCTAGGACAAATAAACCAATCTTTGCGATGATTTCTTTACCGTATTTTACCGATTAAATTGTAACTAAGTAGTAAGTCTCGATAATCGAGGTATAGCCTTGGCGGCTCGAGCCGTTATCCTCCAATATGCTTCATTCAAAAGTGTTAGTTGTCATCTGAGTGTCACTGCTTTGTCATCTAGGTGTCTTTTATGCTGACTAATTTAGTGGGCTTTAGCTTCACCCTACTAAAAATAAAATATTCAGGAATGACACGATGAAAACACAACGACTCCCGCTTGCAGCCGCCATTATGGCGAGCTTATTACTCGGTGCTTGCAGCGGTGATGATGGCGCAGCAGGTGATAAAGGCGACAACGGCTTAAATTCACTGGTTAAAGTGACCGCATTAACTATCGGTGATGCAAATTGTCCCGCTGGTGGTCAGCGTATCGATACCGGATTAGATGCCAATCATAATGGACAATTGGATAACAGTGAAATTGCAGTCGCGCAAACCCAATATGTTTGCCAGCCACAAACTGCAAGCTTAAAAGCTGAGTTAATTGGTCGTCATCAGACTGGCGTTTATGGCTTAAGTGCCGCCGAAATCGTTGAATATCATAGTGCTTCAAACCGTATTTTTGTGGTCAATGCGATTAGCGGCAAAGTCGATATTATCGATGGCAGCTTATTAGCGACTGCATCAAACGCCACAGATCCTTTAGCATTGAATAATCTCGAAAAATTAGCAGAACTCGATGTTGCTAAGGATGTGGGTCAAACCTTTATGGGTAGCGTGAACAGCGTGGGTATTTCAGGCAACTTGTTAGCGGCTGCCATTGAGCGTGGTGACGCTGCAGGCAATGAAACCCAAGCCAATGGTTTTGTGGCTTTTTATCAGCTTAATGGCACAGATGCTCCGCAGTTTATCAGCGCCGTCGAAGTCGGTGCTTTACCCGATAATGTAGTGTTCACCCACGATGGTAAAACCTTACTCGTGGCCAATGAAGGCGAACCTAATCCTGCTTATACCTTAGATCCTGAAGGCAGTGTTGCGTTGATTGCTATTACTGACGGTAAGCCCGCAGCTACTGCGACCATCATAAATTTTAGTGCGTTTAATCAGGGCGGTGCGCGTGCAACTGAAATCACCGTTGACATTAAAATTAATGGCCTAATGGCGAGTGTGGCGCAGGATTTAGAACCTGAATATATCGCCATTAGCCAAGATAACCGCCGTGCATTTGTCAGTTTACAAGAGAACAATGCTATTGCCGTGATTGATATCGCCAATGCGAAAGTCTCGAAGATTTTACCGCTAGGCCTCAAAGATTACGGGCTTGATGTGAATAAAATTGATGCGAGTGACAAAGATAATCTTGTTAACTTGCAAAGCTACACAGGGGTGTACGGCATGTATCAACCCGATACCCTTGCTAGCTACCGTTGGAATAACACTGACTTTATTGTGACTGCGAATGAAGGTGACTCCCGTGACTATGCGGCTTTTTCGGAAGAAGCCCGCGCAGGGGATTTAGTGCTCGACCCGAATCACCCACAATTTGCCGCCGCAAAAGATAAAACCCAATTAGCGCGTCTTAAGGTAACGAAGAGCATGGGGGACGATGATAAGGATGGCGACTACGACAAAGTCATGAGCTTTGGTGCTCGTTCCTTCTCGATTTGGAATGCTGATGGTCAGCAAGTGTTTGACAGTGGCAGTGATTTTGAACGTATTACCGCCGCACTACTGGGGGATAAGTTCAACAATAACAACGAAGAAAATAAAGGTGATAGTCGCAGCGATGACAAGGGGCCAGAGCCAGAAGCTTTAGCCCTAGGCCAAATTGGTCAACGACTATATGCCTTTGTTGGTTTAGAACGTACCTCTGGCTTTATGATCTATGACGTGACTAATCCTTTTGATGTGCATTTTGTCGACTATGTTGTGAACCGTGATTTTGAAGCTGACTTCGTTGTCGATACCGCTACAGGTGCAGTCAAAGGTGATGCAACATTGGCGGGTGATTTAGGGCCAGAAGGGATGAAATTTGTCAGTGCCGATAAAAGCCCTAACGGTAATCCTTTGTTAATCATAGGCAATGAAGTCAGTGGCACAACGAGTGTTTACCAACTCAAGATCAAGTAATTGAGTTTTATTCAGTCACCTGAGCATCGCGCTTTGGACGTGGGCCTTGTGGGTTCTTGATATAACCGCTCTAAAATCCACCATTGGCGGCATGAATACCGCCAATGGTGAGGGTTTAGGCTATCCAACCGAGCCATAGCCACCACAGATAATCCAGTGGAATAAGTGCAACTAGAGTTATTGCCGCTAGAGGTAAGGTGATGCGAAGTAGTTTAGTTAATGGCTCTTGGGATAATTGCATCGCCAAAATCAAAGGAGCCACTTGATAAGGAAAAATCACGGTTGAGAAACCGATCACCTGCGTCATTAATATCGCTGGAGTGGAGAAGCCAGTTGCATTGGCAAAGTCTGCTGCCATGGGGGATAACACAGTCGGTACGCCTGGAACCGTTGCCACTAATCCTGTTAGCGTCGCGATTAACGATAACGACATAAAATTCAGGAACGATGCCCCTTGCTGCAAGGGTAACCATTCACTGAACAGTTGACCTAGCGCAGTGCCGAGCCCGGAATGATTGACCAATGCTCCCAGACCTAAGGCTGCCGCGACAAAAATGACGGTCGACAAATCCACCGAACTATTAAAACTCTTAGGCTCAAGCACTCCCCATTTGGGGAGCAATAACAAGATAGCCGTTGTTAATCCTACCCAAGCGGGATTAATGCCGTGCAGCGAGTCAGTCACCCAAAAGAGCAAAGTAATAGCCAGTAACAGTGCAACTTTCTTTTGCATACCAAGGTTATAAGCTTCTTTTTCAATAACGCGTTCAGGCTGGTTGTTATCAATTTTTGCAGGAAATAGGAAAACGACTAGCGCCACAATCAATATTGATTTGAGTAAGCCAAGGATTGGAAAATGCAATAAGAGATACTCGGTATAACCAAAATGGATATTGAATAGATTCTCACTGGAACCTGCCAATATCATGTTGGGAATATTCGCGGGCAACACGGCAAAACTGGGCATGTTGCACGCCAGTGCCAAGGCGGTCGCAATGCCTATCCGTCCATGGCTACCACGAGCAAAACCGACTTGCTCAGCTAACGCCATACCAATTGGCACCATGACCACAGCACGGCCAACGGATGAGGGCATCACAAAGCCAAGCAGCACGGCACTAAAGACCAAACCCGCAATTAAGCGTGGATAACTTGAGGTCAGTATGGGGGCAATCAAACTGGCCATTCTGCGACTTAAACCAGACTGAGTGATGGCACTGCCGATCACAAACCCCGAAATGATTAACCACACCGCAGTTGAGCCGAATCCGGAGAAAAGTATACTCGGCTCAATGAGTTTAAAAATGGTGGCAAGGGCAAAAAAGATTAACCCCGCCATAAAGGGCGGGAAGAAACCTGTGCTCCAAAACATCAAGGTCACTAACACTACGCCTGCGCTGTAGGAAAACACCGCGGGATGCTGACTTAGCGGAAAAAGCGCAAGTAAAGTAGCGATCAACAGTGCACTGAAAAACACTAGCTGTTTAACGCCAATAAAACGTTTCATGTTTACCGACCTATTGGGTTGAATACGTAAAAGATGCCTACTAAGATAACTGACTTGGTTTGGCGTTTTAAGAAGGTAATATGTCAAAGTATGTTCCTAAAGCGACATTGTTAACACCCAGTGATGCGGCGTTTATCATGGATGCCAATCGGCCCGTGCTGACCCATACTCGCAATATGGCGGCGGAAGCGGGTATCGAACCTCACTCGCACCCGCGGGGTCAGCTACTTTGGGCCGCCAAAGGTTTGTTACGTGTTCGCAGTGAAAATGCCGTCTGGGTGGTACCCTCAACCCATGCCGTTTGGATCCCTTGCAATCTGCCCCATCAAGTGAACAGTGAAACCCACGCCCATACTCGCAATATTTATATTGACCCTAGCTATGGCGTTAGGCCACAGGATACGCAAGTGGTGATGGTGACTATGACAGCGCTGATGCGCGAATTAGTGCTTAAACTTTGTGAAAGTTCACATCTTATGGACAGTGGACAACTGCATCGGCTGGGTTTGGTTGCCATCGATGAGCTCCAAACTCTGGACAGTCTGGATGCCCATTTACCCGCAGGCTCAGATCCAAGACTCAGCCGCTTGATCCAAACGCTGATCCGACGTCCAAAAGTGAGTTACTCACTGACTGAGTTAGCCGAAATGGGCGGCGCGAGTGTGAGAACGATTGAGCGACTATTCAAAGCTGAAACTGGGCTTACTTATCGACAATGGCGACAAAGATTTCGTTTGTTAAATTCGCTTGAGAGCTTAAGCCAAGGGGAGAGCACAACTATGGTGGCCCATAGTTTAGGTTATTTGAGTGTCAGCAGCTTCAGTGCCGCCTTTAAAATGCAATTTGGTTGCACGCCGCAAGATTACCCGCAGCATAAGCCGATGAAAAGCGGGCGCTAAATCAGGCATCATAAAACCGTCTATAAAAAAGCTAGAACAATATCTAGGATGCTGTTCTAGCCTGCAATTTATCAAAGTATCGTTAAGCTAATGCGCTATTTTAATTGATTATTTCAACTTGTCATTTTAATGCCGCTGGGACGATAGGGTAATAATCCCAGACTTGGCCATCGGTCATTGAGCGCACCAGTTTGATGTATTCGGCATGGGTCCAGGCAAGCGGTGTGGCAGAGTTGGTGCCTTGTCCGAGTTGGTAATGATAACGGGTGGCGTCGCCGACACCGTCCCACGCTTGCTCGGGTAACATCATGCCAGCATTCGCAAAGGTTTCCATGCCTTGCACATAGGTGTTGATCAACTGCTGCTTGGTTTGCTGCGCGTTATTGCCTGCGAGCTCACCTTTTGCTTGGGCGAGTGATAGCTCAAAATGACCGCGCTCGCCGGTGAAGAAGGGCCAGATTCGACCGCGTTGATCGGCGCTGTTGCTGCCGGATTCTGCGTAGTTATTGCCAGAAACCGTATCCTCACCGTAGCCGTCGTTGCCATAACGTCTAAAGCCTGGGATAGTGCTGCCATCTTTGGCGCTAAACTCATATTTAAGGCGTAGGTTTGGTTCAAGTTCAGTGTTATCAATCAATTGAAGGCTTTGATTGATGAGCTTATCGGTTGCACCGCGCACGCCATAACGTACTAGTTCTAAAAATCCGCCATCGAGGATCTGACGCTGATCTAAACCTTGCTTACCGTTATTTGCCGCCAGTTTATCGCTGGTGTTTGGCTTGCCATTCGGGCTTAAACGTAAATAGTAAGGCGCGCTGACATCTGCGCTGTTTTTCAATAGCCCTTGGGTGGTGACTAAGTGTTTTTCTAAACTATTACTTAAGTCTTTGGCGGCGGTAAGATAACGGGCGCTTGAAGTAATATCTTTAGCTTCTTTGGCAATTTCACTCGCGGCAACAAGACCGGCGATCACGGCAGCCGTTGTTGAGGGGGAGTAACCCGCTTGTTCTTCCCAACGTTCTTGCTGAGTTTTAGGTGGGGTGATTTGAGTGTGATTCCAATCCAGATTGACGTCACCGCCGCTGATCAAAAAGTCCGCTGCACCTTTGAGCATCTCTTGATACCAGTGACTGATCTCATCAGGGGTGAGTACGCCCGCTTGCCAGAGTTTCCAGCCGAGCATGATAGGCATGGCGGTTTGATCGAGCTGCACGCCGACCCATTCAATTTGGCCATCCACATGGGTCTTTTGCAGGAACCAACCGGGCGTACCCGAAAAGCCGGGCGTCTTTTCGGTCACTTGCACTTTTTTCAGGTATTCGAAGGCCACTTTGGGCGTTTGCGTGTCACCCATGGCGAGGAATGCCATGGCGCATTGGTAAAAGTCGCGCGGCCATACTGCTTTATAGCCAGTGCTCGGCACGGCTGCCGAAACCGTATCGCCCCAAGGATTAGATAACGAGGCGATAAGTGCGCCCGCATAGGTTTTATCTTCCTGCGCTTTCAAGACCATAGCACTGGTATACAGCAGCTTACCGTTATCGGTCGTGTTGTTGGCCATGTTAGCGATGGCGGGCAGTGAGCTTAAGTAATCGTGCCAGCCCGTGTTGTAATTGCTGAGCACAGCATCATAACCTGCGGCCAAGGTGGCATCGGCATTGGCTAAACTCTGGGGTTCATCTTTACCAAAACCGATGGCGAGATTAAAGGTGACGGGTTTGGCTTTGATGAGCGTTGGGTAGCTTGCGGTAAAGGCGATATTGCCGACGGTCGATTTATCTTGCGCACTGGTTGTTTGATAGGGCGTATCGAGTTTGCCGTTATCGGCCAAATCGGCTAGGCCATCGGAAACACCGACAAAGCCAGTGGTTGCCTGCACAAAATTCAGATCGGATTTTACCGTCATTACGCTACTGTCTTTGGCGGCGGTATAGGCCACCAGCGCCTGATTCTTTGTATGAGTGTCGATGCGGCCGATATCATTGGCGCCCGCATTGTCGATATGCGGATTGACATACAAATGCGGTGTAATGCCATCTTCAAAGGCGGTAAAGGTGACACGCATCATCAAAGTGTCGCGGTCGGGATCGGTAAAGATATGCTTTTCAATCTGATACTTACCTTCAACATCTTTATTGATAATTTTATAGGCAAGGGATTGTGGGCGACCATTAGCATCTGTATCTAAATATTCTATGCTGCTGATAGTGTTCTCTTTTTCGGTATCGACAAAGCCATTACCTGTGACCACAAATTGCAGTTCTTTGAGCTGCGCATTATGGATAAGACCATACATGGTTTCGGTTAAAATACCTTGGGCGAGGGAGAACCAAACGCGGCTAATGGGATTTTGCTTGGCATCTTGATATTGACCTTGGGTATAAGGCTCGTAAGACGTCCCAATACCAGTTTTACCCGAAAATGCCCAAGTCGGCGCTTTACCTGGTGCGCCGGGCGCAACCCGCTGCACATTTGGCGCGGCATTCACACTTGTGGCAGTTGTTGCTGAATTCGATGTTGGTGAACAGGCCGCTAACCCTATTATCCCTAAGAGGCTTGCGGCGACGGCAAGCGCTAGGCGGCTGCGTCTTGTTAACGCTTGTGTGTGACGGTTTTGGCTGGTATGCAGATCCTGCTGCGGCGTAGGACTCGATTCCATCTCGTTCTCCCCAAATAATGGTTTTATTTTTATAGTGATTGAATTGATAAAGATATTTTATGCTGCTGTGATTAGCCAAATGACCGAATTCACCGCGCTTAACATGCATTGCTGCATGTCGCCTAATGTGTATCGCTGTTATAAAGAGCTAACTTTTATTCGTTAATTTGCTTGTGGCTTTCGTGATTGAGTAGGTCTTGCGGTTCATCGCTGCACTTTGATTATTTGAGTTATTTTGTTCTACAACGTCTTGGTCGACAAATAATACGGCAATGCCTGCACACATCATCAAGACGCCACCTGTGATCAGTGCATAAATAGGTTGACCATCGAACAGACCATTGAGCACTAAACCCAGCACACTGGCGGCAAGAAGCTGCGGGATGACGATGAAGAAGTTAAAAATCCCCATGTAAACGCCCATTTTTTGCGGGGGTAACATGCCCGACAACATGGCGTAGGGCACAGATAAAATTGACGCCCACGCGATACCGACACCTATCATAGGCAGCCATAACAGGCTTGGGTCTTTAATAAAAAAGAAACTAATCAAACCTATACCACCACAGAACATATTGACTGTGTGGGTCAGCTTGATGCCAATACGCTTAGCCAGCATAGGAATAAAAATCGCGGCAATGGCGGCAAAACCATTGTAAGAGGCGAACAGTACGCCGACCCAATCTGCGCCGTCGTTATAAGCTTGGGACAACACATCGCTGCTGCCAAAATGGTAAGACGTCACGGCGGCAGTGGTGTAAATCCACATGGCAAACAGTGCGAACCAAGAGAAAAACTGCACGATCGCCAGTTGATGCATGGCTTTGGGCATATGGAACAAGTCATCGACCACGCTAAATACCATGCCGAGCTTATTGCGTTCAGCGGGTTGTGAATTGCCCAAACGCAGCGCGCAATACAATTGCAATGGGCCAAAGGCGAAAATTCCTAAGCTCAAGATATACAACTGCTTATCTAAATCCTGAGCCCAAATAGCGAAGGTGAGCAGGGCGCCGAGACCCATCCACACGATGGAGGCAAATTGATAGTCCTTACGGGTACGAGTGCGGGCTAAGGTTTGATCTTCAGCATCGGCTTGTTTTGCGTTAAAGGCGGCTAATTCTTCAGGGGAATATTCTCTTGACGATACGACAGTCCAACTGACGGCGAGCAATAATACTGTGCCGCCAAAATAGAAGGCATAACGTACTGAATCGGCAATTTCACCTGCTGGTGCAGTATTCGCAACATCAAAAAAGTGAGTCAAAATATAGGGTAAGGCCGAAGCCACCACAGCGCCAATACCGATGAAAAAGCTTTGCATGGCATAGCCTTGAGTACGTTGGCTTTTCGGTAAATTGTCACCGACGAAGGCGCGAAACGGCTCCATGGCGATGTTGATCGAGGCATCCATGATCCATAACATGCCTGCGGCAATCCACAGGGTAGGCGAGTGCGGCATGATAAAAATGGCAAGGGTAGTAAAAATCGCGCCAATCAAAAAATAGGGGCGGCGACGGCCAAGGCGTCCCCAGGTGTTATCACTCAAATAACCAATAATAGGTTGAACCAATAAACCCGTTAGCGGCGCGGCAATCCACAGTATGGGAATTTCATCGATAGAGGCCCCTAAGGTTTGAAAAATGCGGCTGACGTTGGCATTTTGCAGGGCAAACCCAAATTGAATGCCTAAAAAGCCGAAGCACATATTAAAAATTTGCCAGAAATTCAACTCAGGTTGTTGCTTGAATGAATGCGGCAACTGAGGCGCAGCGGCTTGATGGGGATCTTGCTGGTAATTCGAAGACATTGAACTTCCTTTCTGTTGCTGGCAGTCGTTCTGCCTTGAGTGCTTATTGTTTTAATTGTTTTGCCTAGCAATGGATTGGCACTGTACTTTGCTTTTATGTGGTGAGCTATTTCATCACAGCCAAGAGCATACAATAAAAGCTAAGAGTCAGATTCATGGCTTATTCATGGTAGTTTCGCGCATGCCATGAATGAGTGTACTCTGTGAAAAAATGGCGAATATACTCCTCCCTCAGAAGCATATTCGCCGATAAATTCATTTCAATTGGGACCTAACACCTTAATTCAAAGGGGGGGTAGCCCAAGTGAGTGGCCTAAAGCCAGTCAGCAGAAAGAACTTAAGCCTGATAGCAATCCTTGTATATAACCCTATCAGAAACGACCTCACAGATTTCAAACCCCACAAGCAGAGGGTGAAACGAGCGGATTTATAGTAGCCTCGGCGTAGATTTTTGCACAACTGCTTACATACGTATTCATCATGGCTTAGTAACTGGATGGAAACATAGGTGTAACGCATTTAGACGGTTTATCAATAGTCATAGGCTTGCTGGAATGCTCAAATAACTCTCTAATCTTGTTAGAATACTTGATGATCAGTCATTGCATTATTTTTTAGAAAAAAGGGTATTGTTATTGCGGATGTTAACTGAGTGATAAAATCAACCGCAGCATAACTGACGGCGAGTTCAATGCACTTAATAAGAGTCAGCATGCAATCAATATCCAGTACGGATGCCGATAGCTTGACTCGAAAGTCGCGCACTCTGCACTATGATAATAGCCAGCCTAGATATGGTGGGATCAGATAGGTACTTAGCTTATGATGATCGCCAGATTAAGCGTTTTTCGTTCGATTATTTTAAATTTTTTCAGTTGATTAAAGGATCCCTATGTTTGTTGTCTCGCTTACCTATAAAAAGCCAATTGCAGAAGTGGAGTTACATTTAGCCGCCCATATTGCTTATCTTGATGAGTATTATGCCGCAGGGACTTTTGTCGCCTCGGGTCGTAAGGTGCCACGTACCGGTGGCGTCATCCTCGCCAAGGCTGAAAGTCGCGCGGCGCTAGAGGTTATTTTGCAGCAAGATCCTTTCTGCATTGCCGATGTCGCTGAGTTTGAGGTGATAGAGTTTGTGCCGACTAAAACGGCGCTAGGGTTAGAACAGTTGCTTGAAGTGATTTAACCTACATCTTTGTTTGAAAATTATTCCGTGCACTTGGTTATAACAGGCTTGGCGGGTTGGGGGATATAGAGTTCCCCCATTTGGGTGTTAGTCGGTGTTTATGCTGTTTTCGGGGCGAACTTTTCCGATATTCTGCGACCTAGTTTGGTATTATGCCGTTTTCCCTCTTGAAACCTTACGCAGGTTTCCGCTGCGCGAGTCCCGCTTTTTATGTCTATTCAAACGCTGTTATCGACGGCTCTGGCGAAACGCCATGATTTTTTACAACAAGCTGAACAGGATCAAACCGATTGTTTTCGGGTGTTCCATGGCACAGTTGAAGGCGTGAGTGGCTTGAATGTCGACCGTTACGGCGATACTTGGCTAGTGCAGAGTTTTCATCAGACCTTAACCGACGAAGAGTTAGCCGATGTGAGCGCTGTTTTGCTGCAACAGGCCGATTTACCGATAGTGTATAACGATCGTTCATTAGGCCATTCCCGTGTATTGAATGCCTTATCACCCGCACTGACAGAGATCGCGAGTTCTGAGCGAGTAATGCAGGAAAATGGCATCAAGTTCAGCACTAAACTGCGCCACGAAGGACAAGATCCGCTGTTATTCCTCGATATGCGCATTGGCCGCGAATATGTGCGGGCACACAGCCAAGATAAAACTGTGCTTAATTTGTTTTCCTACACCTGCGGCATTGGTACTGCGGCAGCCATCGGCGGCGCGACTCAGGTGATGAATGTTGATTTTTCTTCCTTTGCTTTAGCGACGGGCAAAGCGAATGCGGCATTAAATCAGGTGTCGAATGTATGTGAGTTTGTGCAGAGTGATGCGTTTCCGGCATTGCGCCAATTGGCAGGCTTGAGTGTGGGAGGGCGCCGTAATCAAAAATTACCGAGTTATCCCAAATTGGCGCAAACCCAGTTTGATCTGGTGTTTCTCGATCCGCCGCGTTATGCCAAGAGTGCTTTTGGTATTGTCGATTTGGTTAATGATTATCAAGGTTTGTTCAAGCCCGCATTAATGGCGACCAAAGTCGGTGGCACTATCGTTTGCTGTAACAATGTGGCGAAAGTCGAGCGCCAAGCATGGTTTGACAGTTTAGTGCGCTGCGTTGAAAAACAAGGCCGTACAGTCACTACGTACACTTGGCTCGATCCCCATGAGGATTTCCCTTCGTTCGATGACAATCATCCACTTAAAATAGTGGCACTGACATTAAACTAATTGGGTCACAGTAAACACAAAGGGCGCTTTTTAGCTCCCTTTGTTTATAGCGACTTTGTTGCTCGCAACAAAGTCGTTAAAGCACTTTATTAAAGCACTTTGAACCTTATTGCCGTGCCGCCACTGCTGGCGAGTGAGAGGTTTAGGCTATCTTTAGCACTCACCTCTTTTGTTTCTATCACATAATCATAGGGGTTGGTTTTCCAATCGGCCTTTGATCCATCGCGGTAAATTTGTGCTTGATAACGTTTATTCGGGGAGAGGAAATCCAGTTTGACCGTGACCTTGCGTGCGGTTTCATCCGTGAGTGCGCCTAAGTACCAATCACCTTGATCCTTCGCTTGGCGGGCAAAGACCACATAGTCACCGACTTCACCGGCCAGCGCGACACTTTGATACCAATCTGTGGGCACATCGCGGATAAATTGGAAGGCATCTAAGTGCTTTTCATAATTGCGCGGTAAGTCTGCTGCCATTTGGATTGGGCTATAGAGCACAACGTACAAGGCGAGCTGTTTGGTCAATGTGGTTTGCACACGATTTTCAGCATCCAACCCCTTGGGCGCTAAGTCAAAAATTCCCGGGGTAAAGTCCATTGGACCCGCAAGCATGCGGGTAAAGGGTAATATGGCCGTATGTTCAGGGCTGTTTGGTGGGCTACCCCAAGCATTATACTCTTGGCCGCGGGCACCTTCGCGGGAGATCCAGTTCGGATAGGTTCGGCGCAGGCCTGTGTCTTTGATCGGCTCGTGGGTATTGATGCTGATGTGGTGTTTCGCTGCTTCAGTGACATTGTGCAAATACTCACCGACCATAAACTGGCCGTCGTGCCACTCGTGACGGGTAATGCCTTTGTCATCTATGCGCTTGATTTGGCCACCATCGGCGACATAGCCCGTCTTGACTTGAGTAACACCATGCTGCTCATACAGGGCGAAGGCATCAGCCATTTGATCGCGATAATGCGTGACTGAACCTGCGGTTTCATGGTGGCCGATTAAACGTACATTTTGTTTTGCTCCGTAGGCTGTGATGGCGGGCAGATCGAAATCAGCATAGGCCTTGGTAAAGCTAAATTGATCGCCATTGTGGAACCAGTCGCCGTCCCAACCTTCATTCCAACCTTCTACCAGTACACCATCAAACTGATATTTAGCGGCGAAATCCATATAACGCTTTGTTTCACTGGTGGTTGCGCCATGGGTTGGGCCCGAGCCCCAGGTATTTTCGTTTAAGTGCATTCCCCACCAAATACCGATGTATTTCCCTGGTTTTACCCAAGTAACATCGCCGAGTTTATTGGGTTCATTGAGGTTTAGGATGAGGTGCGAATTGAGCAGCCCAGTTGCTTTGTCGGCAATTTGAATGGTGCGCCACGGCGTATAAAAACCCATTTGGGTTTTGACGCGAATACCGTCTGACCAAGGCGTGAGATCCGCCTTAAGTTTGCCATCGCGCTGTTGATCTAAGGTCATGGCGGCAAAGTCCACCAAGGCAGCTTCGTGGATACTTAAGTGCGTTCCATCTGCGAGTTTAAAGGTGAAAGGCGTGTGGACTCTATCGACTTCTTTCAGCGCTGTGGTGCGATACAAATATTCGTAGCGATTCCAACCGCGGGCAGGGATCCACCAAGCGGTGGCTTTATCGGCTTGGCCGACATTGAACTCGGTTAACTCGTCTGTGATTGAGAGCGGCGAATTCGCGGGAAGGGCGGCTTGTTGGGCTAAGTGATAGCGAAAGCCAATACCATCGTCAAAGGCTTTAAACTCGACTTCGAGTTGCACCTTGCCGTTGCTTAATACTGCGGTCAGTTGATTGTGCTGATCGCGGATCCATTCCTGCTCGCCCCAAGGTTGTTGCCACTTGTCATCGGCACTTTTTTTCTCGCTGCTGTTAATCTGCAATCCTTGACCGAGTTCACCAAGGGATTGAAAAACTAAGCCTAAGCGGCTCGGTTCTATGACTGTCTTGCCGTGAAAATTGATTTTATATTCGGGGCGGCCAGTATCGTCACTCAAGCTGATTTGAATTTGTTGGTTGGGTGAGCTGACGGTAACGGTTTTAGCAAATACGTTGGCACTAAAAAGACTCGTGACCGCAAGGGCGATGGCTGTAGGGCCTAATAGCACTTGCGATAGCTTTTGGCACGATGAGCTCTGGCGAGAGTGGCTGTTTGTTAAGTGACAGGCAGTTAAGTCGCTGCGAGTGAACTGAATAGGGTTGGTCTTGATGAACATTCCTTGATCCTTGTTTTTATAACGAATGTGACTCACAGCATACTAGTGGCGATGGCTTTTTAACCGCAACGGCCTGCATACGTATTCACCATATTAAGGCGTGGCGTAACAGACGTGACGTGAAGCACTGCGAGAGCACGAACAAAAGATGTGGTTTGCTTTTGACTCGGGTAAACTGCGCGCTTTCTTTTTGCTTAAAAATGCAATTTAGCGTGGGATTTACAGTGGGATTTACAGTATTTGGAGCCGCAGTAGTAAGGTCAAACCGTGAAAATTAGCCAACGTTTACAACAGATAAACAGCATGATCAGTGGTCATTACGACCATATTTGGGATTGCTGCTGCGATCATGGTTTGCTCGGTATGCTGTTGCTAGAAAGGAGCGCTGCCCGCCATGTACACTTTGTCGATTGTGTCCCTTCGCTGATGCAGGCGCTTGAAGTGCGTTTGCAGCGTTTCTTCCCCGCTGACATATCAGGCCTAAATTCACACTTAGATCCAAACTTAGATCCACACTTAAACCCGGACATAGACCCAAATTTAAGTCGTGATACTCAATGGCAAGTGCATTGCCTTGATGTTGCGGCTTTACCGCTCGTGCAAACCAGTGACAAGGATAAACAGTTGATCATCATCGCTGGTGTGGGTGGTGAACTGCTGGTGGAATTAGTGCGGGCAATTCTAGCCCTGCACCCACAGCGGTACCTCGAATTTATTTTGTGTCCCGTGCATCATAATTATTATGTCAGGCAATCACTTTCGGCCTTAGGGCTAGGGCTCAAGTCGGAACTCTTATTGGAAGAGAATCAACGTTTCTACGAAATCCTCCATGTCAGTACAATCGCGGCTCCAAATGCTCTGCCTATCAGTGCTACGGGTTCGTTAATGTGGCAGATGCTAGATGAAGCAAGTTTGCCGCGAGCGCAGCGTTATTTGTCGCAGGTGATTGGTCATTACCAACGCATGCCTGCGCACAAGCAAACTCCTGAAATTATTCACGCCTATCAGCAGCAATTGGCCCAGCTCTTAAGTGAGCATAGTGAGTTTGAATGCGCTTGAGCATTTTTGCCGCTTGGGGATTACGCTGAGAACTAAGATGAGAACCAAAGATGAGCAGTTACGATGAGGATCAGGCGAAAGAGCTGATGCATCGCGATCTTAACATCATGGGCAAAACGATTTTAGCTTAAGCCTTTAATAATCAAGAGTCTAATCGCTAAAACCTATCAATCACTCGGACTGGACTGAGTGTGATTATTGCCTCTGCTACAGTTTTTGATCTGCATTTGGCACATTTTCGTTTATGCTGCGACTCCTTTTCGGCAAATGGCTACGACTATGCGTTTATTGAGAACCACCCAAGATCCAGCGGTTAACCTACAGACGGCACGCGTTTTTTATCGCAGAGCTGCCCGCGCGATAGTGTTATCGGGTGAAGACATTTTGCTACTTTATACCCAAAAATACCGCGACTACAGCTTACCCGGAGGCGGAATTGATGATGGCGAGAGTCTCGAAGATGGACTGATCCGCGAGCTACAGGAAGAAACCGGTGCCTTAGACATTCAAGTGTTAGCCCCTTTTGGTCGCTATGAAGAGTTTCGACCTTGGTACCGTGAAGGAGCGAATGTAGTGCACATGGAGTCATTCTGTTATGTGTGCCGTATTGACATCACCTTGGGCGAGCGTGGTTTAGGTGAGACTCGATTAGAAGCCCATGAGATTAAAAATGGCATGCGACCTCAATGGCTCAATATTCATCAAGCTATCGCCCATAATGAAGATATTCAGCGTAATCATCCCCATAAAGGCCAATCAATAGAACGTGAAACTTTTCTGCTAAAACAGATAGTGTTGGAATGTTTGTAAGTTTTATCATTTTTAAATCATGTGTTTAATATATGATTTTATTTCACACATAACTGAGTGAGCAGGGTTTGGTTGGCGATTAAACGTCGTTATTTTAACCTGATCTTTTAAGCTGATACTGCTTCGAGCCTGTTCCTAAAATCGCTAGATGTTTAATGTTATTTCTCATTCTTTTGCCGCAGCAAGGAAGGCAATGCAGATTATTTTATTGACCCACGAGCGCGAGTTAACCCGCAAAACGAATACTGGCCAACTCGCGTTAGCCGCATTCCCTGAAGAGGTGAAAAGCATCGTCTGGTCGAGAACGGCACCTGATAACGATTTAGTGGCTATGTTGGCATCGCAGCAAGCCAAGCTGTTGTTTCCTGCAAGTGATACTGAGCACACTGGACCCATTGATCATAATGCCTTAGATACGGTTTTAGCTGAGCCAGCGCTCTCGAACGCACAAGCCTTTTTAGCACCAGCGCAATCTACAGTGATAGCAGAACTAATGCCGAGCCAAGTGGTGATTTTAGATGCGACCTGGCAGGAGGCACGTAAGATGCTGCGCCAGAGCCCCTATCTGAAAACGGCTGCACGAGTCAGTTTGCCGCCACTTATGCCTGAATCCGCCTTTATATTGCGGCGTAATCAGCAAGAAGGGGGCTTGTGCACTGCAGAATGTATTATTGCGCTTTGGCGCCAGTGTGGTAGAGCAGAACAAGCGACGCTATTAGCATCGCTGTTTACTGAATTGAATAGCCGTACTTGATTGCGATGTTCGAGAGAGCGTTCGAGGAAGTGCTTAAATAGATAATTAACGACTTTTAGCTTTGACCCACAGATAAATCACCGTCAGTTAAATCATAGTCATTTAAATTAGAGCCAGTTAAATCAATGTCAGTTAAATAACAGTCAGATAAATACACAGAAAGTGACTCATGGCACCGCCGAGCACAAACAAATGCCAAATGGCATGGTTGAATGGAATGCGTTTACCGACGTAGAATACAACCCCTAATGTGTAAAATAACCCGCCTAAGATCAATAGATTAAAGCCTACCTCTGACATCGCCGCCGTTAAATCGCCCATCACAGTGACACATAGCCAACCCATAGCGAGATACAAGACTAAGCTTAACTTTTTGAATTTGTGAATAAACAGTGTCTTAAATAGGATCCCACCAATTGCAAGCGACCAAATGGCCGTTAAAATCACTATCGACTGCGTGCCTTGTAAGCTTATCAGCATCAAAGGTGTGTAAGTTCCTGCAATTAAACAGTAAATAGCGCAGTGATCGGCGATCTTCAGTTTATGTTTCCAGCCTGAATGGCTAACGCTGTGATATAACGTCGAGCATAGGAAAAGCACTATGATGCTCGCACCATAAATGGTTACGCCCGTAAGTTGAATTGGCGTTAGGTGATCTTGACCTTTAAGCAGCATGAGGACCAATGCCACAATCCCCGCAATGACACCTAGGCCATGGGATACACTGTTAGCGATCTCTTCTTTGATACTATATGGTCCAGATTTTACCAGGTTTTTAACTGTGTTTGGCTGTTCGGTAACACTTTGACTCGACATGGTAGATACACACTCGTAAACGATAATGACTGAGTCTATCAGTTAGAAAAATAAATCACCATATTTTAGCGTACACTTGTAAGCTTAAATTTATGGTTGGCTTCTATTTTTCATCTTTTAGATTTTTAACGCCGTCTTGCACTCCCATCAGTGCATCGCATTGATGATGCTACTCGCTTCAAGACGTGAGATTTAACATTCAATTTAGCGCGATTATGATCCCAATTCCCAGCCTTATTTGTCTTAACTGGCAAGTGGCTTATCAAGCACTGGCGTAAAGTACTGTGCTTGTAGCAGGTTGCATTCGCATTGAACTTTGCTCTGTTTGCCTCCTCTAATCTGCGTTGAGCACTCGTAAGTAAATGCAATCAATAGATAATTCGCTTTCAATATTCACCAACCCGATATTGGATTGATATTGAATTAGAGTGTAATCGTTCCACGTTAAGCATCATTGAAATCAATGGATACTATACAAAACCTAAGGATGGATTTTGCCTTTTCAACATCAACCCAAGGCCGCGCCTTTATTGACAGCATCTCCTACAGCGATAGCGATTGGAGATGATGTCGATAGTGCTTTGCTGATTTCGGTCACATCGCCAGAAGGTGAGACTTTTATCGCCTTTGATCATCAGCTCGGTGAACTGGATGCTGCTCAAACGCCTGTTTTTACCACTGATACGGAGCCATTAGTGTTCAATAGCGATGCAGGTCATTCAGCCTCTAAGCATGACATCAAAGGCATAGCTCAAGATAAAACCCAAGATTTGGTACTGCAAGAAATCCATGCTGAACATCAAGATCAACATCAACATAAATTGGTTCCTGAGTCTGAATCCAAACCTGAACTGTCTGGGACGATACAAACTAGTGCTCAGGGATTGGGGACGGGATCCGTTTTACGTGCTCGTCAGCCATATTTCAAAGAATTAAGTCTGTTATTTTTTGTGGTCTTAGTGCATGCGTGTTTATTTTTACTTATCTGTATTTTGTGGCGCCCGCAGTTAAATCCCTTCGGATTGAAGGAAATAGAAAGTCGTGGCCCTAAAGTGGCAGCGATCAAGGCTTACTTTATTTATGCTCCCGCGGTAGAGAAAGCCGAAACCTCAGAGTCCGAAACTGAGATAAAGGCCGAGGATAAGACTGAAGCGACAAGTTCTGTTACGCCTACAATTGTTCCCACACCTCAAACTCAAGTGAAGCCTCTGCCAATACTTGAAAAGGTCATGCCTGAAACAATAGCACCCGAAAAGGCCGTCTCTGAAAAAGTAGAATCAGAAAAAGTGAACCCAGATACGGTTAAACCGAACATCACTCAATCGAGCCAATCTCAATCAAAGAAAACTCAATCAATTGCCCCAAGTGATGAACAACCCACTGAAACGATGGCAATAAAACCAACGAATACGTTGGATACCTCAGAATTAAAGCCGCAGCTTGGCGCTAAGAGCTCGCCTGCAGCAGAAGGTGAGATCACAATAGCGACAAGCTCAAGCATGAGTTTATTCACGCAGCAATATTTTGAACGTCAGCGCGAGCAAGCGCTCGATGATCTCGTCATTGAACAGGCCGATAAGTTCACCCGGAAATCGAATATGAGTGAAATGAGCCCAGAGATGGAGGTGCTATTTGTCCCTAATGCCGATGATTTCGGTGACACAACGAGTCTAGATTTACCCTTGGACCCAAATCGTATTGTGCGTAAAGGGGATACTTGTTATCGCGTGGTACAAGTCGGCACTCAAGTTAATCCTAACGCCGAAAATTTAGGTTTTCCCATTAACTGCAGTGGCAAAAAAATCAATCAAGCTATTGATGATGCCATTCAATCTCGATTAAACAAAATGATGCTCAAACCCCATAAATAGTGACTTTCTTTTGTGATTTATTTTCATGCTAATTATATCTTTTTTAGTTTTATTTTATTTAATCAATTAAAAACAATTAATTATGAATCTTTATTTTGGATTGGTTGTTAAGGTTTTTAATTGCTTTTTTCCTTGTTTGTTGCTGCCGCTTCTGTCTATACTGCGCACTCATCTTGTCGGAGTGCCTCTTGGCTGAGACCGTTTATTCGGGATCCGTTGAACCTGATCAGGTTAAAACCTGCGAAGGAAACAAGCGTAATAACACATATTAAATCGCCAAAATAGACGGCTTGAACACCTGCTAACTCAGCAGTGTTTTAAGCCTTAATGTTTAGATTTAATTGTTATTGAGCAGGGTAACTCAATTTTTGAAGCCAGTGTTGGCCACAAAAATTGATTGCCATGCCCAGCTATCAACAACTCAATTCTCCAGACAAGCAACTCCATTTTTTAACGTGAGATTGCTTATGTCCAGTTCAAACCCAAACCCAGCTGTAGCTGCCAGTGCGATAGAAATCACAGCGCCAGAATCGACAATCCCTAATAAATCGACTGAGTCTAGTCAATCAATCGTGCCTCAGGCGCCGAGTCGCCGCGAAACCCGTGCGCAGGCCCAAGCCTTTATCGATACGCTAGCGCCACTGCAACATCCTAATTCACAAAAGATTTATCTCGAGGGTTCCAGTGCCGATATTCGCGTTGGCATGCGGCAAATTCTGCAGACTGACACCTTGGTCGGCGGCACAGATGATGCGCCCATCATGGAAAAAAATCCGCCAATCCGCGTGTACGATTGCGCCGGACCTTATTCCGATCCTGAGGCCGACATCAATGTGCGTCTAGGCCTTGGTAAATTAAGACAAAACTGGATTCTAGCCCGCAACAACACAGAGCAATTATCCTGCGCGACCTCAGACTTTACCCAACAAAGACTTGCCGACGACGGTTTAGATCATCTGCGTTTTGAGGCTGGCTCGAGTGCCATTGTCCGCCCACGCAGAGCGCTGCAGGGCAAACGAGTCAGTCAATTACACTATGCCCGTCAAGGGATTATCACGCCAGAAATGGAATATGTGGCGATCCGCGAGAACATGGCACTTGCGCAAGTACAGGATGAAATCCTCAATCGTAAAGCCAAGGGCGAAGCCTTTGGTGCCTTAGTCGGCGAACCGATTACCGCCGAATTTGTCCGCGCCGAAGTTGCCCGTGGCCGCGCGATTATTCCGCTGAATATTAACCATCCCGAAGCCGAACCTATGATTATCGGGCGTAATTTTCTGGTGAAAGTGAACGCCAATATCGGTAACTCGGCGGTGACGTCTTCCATCGAGGAAGAAGTGGAAAAGCTTGTCTGGTCAACCCGTTGGGGTGCAGATACTGTCATGGATTTATCCACGGGTCGTTATATTCACGAAACCCGCGAGTGGATCATCCGCAACTCACCAGTGCCCATCGGCACAGTGCCGATTTATCAAGCGCTGGAGAAAGTGAACGGCGTGGCAGAGGATTTAACCTGGGAAGTGTTTCGCGATACCTTGATTGAACAAGCTGAGCAAGGTGTTGATTACTTTACGATTCATGCTGGTGTACTGCTACGTTATGTGCCGATGACGGCTAAACGCGTTACTGGGATCGTTTCCCGCGGCGGTTCAATCATGGCCAAATGGTGCCTGAGTCATCACAAGGAAAACTTCCTCTACAGCCATTTTCGTGAGATCTGTGAGCTTTGCGTCGCCTACGATGTATCCCTGTCCTTAGGTGATGGTATGCGTCCAGGCTCGATTGCCGACGCTAATGATGCCGCCCAGTTTGCAGAGCTTGAAACCTTAGGTGAGCTAGTCAAAATCGCGTGGGAATACGACGTACAAACCATTATCGAAGGACCGGGACATATCCCGATGCAGCTCATTAAAGAGAACATGGACAAGCAGTTAGCTCACTGCGATGAAGCGCCTTTTTACACGCTTGGCCCACAAATCACCGATATCGCACCTGGGTATGATCATTTTACCTCCGGCATAGGTGCGGCCATGATCGCTTGGTACGGCTGCGCTATGTTGTGTTATGTCACGCCAAAAGAACATTTAGGATTACCGAATAAACAAGATGTTAAGCAAGGTTTGATTGCTTATAAGATTGCTGCCCACGCCGCCGATGTGGCGAAAGGTCATCCGAGTGCGCAAATTCGTGATAATGCGCTGGCAAAGGCGCGTTTCGAATTCCGCTGGGAAGATCAATATAATTTAGGACTCGATCCTGAAACCGCGCGTGCTTATCACGATGAATCTTTACCGCAGGAATCCGCTAAAGTCGCGCATTTTTGCTCTATGTGTGGCCCTAAATTTTGTTCGATGAAAATCACCCAAGATGTTCGCGCCTATGCCGCTGGCTTAGAGGCGGCACAAGCGAAGGCGGAGCAAGTTGAAGCGGCTGCCCAAGCTATGCAAGTCACAATCAAGACGCCGCAGGAGTTGGAGGCGGCAATGGCGCTAAAATCGGCACAATTTGCTGCCTCGGGCGCCGAGATCTATCAGGTGATAGACAAGCAGGTAAAAGATAAGCTTGTCGCCGAAGCTGAGGAAGCCTAATTATGCTGGGTATTCATGGGGGGAAATTGCCCATGAATACCGAGCGCCCCGCGTTTGTCTGGACTATAGCCGGTTCAGACAGCGGCGGCGGTGCCGGTATTCAGGCGGACTTGGCCACGATTCAAGATTTGGGCTGTCACAGTTGCAGCGTGATCACCACAGTGACGGCGCAAAGCTCAGTGGCGGTCACTTTAGTCGAGCCCGTATCTGCGGCGATGTTAATGGCTCAGTTGACCACTTTACTTTCAGACTTGCCACCCAAAGCGATCAAAATCGGCTTACTGGCAGATCAATCTCAAGTCGCATTGCTGGCAGATTGGATCGCGAGTTTTAAAATCCACTATCCATCAGTGCCTGTGATTGTCGATCCTGTGATGGTCGCCAGTTGTGGTGATGCATTAGCAGTAGATAACAGTCAGGATATAAAAAGTACGGCCAAATCAGCTTTAGATTTCAAGCCTTTCAGAGGCTTAATCGAACTTATCACGCCCAACGTGCTCGAACTTGGGCGGTTAACTCACAGTGATGTTTCGACCAAATCGCAGTTCGTTGCTGCAGCACAGGCTTTATCCCAAAGTTTAGATTGCAGTGTGCTCGCTAAAGGGGGCGATGTGAGCTTTGGCAGCACTGATATTCTTGATGATACTCATACTAAAACTCACGATAACACTCATGCTCAAACTCAGGCTAACGTTCATGTTAGCACTCTCGATAGCAACGGCTGGGATTTTGAGCTTGCCGAGGATTATCTGGTTTGCCATCAAGTACGCGCTAGCTCTGAGCTGCATCAAAATGGGCGTTTCTGGTTGGCAAGTCAGCGTGTTAATACCCGTCATAACCATGGTAGCGGCTGTACTTTGTCATCGGCCATTGCCGCCGTGTTAGCGCAGGGTTTTGTATTGCAAGATGCGGTGGTTGTTGCAAAAGCCTATGTGAGTCAAGGCTTAAGCTCGGCGATTGGTTTAGGGCAAGGTCCAGGACCGTTGGCCCGTACGGGGTGGCCCAATGACTTGTCCCGCTATGCCAAGATAAATCTGTGTGATGGCAATTTTATAAGTCATCACCTCAATCAACATCTTGATGTCAGAAGTGATTTAGTTGCAACAGTTTTATCTGCAACAGATCAGGCAACCGCTCAGGTAAGAATAGCCTCGACGCTGCCGCAATACATTTCAGCCCACGGTTTTAAAGTGCTCGATGCCGATCTTGGTGTTTATCCCGTGGTGAGTGATTTAACCATGCTGAAAAGTTTGTTAGTTGCGGGCGTTAAAACCGTGCAGTTACGGATAAAAACCGACATCAGCGAGTTATCTAGTGCAGTGCTAGCCGAATCTGATTTAGGCAAATGTGAGTCAGGTAAGTCTGAGTTGGTTGGCTCTGAATTAGAAGCACAAATTCAAACGGCCATTGCCTTAGGTAAGCATTTTAATGCTCAGCTTTTTATTAATGATCACTGGCAGTTAGCTATAAAGCATCATGCCTTTGGGGTACATTTAGGCCAAGAAGATCTCGCCGTTACCGACTTAGCGGCCATTCAGTCGGCTGGGCTCGCATTAGGTATATCCAGCCACAGTTATTTTGAGTTGCTACTGGCGCATCAATACTCGCCATCCTACATAGCGCTTGGGCATATATTCCCAACCACGACGAAGCAAATGCCTTCGGCGCCCCAAGGGCTCGCAAAACTTAAACATTATGTGGCGTTACTCCAAGACCACTATCCCTTGGTCGCCATTGGCGGCATCGACTTAGCTAATCTGGCAAAGGTGAAAGCCACTGGGGTGGGCAATATTGCTGTGGTGCGCGCCATAACCGAGGCTCAGGATCCAGTCGCAGCGTTTGCAGAGTTGAGCCAAGCTTGGGAGCAATGTAGCTTGTCTGAAGAACTGGCTGTAAAGCATGAGTTGGTTGCTAAGCATGAGTAAAAACCAACCGCTTGCTCACGCAGAGGTTCTTTGCGACGGTACACAAAGCGCTCATACACTCAGTGATTCAGATTTCATGCGTTATTCTCGGCAAGTCTTATTGCCAGAGGTCGGTGAGGCAGGGCAATTGCAATTGGTCGACGCCAGCGTTGTTATTGTAGGGCTTGGCGGCTTAGGGCAATTGGCGGCGCAGTATCTGGCTTGTGCTGGCATTGGCAGCTTGACCTTAATCGACATGGATAAGGTTGAAGTATCAAATCTGCCAAGACAATTGTTATTCAACGATGCTGATATTGGACTTAATAAGGCCAGAGTTGCCAAGCAAAAGCTCAAAGGCTTAGCGCCACATTGCACTGTTACTGCCCATTATACGGAATTTAATGCAGAAACTGCAGTTCATCATTTGGCTGATATTTTACAGGAAAAACAACAGGGTAAAAGAGTGCTTGTGCTTGACTGCACAGATAACTTTGCGACTCGCCAATCCATTAATCGCAGCTGTATCGAAGCGGCTTTACCTTTAGTCAGCGCGTCAATCGCGGCATTTAGCGGCCAATTGTTCGCGGTCGACCAAATGCAGTTCCCCTCTTGTGGTTGTTATCACTGTATTTTCCCCGCGCAGACGAGAGTGTCGCAGAGCTGCAGTACCCAAGGCGTACTCGGTCCCAGCGTGGGCGTGATGGCGTCAATGCAATCTTTGGTGGCCATGCAACTCTTGCTGAGTGTGGACAGCGGTTGTGATGAACCGAAAAATGCCTTATTGGGGCGTTTTTGGCGTTTCGACGCTAAGTCACTTTCATGGACAGCGGCGGCATTAACGCGGGATCCCCACTGTGACGTATGTGGTCCAAAAGAGGTTCGTTCATCATCCTATAAGCCCAGCAAACTATAAAGTATGGAGGTTTGATATGATTTTAATTCACATAAACAATATCCCGCAGTCGTTATCTGAACCGACGTCACTCGCGGCTGTGATCCTCGCGCAAGATATAGCCCTCGATTCGGTTGCTATCGTGTTGAATGCTGAGGTGGTTCCGCGCAACCGCTGGCAATCTATTCTCTGCCAACATGAAGATAAATTAGAACTTTTTTCAGCAGTGGCGGGAGGCTAATATGTTAAAGATTGCTGATGTGGAGTTTGAGTCGCGGTTATTTACAGGAACGGGAAAGTTCAGTAATAGCCAAGTGATGACCGAGGCGATAATGGCTTCAAAATCGCAGTTAGTCACAGTTGCGATGAAACGAATTGATTTCAAAATGGGACTAGATGATTTGCTCACGCCGTTACGTCAAGCGGGTGTACAGCTATTGCCTAATACTTCTGGGGCGAGAAACGCCAAGGAAGCGGTGTTTGCGGCTGAGCTTGCCCGTGAAATGCTGGGAACTCATTGGATTAAGCTCGAAATCCATCCCGATCCTAAGTACCTGATGCCCGATGCAATTGAAACCTTAGCAGCGGCCAAGATTCTCTGTGATAAAGGTTTTATCGTGATGCCCTATGTGCATGCCGATCCTGTGCTGTGCTGTCGCTTGGAAGAGGTGGGCTGCGCTGCGGTTATGCCATTGGCGAGTCCGATTGGCAGTAATCAGGGTTTAGTCACTGAAAGCTTTTTAAAAATCATCATAGAGCAGTCGCGGGTGCCAGTGGTGATCGATGCCGGCATTGGCGCGCCTTCACAGGCTGTGCGGGCAATGGAGCTGGGCGCCGATGCGGTGCTCGTCAACACCGCCATCGCCAGCAGCGCGTCGCCGATAGTGATGGCCGAGTGCTTTAAGGATGCGGTGCAATGCGGTAGACGGGCGTTTGAAGCTGGGCTTGGCCGAGTACAAACGGGCGCGGTACAGACCAGTCCTCTGACAGGATTTTTAAACCAATGAGTTTTGTAGCGGAATTTGCCAAAATCCCACGGGATAAACTGTTACTCGATTTGTATTCTTGCACAGCCCAAGATGTCGAGCGGGCGTTAGTGAGTCCAGCAGGGGATTTACGCAGCTTACTGGCCTTGTTATCACCTGCGGCAGAGCCTTATATCGAAACCATGGCGCAGCAATCTGCGGCGCTTACGCGGCAGCGATTTGGCGCGAATCTTGGCATGTATTTACCGTTATATGTCTCGAATCTGTGCGCTAATGAATGTGATTACTGTGGTTTTAGCATGAGTAACAAACTCAAACGCAAGACCTTGAATGAACAGGAGTTGATGGCTGAAATAGCTATTATCAAAGGCAGAGGTTTTGATTCTATTTTACTGGTGTCGGGTGAGCATGAAACTAAGGTCGGCATCGATTATTTTAAGCAAATGTTGCCGTTGGTAAAGCAGCAATTTAGCCATGTGGCGATGGAGGTCCAACCCATGAGTGAGGACCATTATCGCCAGTTAGTCGCGCTAGGTTTAGATGCTGTGATGATTTATCAGGAGACCTATCAGCCCGAGACTTATGCTCGTCACCATTCCCGAGGTAAAAAAATGGATTTTGCCTATCGCTTAGCAACACCGGATAGAGTTGCGGCGGCGGGGGGGGATAAAATTGGTCTTGGGGTATTACTGGGGCTGGATGATTGGCGTTTAGATGCGTTAATGATGGGATATCATCTTGACTATTTAGAGCGTCGCTATTGGCGCACTCGCTTTAGTATTTCGCTGCCAAGGTTAAGGCCTTGTACTGGCGGGATCACCCCAAAAGTTATGCTATCGGATTTAGGTTTAGTGCAAATGATTTGTGCATTTAGACTTTTTAATCATCAGCTTGATATCAGTATGTCGACAAGGGAAAGCCCTGAGCTGAGGGATAATCTTTTGCCACTTGGAATTACTCAAATCAGTGCGGGTAGTTCGACACAACCGGGCGGCTATCAAGCACCCGACAGTCAACTCGATCAATTTGAGATAAGCGATGATCGCAGCGTCGAGCAAGTCATCGAACAGATGCAACTGCAGGGTTTTAATCCCGTATTTAAGGATTGGGAAGCCAATTGGATCACAGGATAAATAAGACCATAAATAAATGGTGAGAATGCGGATAAAACCTGTACTTTTGCAGGTGATTGGTCAATAATTGACCCATTAATCACAGCGTGCAGGAATACCGTTATGCAAATCCAATCTGCTTATTCATCCGGTCTGCAAGGCTTGCAAAGTGCTCAATCTGGGCTCACTCAAGCAACAATAGATGTGGCTAAACCTACACCGACTCAAAGTGCGACTCCGGCTGAATCTACAAGAGATGTTGCGCAGCCTGATAAAACCTCGGCATTACTTACCGCTAATGAGTCATTAAGACAAGGGGAAGCGTCAACAGAAGTGATTGAAACTGATTCTGAAACGATAGGTTCGATCATTAATATTAAGGTGTAAATATCATGTCGGTTGTGGCGCTATCACTTAAGGTTGGAGCGCCATCCTCTTCATTTTCGGCACATGATAAGATGCTCAGCTCGAATCTAAGCCAGACTCAAAGCCAGAGCCTAAACCAGAGTCACGCTAATAGCACTTATCAAGGAGCCAGCGCTCACACTGCAGGCTCCGCAAAAATTGAAGCGAGTGGTGTCCATGAACTACAGGTTACTGGAACTTCATTTGCTCCAGTTCAAGCCACGCCTATTACTTCATTAGCTGCTAACGTTTCCCAATCTCTCCACTCATCACCGAATGTGTCTTTTGCTGCTTCTAGTGCTGTTTCATCAACTGCAGCACCTGTACTTCCTGTACTGAATGGTGCAAGCCAAGCACTCGAGGTCGCTCCTTTTTCCGTACCAACGCCAAGGAGCAATCCTCAGGTAAATACGTTAAATGATCGAGCTAGCTTACATGCCGATGCGAGTTTTAGTTTGTTAACAGGACCAAGATCCATTTCTGGTGTACGCGGGGGACAGATTGCGACACCTATTTCTACTCAGGTATTTTCGCCCGTCGCGGGTACGAGTAATAGCGGACTTGGGGTAAATTCCTTGGCTACAATAAGTCCAAATCTCAGTGTAACGAGCAATATTCCCGTTGATATTTTTACGCCTCTGAGTCCATCAATTGGCACTAGGGGTACTGATATTCCTGCTTTCAATCCATCTAGCACGGGTGATGTTTCTCCAATAATGCCTGATTTAGCGGCAGTGTTTGGGCCACAAACTGTCTTTACTGGAGCTGCGTTAGTTGATCCCACTACGTCCGATTCTGCAATTAACAGTTCTGTAAATAAGAGTGCTGTAAATAAGAGTGTAGCAACGAGTGCAGGGCCTGTTGGCCAGTCAAACTCTGCGCAAGCCGTAGATCAATCCGCTAGCAGTGATGTTGCTCAACCGACTGTGTTAGAGCAATTTACTCAAGTTTTCGGTGAAGCTCAGGCTCAAGCTGGTCCTGTAGATGCTCCTGCGACAGCGTCTAACCCAGATGATAGTCAACAAGTCTTAGCTGCTGTCTTTGCCCCAAATGATAATCAGCTTGAAAAGCAAGTACAGGAAGAAGAATCGCGGAAACAGCAAATAGCAGCAGCGGAAGAGGCAAAGCAGCAATCACTGGTTCAGCAGGCTCAGGAACAAGAGATACAAGCCCAAGAAAAAGCGCAGGCTCAACAGCAACAGCAAGTCGATGAACTTAAAACTCGAGATTCAGAGGTTAAAGCCCATGAGCATGCCCACGCAACCGTCGGAGGACAATACGCTCAGAGCCCGAGTTTTAAGTATGAAAAGGGTGCTGATGGCCAACGTTACGCCACCGATGGCGAAGTGCAGATTGATGTCTCTCCAGTGGGAGGCGACCCGCTTGCAACGATAAACAAAATGAAGCAAGTTTATGCCGCAGCAATGGCTCCTGTTGACCCGTCATCAGCGGATATCCGTGTTGCCGCGGAAGCCTTGCAAAAAATGAATGAAGCTAAAGTGATGCTGGCAGAGGAGCGACAAAAACAAATTGTTGACTTGCAAACGGCTCAAACATTAATAGACGCAGATGCACAAATAAAAGGGTTGCCACCGTTAGAAAAACATACACCTGTAGTGACGGGAGACGTTGATGAGTCAGGTAATATTGCTCAGCCCCAAGAGGCTGTATTCACCCCCGCCTCTACTGCGCTTGATAAGCTAAAACAAGCGATCGAGGCGCAAACGGCCAATACGAGAGTCATTGATACGGGTTCGAAAACCTCTTCTGATATCAGTGACTCAGTCACTACATCGACCACAGTGGAAACGATTGAGCCACCGACCGCAACTTTAGCATTTGGAGATGCTTCAACTTCAACGGATTTAGCGACGGGTTTTATCTCAAGATCCGATAGTGCTGCAAGCCGTTATTATGTCGCGGTTGCACAAGCCAGTGCTGGGCCTTCAGCTCGTGTCGATATGACGTCGCAAGCCAATATTCTGCCTTCTTATCTGGCATCTCCAAATGAGCTCCCTAGCAATTTGCAATCTACGGATGTTTTGTCCGCAAACAATGTAAATGAGCAGTCTTCAAATATCAGTGCTAGCGCGAATACGAATGTGTCTTTGCAGAGCGAGTTATATGTGGAGGATGACCTCTTGCAGGAGACGGGATTTATTCAGCCGCAATATTTGGGTTATCAACAAGCGCGCTATGTCGACTTTAGTGTGTAAGATTAGGCTTTAACTATTCCCATCATTCGCTGTTCATCATCTTTTTCGAAACAACCTCTCAGTACCACTAAGAACTAAGCATTTAATCAGCAGTTAGCATTTATCGTTTTGCTCACTCGAATTGATAACTCGTTTGGTATCTTGCTGTTAATGACTATTCGTCGTTTCAATTCCGTGCTGTTTTAAAATCAAGGAAGCAAGCAGTTTTGATGCAGGCCCTTGTTGATCCCTATTAGGGATAACTAAGCTCAACATGATGCGACGTTTTTGGCTACCCTCAAGATGTAAACGTACTAGATTACCCGAAGCCAATTCTTCTTGGATTAAGAAAGAGGGGATCCAACAGAAACCAATACCTTGATTTAAAATGACTTTAGCTTCATGGAAGTTAGAAACTGTCCAGCGCTGCTCAGCTTTGAGCCAGCCTATGTCGATATTGGATTGCACGCCGGTATCTTTAATCACTAACTGTAAATATTGTGCCAGTAGTTTATCGTCTTCAATTGTGCCTAAGTCAGCGAGTGGGTGATTTGGATGACAGACGAGGTAGAGTTCTTGTTCACATAAGGGTTCGGATAAATACCCTTTAGGCGGCACCCCTGCACAGATAGCAATATCGACTTTACTCTGCAGAATGAGCTCTTGAGTGCCGGTGATCACTGAGTCCAGCATGATGATTCGAGTGCCACGACTGTGGGGTAGAAACGCATTGAGGGCACACACTAAGCTTTCCATCGGATAGATAATTTCACGGGCAATCGTGAGTGTCGGCTCCCACCCTTGCTCGAGATTACTCGCAAGTTGTTCTAACTCGTTGACGGCTTGGGTGACATGCCGTGAGCGGCGCAGCAGCACTTCGCCCTGCGGGGTGAGATAGGCTTTACGGCCTTTGACTTCGAGTAGCTCGATACCCAACTGATGCTGTAATTTGGCAACGGCATGGTTAAGTGACGATTGACTCTTGTTGAGTTTTTCGGCCGCTTGGGCATAGCCGCCAAAATCGACCACCGCTTGCAAAATACGCCATTGTTCTAAGGTAGATTTAGCTCGAGTCATTATAATCTCAAAAAAACGATAGATTGGGGCTTATAGTGGCCACTTCTTACGACTTTTTCAATTAAATATCATAGAGTCAGTCATTCTCACGACATACAGCTAACTATGTCGCGCTAAGTTATTAAGGTGATAGAGAGGCGAATCATGACGATTAGATGTGTTTGCGCCCGAGCGAGTCACAAACACATCCTAAGCATTAACACTTAAAACGCACAAGAACCTGTTGCGTCGAAAGCTTGATTGTTGGAGTTGTCAGCATGTTCTGAAGCGGTGCTATTTGAAATTCTTTGGATCAGCGCAGCACTATGAACGGGGGCGCCAATGACCACTTTTAATTGGTCACTGAAGCTTAAAGCGTCTTCATTGATAACTAATTCATTGAATAATTTGAGTTTGTCTTGGCAGTTGAATGTGGATTGAGCTATCAGCTGGGCTAGCGATGCTTGCCAGAGTGATTGGTAGTAGAGCGGTCCTTCGTTGGCGATAGCATTGAAGCTATAAGGATAATCCTGTGTTTGTGGCCAGTCTTGGCCAAAGCTGGCATTAAACTCTGCACCGAGATCCGGATAGACTTGTGCACTTGAGTTTTGGTAAAAGTTGACTGCAACCTTAGCGCGAAAGACTTTAAGCTGCTTCGAATAAGCTTTAGCCAGTGTTTCACGCTCCTGTAAATAGGTGTGCTCAAACTGCGGAAAGAGTTGATGGCGCAGCACTTCAGCTAACCAGAGACTCGCCACAAAATAGCTATCTTGACTCTGTCCCATGGCATTGTTGAGGTAGAAATGGCTCGCTTTAGCAAGGGAAGTGACAGCCTCTGCGATAGACTCGGTTAATTGCTCAATGTCTTTGTAGTTACTCAGCTGTGGCTTGAGATCTAACGCCTGTTGTCCAAATTGCTGGCCGAGTACACTTTGACGCAATGTCTGCTGTTGACTACCTTGCTGTGGATTTGGGTTATACGCCACATAGATTTCACCTAACAATCTTTGCTGGTGGTAGACCCTGACGATATGTGGCCGATTGGGATCGGCAGGTATTTTATCGACCTTAGCGGTTTCTATGGTCTCAAACTGCAAACCAAACACTTGCAGATAAGTAAAGCTGCGACTCAAGACGTCAGAGGTTTGCCATGTCGGCACCTTGGCTGATGCTTGTTGTGACAGGGTTCGCCCAATATCCCAGGGAGCCACTTGCAGATCTTGGGTTTGGCTATCAAGAAAAGCTTTGACTAATTCAGGGGACGATAACTGCTGCGAACTAAGCACTAATGCGCTGTAATCGGTAAAGCCTGCAGCAGTGGCGGCTTGTTGGCGCTGCTCAGCAATTCGCTCTAACGCCGTTTGATTGGTTTCACTGGCTCTGGCTTGGTAGGCCTGCCATACATTTTGGCGACATACGGCGTTTTCCTGCGTCAGTAAGTAACTGGCGATAGTGCCAGAAAAGTCGCTCTGCTTTGAACTGTCGGGCTTCGGCTCGTCACTTTTATCCTCTTTTTTATGCAGATGTTGCTGCTGAGTCACTTCAGGTTGGCATTGGCTGCCATTGAAGGCAAGACTAAATTGTTGACTGCCTAACCCTTGGCCTATGCTGGCTTGTGCAGTATGTAATTTCGCTTTCTCCTCGGCGCTCCAATGTTGTTGTAGCAATTGTTTAAGCTGTTGGCTCAGTAGTATTTGTTCTGCATTGCCTTGGGCTAAGGCGTAGGCTAGTTGGCTCAATTCAGTTTGGCTGAGAAGTTGCGACAGGGTGTCGGCGAGGTGTAGCTGGCATTGCAGTAGACCCTCGCGTTCCTCACTTGGTAAGTTAAACCCACGGTAATAGTTGAGTCTGTCGTTGATATTATTAAGCCCTAACATCTGTTGCTCAAAAATAAGCGCGCGCTGGGCCAAGGCTAATTCAGACGCAGTTAAACGCGCATTGGCGAACACAGTCGCAAGATCAATACTTGGCAAACGCAGGCATTGTTCAACTAAAAGGGGAACAGGGCTTGGCGCCGCATAGGCGGCATTCGTAACATAAAGGCTCAAGCCAAACAGGCTAACCAGTAAAGTGGGTTTTAACATGGGTTATGTGTTCTGCATCTGTGATGGAATGAGTTAACTTTGACTTAGTATCCAATTGAGTTAGCTTCAAGTCATTGTTATGCATGAAACCCTGTTCTGTTCTGGATGTCAACGATAAGGGGGGGAGTCGCAAATGTATTGCTATTCAAGGAAGGAGTTACACTAAGCTGCTGAACACTTACATATTCCAGATTAACTAGATGAATGGTGATCTTTCGGCTTTTGATATCAGCCATTACCAACTCAAACCTTGAGGACGCAATGACTGATATTCGCTTACTTCAGACTGAAAAGGTTAGTTTAAATCCTGATTAGGCTGATTTTTCACCGCGATAATCGTGGCGCGTTTGGGCGCAGGATAACCTTCAACCGTTTTGGTGATGTCGTTAGGATCTAGGTATTCAACCAGTGATTCGTTGGGCATCCAGTCGGTACGGCGTTGCTCGGCAAGGGCTGTGACATCGGTATCGACACAACGGATATCAGTGAAATCACACTTTTTTAACCATAGCATGAGCGCGGCAACGGACGGAATGAACCATACATTATTCATTTTGCCATATCTATCTTGAGGCACGAGTACGGCATTTTCGTCGCCATCTATCACCAAGGTTTCTAGCACGAGCTCACCACCGGTGCGCAATTGATCACGCAGCTGTAACAAGTGATCGATAGGCGAACGTCTGTGATACAAAACACCCATGGAGAAAACCGTGTCAAATGCATCGAGCGGTGGCAGCTCTTCAATACCCAATGGTAACAGGTGTACAGGGTGATGTGTGCCCGCTAAACATTTGACGGCTTCAAACTGACATAAAAACAACGGTGAAGGGTCGATACCGACGACACGTTTGGCACCTGAGCCCAACATGCGCCACATGTGATAACCACTGCCGCAACCGACATCGAGCACAGTGCGGTTTTTCAGCGGCGAAATATGTTGCTTAACGCGGTCCCATTTCCAGTCACTGCGCCATTCGGTATCGATGTGGATGCCATGAATGTGGAAGGGGCCTTTACGCCATGGCATAAACAAACGCAGCAGGTTTTCAAGCTTCTCTTTTTCGCCTGGGCTAAGTTGCTCGCCGCTACCGACGGTCACGCTATCAACAAAATCCACTTGGTCGGGTGCTGGATAGTGCAGCTTGTTGAGCACTTTTTCCCACTTTGGCAGGTTGCCGTGTTTATGATCTCGTTGCCACTTGCCTAAAATGCTCGGCAGGGTTTCGAGCCAGTGCTGTAGATTCGAATCGGCGATTTGTTGGTAAAACGAGCTAAAGCTGATCACTTGATGGCCACCATAGAAGCAAAGTTAAAGCATTGGAACCAGAGACTAAAGTGACTAAAGCCTTGGCTGGTGAGTCGTTGTTGATGCGTGGTTAAGGTGTCGGGCTTCATGACATTTTCCAGCGCACTGCGTTTTTGGCTGATCTCAAGTTCACTGTAACCATTAGCGCGTTTAAAGTCTAAATGTTGCTCTTCCAATAGGGTTTGGATCGGGGCATCTTCGAAGCGAATTTTTTCTGATAGTACTAACATCCCGCCGGGATTCAGACCTTGATAAATCTTCGCTATCAGGGTTTCTCTGTCTTCTGGCGGTAAAAATTGCAAGGTAAAGTTGAGTACCACCAATGACGCATTTTGAATATCGATATCGCGAATATCACCGCAAACCAGATCGACATCCGTATCGCTGACATAGGCATTCAGGTTCTCTTGGCAGCGTGCGACCATAGATTCACTGTTATCTACAGCAATAATGCGACATTGGCGGCCTTGGATTTGGCGACGAATACTTAAGGTCGCGGCACCGAGTGAGCAACCCAAATCGTAAATTTGAGTATTTGGCATGACGAAACGATCTGCAAAATCGCCTATGGTATTGATAATTTGCGCATATCCAGGCACTGAGCGGCGGATCATGTCACTGAATACGCCTGCTACACGGTTATCAAACTGGAAATCGCTAATATGCTCGCTCGCTTGAGCGTAGATAGTGTCTTGAGAAACGTTCATCTGAGATTTTTCATGGGAATTCAACTGTGCATTTTAACGAATCAGAGCGATTAGCAGCAAGTCTCATGCTAGTAATTTGCGATAAATTTTTGTCTAATACTTAATAGATAACAAAATCGTTACATGTACATCAAGTACTAAGGGCTCAACTTGAAGTTTGTGATCCACTTAATTGTGATCTTGTGCAGCTGTTTTTTGAGTATAACGGGGCAGGCAAGTCCGTTGTCCTCTGAGCCATTAATCATCGTTATGGGTGAGGATAGCTTTCCCTATCAATATGTCGACAACGATGGCGAGCCGACTGGATTACTGGTTGATTTATGGAAAGAGTGGGCTAAACACAGCCATACCCAAGTGGTTTTTGTGGCGCGTCACTGGCACGAGTCCCTTGATCAACTGCGGCAAGGTAAGGCGCAAGTGCATATCGGCATGGGGAAAACCCCAGAGCGAGAGCAAGAATTTGATTTTGCAGTGCCCATTGCGGATGTGGGCACTTTTTTGTATTTGCATAAATCCCTGCAGGGCAAAAAATCCATCAAAGAACTGATCCCCTTTCAAATTGGTGTGGTAGCGGCTTCATCCCATGAAGCGGAATTACACCGTATCGAACCGCAGCTTGTGTTTAAACGCTACGAAAGTCGTGAGAAATTATTGGCAGGGGTCGCCGCGGGCGAGATCGTAGTCTTTGCGGGGTTAGAAGGCTATTTGAAAGATCCCGACTCATCCCAAGAGATTGCCGCAAACTTTCCCAATACTGCCCGCCTTCAAATTAAGGCGATGCAGTTTGTACCCGCAGTTCAAAAGGGCAATCTTGCATTAGTCGATAAGATCAATAAAGGTTTCACTGCGCTCGATGTGCACTTTATTCAGCAAACGGAGCGACGTTGGCTTGGCTATCAACGTCAACAAGCTGGGATTGTTATTTCGATGCAACTGGGCGCCGAGCCTTTTGTGGACTTAGGGGTCGATGGTTTACCCCATGGTTTGTATGTGGACATGTGGCAACTGTGGTCTGAGAAAACGGGTATTGCCGTTGATTTTATTTCTGGTGATATGAACTCCAGCGTGGACGATGTTCGTCGTGGTCTCGCCGATGCCCATATAGGTTATCCTGAAAGTGATGATGTTAAAACGGGCCTTACTCAGGCTTGGCATTTATATACAGTGAAGAGTCGACTCTTTCTCTATCAGCAACAGTTAACCGATTTAGACTGCTTAAAAGGTAAGCGTATTGGTGTGGTGCCGACAGCGCCTTATTTGGTGGATTTGCGTAAAGCATTACCCCAAGTGTCACTGCGTTATTACGACAGTATGGATGCCATGGTGGCGGGGGCGAGGTCTGGAGAAGTTGTCGGTTTTATCGCCGCGGGTGCATGGACATCCCATTATTTATTGCTCAATAAAGGCTGGTCTGACTTTAGCCAGTATCCTGATCTCGAATTTAGCACCAACATTTATGTGCTGACCCGTAGCGATGATGCTGGCCTTACACAGAGGATAGCCAATGGGTTTAACAGTATTAGCAATCAAGAATTTGCCGAGATTGAACATAAATGGATGCTCAATCCTAAAGATCATGTTTTTACCCAAGCTGAGCGTCATGTCAGCTTAAGCCCCGCTGAGCAGGCCTATGTGGAAAGCGTAGGCGAGCTCAAAGTCGGTTATCTAAAACAATGGCCACCGATGGAGTTTATGGATGAACAGGGTGAGTTTGCGGGGATCAATAGCGATATCGTCAAATTGCTCAAGGAACAACTCAAACTTAAGCTCACGCCCGTTGCCTTTGATGATTGGCATTCGTTAATCGAGGCGTTGCAAAAGGGCGAGGTGAGTTTAGCCGGCAGTGTCGCGCAAACGGCGGAGCGCCAGCAGCGTTTAGCGTTTAGTGAAGCCTATTGGCCATCGCCGTGGGCCTTAGTGTCGCAACTGGAACAAGTCTCGGTTTTTAATATTGCTCAGCTCGCAGGTCAAAGGGTGGCCGTGGTTGAGGGATATCATTTAGTGGCGCAATTGATGAGTCTGGAGCCTTCACTCAAGTTAGTCATAGTGCCAAATACGCAGGCCGGATTAGCGGCGGTGACGAATGGCAATGCGGATGTGTTTATCGATAAAGTGGTGACTTTAGCTTCTGAGCTTAAAACCAGCCACTATCCGACACTGAAAATGTCGCTGCTCAGTGATCTCGCTGATCAACACAGTCATATTGGTGTTTATCCTCAATTTGCGCCGCTGGTGCCGCTGATTAATAAAGCTTTGGCTTTGGTTGATGCTCAACATCAGCAAAAAATATATACGCGCTGGGTGTCATTTTCTGTGGCGACAGAGAGTGCTAAATATCTGCAATGGCTGCGTTATATCGTGTTTGGCGTGATAATCTTGTGCTTAGTGATGGTGGCGGTGTTATTAGTGAATCGCCGCTTAAATCGTGAGATCACCCAGCGATTGGTGGCAGAAAAACGTTTGTTGCATGTGGCTAATCATGATGCTTTAACTCAGTTGCCCAATCGTGCCTTACTTGATGACAGACTAACCCAAGCTTTGCTATCTCATCGCAGAGAACAGGCACATTTCGCTTTGTTATTCATCGATCTCGATGGTTTTAAACAAATCAATGACCAACACGGTCATCCTATTGGCGATGAATTACTGGTACTGGTCGCCCAAAAGTTAACCAAGGTTATCCGTGGATCAGATACCGTTGCGCGATTTGGCGGCGATGAGTTTGTTATCCTGCTAAATCGTGTGCAAGATCTCGATGCTGCAACCCAAGTTGCTGATAATATTCTACAGGCACTGTCGAGCCCTTTGCTTATTCAAGGCGTCAGTGTCAGCATAGCCGTCAGTATTGGCGTGGTGATTTACCCCCGCGATGGTGACACAGCGATAGGTTTGTTGAAAAAAGCCGATCAGCTTATGTACCAAGCAAAAAGTAGCGGTGGGCGTTGTTATCGCTCAGCTTGATGTTTTTTTGAACGCTCATGCTCAGATAGTGCGTTCGCCTCTAGTCAAGGGCGTAAAACTGTTTGATACTTCACCGCCTAAGAGTGAAGTACTTTGGTAATCGGTATTATTTGACTATAATGCCGCTTTTATCTCGTTTTGATTATTTCCAAAGCACCGGTTTCCGGATAAAGGATAGAGTTAGATGCGCAGTCATTATTGTGGAGACGTCAATAAGTCTCACGTTGGACAAGAAGTTACCTTGGTAGGTTGGGTTAATCGTAGCCGTGATTTGGGTGGCGTTGTCTTTTTAGATTTAAGAGACAGAGAAGGTCTCATCCAAGTGGTCTATGATCCAGACTTACCTGAGGTGTTCAATGTCGCCAGCACGCTGCGCGCCGAATTTTGCGTTCAGGTCAAAGGCTTAGTTCGTGCCCGTCCTGATAGCCAAGTCAATGGTCAAATGAAGACGGGTGAGATTGAAGTCTTAGGTCAAGCCTTGACGATTATCAACGCTGCCGATCCACTGCCATTGAGCATGGATAACTACCAGAACAACAGCGAAGAGCAACGTCTTAAGTATCGTTACTTAGATTTACGTCGCCCAGAGATGGCGCAGCGTTTAATGTTCCGCGCTAAAGTGACCAGTTCTGTGCGTCGTTTCCTCGATTCAAACGGTTTCTTAGACATAGAAACCCCGATCCTGACCAAGGCTACCCCAGAAGGTGCCCGCGATTATTTAGTACCAAGCCGTACTTATAAAGGTCAGTTCTTTGCCTTGCCACAATCACCACAGCTGTTTAAACAGCTGCTGATGATGTCAGGCTTTGATCGTTACTATCAAATTGTAAAATGCTTCCGTGATGAAGACTTACGTGCCGACCGTCAGCCAGAATTCACCCAAATCGATATCGAAACCTCATTTATGACGTCCGAGCAAGTGATGGCGAAGACCGAAGAGATGATGCGTGGTCTGTTCCTTGAAATGCTGAACGTCGATCTCGGCGAGTTCCCGCGCATGACTTACAACGAAGCGATGCGTCGTTTTGGTTCAGATAAGCCAGATTTACGTAACCCATTAGAGCTGGTGGACATTGCCGATTTACTCAAAGAAGTCGAATTTGCGGTATTCTCTGGTCCTGCGAACGATGAAGAAGGCCGTGTTGCTGCACTGCGTATTCCGGGCGGTGCTGCGCTGTCTCGTAAGCAAATCGATGATTACACTAAATTTGTTGGCATCTATGGTGCTAAAGGCTTAGCGTGGATGAAGATTAATGACCTAAGCCTTGGCTTAGAAGGCATTCAATCACCTGTGCTAAAATTCTTAAACGAAAGCATAGTCAATGAAATCGTGAGCCGCACTGGCGCGCAAACTGGTGACATAATCCTGTTTGGTGCAGATCAGGCGACTGTGGTTGCCGAATCTATGGGCGCACTGCGTCTTAAAGCGGGCGAAGATTTCAGCTTATTGCAAGGTGAATGGCGTCCACTGTGGGTAGTTGACTTCCCAATGTTTGAGAAAATCAACGGCAACTTCCACGCGGTTCACCATCCGTTCACCGCACCGCGTGGCGTCACGGCAGCTGAACTTGAAGCTAACCCAGCAAATCGCGTTTCTGATGCTTACGATATGGTATTAAACGGCTGCGAATTAGGCGGTGGTTCAGTGCGTATCCACAACCAAGAAATGCAGTCTGCGGTATTCCGTATTCTGGGTATTACTGACGATGAAGCTAAAGAGAAATTCGGCTTCCTGTTAGAAGCGCTGCGTTACGGCACACCACCACATGCAGGTTTAGCGTTTGGTTTAGACCGCATCATCATGCTGATGACGGGCGCAAGCTCAATCCGTGATGTGATGGCGTTCCCTAAAACCACCACTGCCGCTTGTCCGCTGACTAACGCGCCTGGTTTTGCCAATCCGCAGCAATTAGCTGAACTGGGTATTGCCGTGGTTGAGAAAGCTGTTAAAGCTGAAGACTGATCTTTTGTAAGAGGGCTTTGTAAGGCGACTTTTGTAAATCGACCTTATTCAAATCGACATTATGTAAATCGTTTTAGTGTAACTCGTTTTTGTGTAAGTCGATTTGGGTTAACCCTTGTCAGTTATTTTAAGTCGTACCGAAAACCGAGGCATGAGCCTCGGTTTGTTTTAGTGAACCGTCATTCCACTGCTTATCAATATCTGTTAGTTCAATCCTTTAAGTAAATAGCCGTTATTTAGTCTCATTCCACCTTCGGCTCTTGATAAGCTTTGTGATGGCACCTAGATGATACCTAAGTAGAGGAGACTTCCCATGGCAGGTCACAGTAAATGGGCCAACATTAAGCACCGTAAAGCGGCTCAAGATGCTAAACGCGGTAAACTCTTTACTAAATTCATTCGCGAGTTAACCGTTGCAGCCCGTGAAGGTGGCTCAGATCCCGACTCCAATCCACGATTACGTGTCGCCATCGATAAAGCCCTCGGTGGTAATATGACCCGAGACACGGTTGAGCGTGCGATTAAACGCGGCGCCGGTGAATTAGAAGGCCAGCAACTCGAAACCATTCTCTATGAAGGTTATGGCCCAGGCGGCACCGCTGTGATGGTTGAAACCATGACGGACAATCGTAATCGTACTGTGAGTGGTGTACGTAATGCGTTTAGTAAATCGGGCGGTAACTTAGGCACGGATGGGTCGGTTTCTTATCTGTTCACTAAGCGTGGGGTGTTATCCTATGCGCCGGGAACCGATGAAGATGCATTGATGGAAGCGGCGCTTGAAGCGGGCGCGGAAGATATTGTCAGCTATGATGGTGCTGTGGATGTGTTTACTGATCCCGTTGATTTCTATACGGTGAAAGAGGCGCTCGATAACGCCCATTTTGTGGCGGATAATGCCGAAATCGCGATGATAGCCTCGACGAAAGCTGAGCTTGATCTAGAAACCGCCGAAAAATTTATGCGCCTTATCGACACCCTTGAAGATCACGATGATGTGCAAGAGGTGTATCATAATGCGGAAATCTCCGATGATGTGATGGCAAGCCTAGGCTAGATTGACTGTGAGCTGAATTGGGGCGTCAATTGATGCCCATTTCAGCTCGCAAACGCTAACGTAGGAACAGGGACGCAAATGTAGATCCCAAATAAGGTATTGAATGGCAATTATTTTAGGTGTTGACCCAGGTTCACGGATCACAGGCTACGGCGTGATCCAATGTCAGGGACGGCATCAGATTTACCTCGGCAGTGGCTGTATTCGCACTTCGTCTGAAGAGCTTCCTGGTAGGCTAAAGCAAATTTTTGATGGGATCACTGAGATTATTCGTCAGTATCAACCGGACGAATTTGCGATTGAGCGCGTATTTATGGCAAAAAATGCCGATTCTGCGCTCAAGTTAGGCCAAGCACGCGGCGCGGCCATTGTTGCTGCCACAGTCGCCAATTTACCTGTGGCCGAATACAGTGCGACTCAAATTAAGAGCGCAGTCGTGGGTACGGGGCGAGCACAGAAAGCCCAAGTACAACACATGATCCAACAACTACTTAAATTACCCGCAGCCCCACAAGCTGACGCCGCAGATGCACTCGGAGTTGCTGTGTGTCATTATCACACCAGCCAGAGTTTAATTGCATTGAGTGGCCGGGCAACGGCAAGAACATACGGACGGTACAGATGATAGGTCGTTTACGGGGCGTGCTCGTTGAGAAACAAGCACCAGAAATTTTGATCGATGTTAACGGTGTTGGTTACGAGTTGCAGATGCCGCTTACTAGCTTTTATGAGCTGCCTGAAGTTAATCATGAAACTATGGTCTACACCCACTTTGTGGTGCGTGAAGATGCACAGCTTCTCTATGGTTTTATCACTAAGCAGGAAAGGGCGTTATTTCGCTTACTGATCAAGACCAATGGTGTCGGTCCCAAGCTTGCTTTGACCATTTTATCAGGCATGACAGCCGCAGAATTTGTGGGTTGCGTTGAGCGCGATGATATAGTGACCTTAGTGAAATTACCCGGTGTTGGCAAGAAGACCGCCGAGCGGTTACTGGTAGAAATGCGCGATAAGCTCAAGAGCTTGATGGAAGCCTCCGCAGGCTCAGAGCGTGAGTTCGTGCTGCAATCCAATTACTCACCCACACCGACAGTCAATAGCGCCGAAGAAGATGCTATTTCAGCTTTAATTTCGCTGGGTTATAAACCACCGCAGGCGAGCAAATCGGTTTCTGCAGCCTACAAAGAGGGCATGGATTCAGAAACCCTGATCAAAGCCGCCCTTAAATCGATGCTTTAATTGAACAATGATGATAATTAAGATGAAAGCTGCGATAAGGAATAACAATGATTGAGGCAGACAGACTCATCCAGCCGCAGATCCAAGCTCAAGATGAATCCATCGACAGGGCAATGCGCCCTAAAATGCTCGATGAATACACGGGTCAAGATGACACTCGGGCACAGCTTAAGGTGTTTATTCAAGCGGCAAAGAATCGTAATGAAGCCTTAGATCATATGTTGATTTACGGTCCGCCGGGATTGGGTAAAACCACCTTAGCCATGATTGTTGCGAACGAGATGGGGGTGAACATTAAATCCACCTCGGGGCCTGTGCTGGAAAAAGCGGGCGATCTCGCCGCACTTTTGACCAATCTCGAATCCGGTGATGTGTTATTCATCGATGAAATCCACCGATTAAGCCCAGTGGTAGAAGAGATTTTGTATCCAGCGATGGAAGATTACCAGCTGGATATCATGATAGGTGAAGGGCCAGCGGCACGTTCTATCAAGCTTGATTTACCGCCGTTTACTCTAGTGGGCGCGACAACACGGGCAGGGGCTTTGACTTCACCACTTCGGGCGCGTTTTGGGATCCCGCTACGGCTTGAATTCTATAACATCAAAGATTTAAGCACCATAGTCACGCGTTCGGCGCAGGTGATGGAACTGGATATTGATGCTGAAGGTGCATTTGAAATCGCACGCCGTTCACGTGGTACACCACGGATAGCTAACCGACTGCTTCGCCGCGTGCGGGATTACGCGCAGGTGAAGCATGATGGCGCTGTCACTAAGTTTGTTGCTGACCATGCACTAGACTTGCTGGATGTCGATAATGAAGGTTTTGATTACATGGATCGCAAGTTACTACTCGCCATTATCGATAAGTTTATGGGTGGCCCAGTTGGACTCGATAACTTAGCAGCAGCCATAGGCGAAGAACGCGAAACCATTGAAGATGTGCTAGAGCCCTTTTTGATCCAGCAAGGTTTTATCCAACGCACGCCCCGCGGCCGTATTGCAACCGCACGGGCATATCAACATTTCGAATTGATCAAACCCGAGTAATCATCATTTTGATGATACAGACTCTAAGAGGCGACCTAAGTGGTCGCTTTTTTTATAAAGAAAATTTGTCCTTGAATGTGGTCCGTATGAGATGTAAGTCATTTATTTAAGAATAAGAAATAGGGAGTGTTTAGAGGGATTGGAAGCTAATACTTATATTTAAAATTAATATGCAAGATCAGTAACAAATAGTCATTTCAAAGACGTGTAGAATTATTTGTACCTTAATTGTTAAACCATAATTTTAGACGTTGTTAAAATGCATAATTAGCACAATTGATACATAGTGTATCTCTGTTTTAATGCAATTTATCTATGTTTATCGGTATTTTAGCGCTTTGGCTATCGGTGGATATTGCTAGATATGCAGATTTAACAATAGTTAATCAATACACTGTTCTTCTAGATAACTTTAATAAGGATTAAAAAGTGTGATCCGCATCACATTTTTTAATGTGCAAAATGTTGCATTCATGTTTCTTATTAACAGTCTTAAAATCTGCTTAATATCCACATCTTGGTGATTAACTCTGTGTAAGTGTGGTAAATAAGGGTATTAAAAAATAGCATTCAAATTAATTAACCAAATAAATCACAATAATTAACAATTTGTTTTTGTTGGTTAAAATTTTGAGCATTGACGGAGTTAAAGTGAATCCTCAGTATCAGGTGCAACACTAGTACAGCAATAGCTGTACAAGCTGTAAGCATAAAAATAATAGTAAGATCTAGGGAGCATTCATACATGATCAAAAGAACTAAAGTAGCGTCAGCTATTAACTTAGCTATCGTTGCATCTATCACTACTGGTGCATTTGTTACGTCAAGCGCATTTGCTGCTGAAGAAAAAGCAAAAGTTGAACGTATTGAAGTGACAGGTTCACGCATTCAACGCCAAGATATGGAAACAGCATCTCCTGTGACCGTTATTGATGCTGCTGCGATTAAAGCGGAAGGTTTTACTTCTGTTGACCAAATGCTGCAAGTACAGACTTCGATGGCGGGTGCGGCAATTGGTTCAACAACAAACAACGGTGCAGACGGTGTTGCACAAGTTGATTTACGTGGCATGGGTTCACAACGTACGCTTGTGTTATTAAACGGTCGCCGCATGGTGAACTCTGGTTCCGGTGCTAACAGCTCTGTGGATTTGAACTCTATTCCAGTCGCTATGATTGCACGTGTTGAAATTCTGAAAGACGGCGCTTCAGCTGTTTACGGTTCTGATGCGATTGCTGGTGTAGTGAATATTATCACTAAGAAAGACTTTGAAGGTTTCCAGCTCGATTTTAACGGTAGTGGCACTGACAAGGGTGACGGTAAAAATGGCGACGTAAGTGCACTATACGGTTTCAATACCGATGGTGGTAATTACACCTTTGGTGCTGCTTTTTCTGACCGTCGTGGCGTGATCCAAGGTGACCGTGATTGGACTGAACCTGGTGCAAGTTCATTTATCCCTGAAGGTACTTTAGGCGGCAAGATTAAAGATGCCAATGGCAACTGGGTAGACCGTTCATACGGTTATGATTTTACCCAAGATAGTTACTATCAAACACCAAGTGAACGTCGTAGTTTATTTGCTAACATGACTCAAGAGTTAGGTAATGATGTTGTGTTAACTGCAGATGCTATTTATACCAACCGTCGTTCTAACCAGCAAATGGCTGCTCAACCCGCTGATCTTATGCTAAATGTTTGTGGCGCGGCGGGCGTTCCAGCCGGAGCTCCATGTGTAACGCTTGATAGCGGCATGATCGCAGCAGGTATTAAAGCCGATGATAAGGGTTTAGTTAACTATCGTCGCCGGACTAACGATGTAGGTCCTCGTATTTATACTCAGGATACTGATACTTGGCGTTTATCAGGTGGCTTAGCGGGCACCTTAGATGTTCATACTGGTATGAACTGGGATGTAACCTACACCTATGGTAAAAACCAAGCTAAAACTGCAGTAGATAATTCTATCAATGCATCAGATATGCTTGATTCGATCTATGCAAATCCTAATGCATGGTTTAGTGGCACCCCATTAACACAGCAAATGATTAACGAAATCGGTTATTCAGAGCAAGCAAATGGTGGTAATGAGCAACAAACACTTTCTGCTGGTTTAAATGGCGAATTGTTTGATTTAAAAGCAGGTGCCGTTGGCTTTGCGATTGGTGCAGAATATCGTCGTGAAAGTGGTTTTTATAATCCTGATCCTGTAGTTGTTGCTGGTGAAAGTACTGCTGCTCAACAAGACCCGACTGATGGTAACTATAACGTTATTTCTATTTTCCAAGAAGTAAGTGTGCCTTTCACTGAGAAATTAACGGGTGAATTTGCGCTACGTTTAGACGATTACTCTACTTTCGGTAAAGCAACGACGTGGAAGATTGGCTTAACTTATGCAGCAACGGATGAGTTAATGGTTCGTGGTGTAGCGGCTACTGGTTTCCGTGCTCCAAGTGTTGCTGAATTGTATGGTGGTAACTCAGGTTCGTTTGATTATTTAGATGATCCATGGGGCAATGCTCAAGATCCACAAATTTTAGTAAATCGTACATCAGATCCAGATTTAAAACCTGAAGAATCAGAGTCTTATACGGCTGGTTTAGTGTATTCGCCAAGCTATCTTGATGGTATGTCTGTGACTTTGGATTACTGGAGTTTCAAAGTTGATAACGCGATTGCGCGTATGGACACTCAAGCAGGTCTAGATGCATGTCATAGATTCCAAGTAGATGGCGATGCAACAGGTGCAGCATCTTGTGAAATTTTCAATATCGGCGCTAATGGCGATTTAGATAATTTAACGAATGCTTTAACTAACGTGGGTACACAAGACACGAGTGGTGTAGATTTCAACTTAGCCTACAGCTTTGAGCTTATTGGTTTAGATTGGAAACTAAACAATGACACAACTTACTTAGTTAACTTCGAGCAGGATGGTGAAAGCTATACTGGTACTATTGATGGTAACTTTGGTGCTTATGCTCGAGTTCGTAACAACTTTAGCTTGTCAGCAGGTCAAGATGATTGGAGTGTTATGTACTTCAATCGTTATATCGGCGGAATGACAGATCTAGCTCAAGGTACTGATGTAGACTCAATTTTGTACCATAACATTTCTGGTACTTATCATATTAATGATATGACGACTGTCAGTTTAGGCGTTAAGAATTTCACTGATGAAAAACCAGTTACTGTTTCTAACGGTAGCGATGGTGGTACAGTTCCACAAGTATATGACACAGTCGGCCGCGTTATTTACGGTGGTGTAACTGTTAAATTCTAAGCTAAGTTCAGACTCTTAGTTTCTAAAAAGCGCCTTAGGGCGCTTTTTTATTGGGAGCTTACGAGATGATTTTAGAGTCGCTAATCATCCGTTGATTGGTTGTTAATATCGTATTTTGTTCACAGTTTTCAACATCACACTTCTTAACTAATGTAATAGCGCTAGAGTCGTCCCGATTCGCATGGTAATATAAATGATATAGATTCTCGTTTGGGCTTTAAGGATGAGTAAAATACTCTTGGTCGATGATGATCCATTGTTTAGCGTGTGGTTAGCTGATGCCTTATGTACACAAGGGCATGAGGTTAAGTGTGCGGTTAATGGCATTGAGGGTCTGGCATGCATTGACAGTTTTGCTCCAGACATCATAGTGCTTGATTTAGTGATGCCACAGATGAATGGATTTGAGTTGCTAAAAGCGCGTGAATGTTCAACGCCGGTACTGATGATCTCAGCACGTGATAATGAAGATGATCGCATCACTGGTTATGAATTGGGGGCAGATGATTTTCTGAGTAAGCCGTTTAGCATAAAAGAGATTTTTGTCCGCTTACGAGCCTTAGAGCGGCGTCTCTGTGCCGGTCACTCTCACTCGCCGCAAATGGCGACTGTGGCGGCTAAAGTGATTAACTTCGATGAAATGAGTTATAGGATCACTATTGGCACCCGCTATGTCGATTTGACCCAAACCGAGTTTAAATTATTTAAATATCTTTTTGAAAGAAAAGGCCAAGTCATCACTAAGCAAGAGTTGCAGCGCTCAGTGCTACAGAAAGATTTGGGCCGATTTGACCGTAATCTGGACATGCACATTAGTAACACTCGCCGAAAGTTAGCTAACATCAGTTTGCCGCGTAACTTGATTAATACAGTACGAGGCCAAGGTTATAGTTTTATGGTCTAATATCTTCATTAACTTATAGTGAAAGGCTTATTTTTTGTGGATTTTAGGCGTGTTAACTGGTTAATTAAAGGCCGATTGCAAGTGTCTTGACTGAATTTAATGGCTTTCGTTTTCCCCTTGGGATGTTTTGGTTTATTCTATCGGCCATATAATAAAATGTGCCGTGTGCTATCTGTCGCACGCCATTAAATTGCCCTTAGTTTTAACAACCTATTAGGAATCATTATGCGGATCAGTGCCAACTTTGATGGCGGAAATATCCAAGTCGTCAATCTTGATAATAAAGACGATATTCAACTTGCTATCCGCCCTGATGCGGGTGGTGAGTTTTATCAATGGTTCAATTTTCGATTTGAAGGTGAAGTGGGTAACCATTACACCTTGAATATTATCAATGCGGGAACCGCTTCTTATACCAAGGGATGGGAAGATTATCAGGCGGTGGCCAGTTATGATCGCCAGCATTGGTTCCGTATTCCGACTCAATATCAAGACGGTAAACTGAGCATTAGCATAGAGTTAGATTGCGATGCCATTCAAATCGCTTACTTTGCACCCTACAGCTATGAGCGTCATTTAGATTTACTCAGCGGCGCCCAGTTACACCCAGATGTCAATTTAGAGCATTTAGGCCTGACCTTAGATGGCCGCGATATTACTCTGATGAAAGTAGGGAATGGCGATCCTTCTAAACGCAATATTTGGATCACCGCCAGACAACATCCGGGTGAAACGATGGCTGAATGGTTAGTTGAAGGCCTAGTGAATCGTTTACTCGATAATGACTGTCCCACGGCAAAGGCACTGCTTGATAAGGCCAATTTTTATATAGTGCCCAACATGAATCCCGATGGCAGTGTCAGAGGCCATCTGCGCACCAACGCGATTGGGATTAATCTTAACCGCGAGTGGCAAACACCGAGTTTAGAAAAAAGCCCTGAGGTATATCACGTCGTCAACAAGATGCAGCAAACGGGTGTTGACCTGTTTTATGATGTGCATGGTGATGAAGGCTTACCTTATGTGTTTCTAGCGGGTTGTGAAGGCGTCCCCGCTTACAATGATAAACTGGCGCAGCTGCAAGCGGACTTTAGTCAAGCATTGACCTTAGCCAGTGCCGATTTTCAAACTCAGTATGGGTATGATAAAGATGAGCCCGGTCAAGCGAATCTGACCGTAGCGTCTAATTGGGTTGCCCAGACCTTCAAGTGTTTATCAAATACCCTTGAGATGCCGTTTAAAGACAATAACAATCTGGCCGATCCTTTTGTGGGTTGGTCACCAGAACGCAGTATTTATTTAGGTGAAGCATCGCTAATTGCCATGCTCGCCGTTGTTGATAAGTTACGTTAGGGCGAGGCTGATATGGCATTAATTGAATGTCCGGTGTGTCGTAAACGTATGTCGAGCAAAGCGTCTTCATGCCCCCATTGCCAAGCAAAAACCGATGGCGACAATGAGTCCTTATCGCGCATTAGTCATATTCAAAAGTCCAGCAGCTTAATGAATCAGAGTTTCGTTGCTATGACCTTGTTCATTGCTGGTGTGGTGATTTGGTTTTGGGGTGGGGAACCCGCCGAAGGTATGCGTGCGAATATCGCCGGAATATGCTTTGTGTTTGGTTTTGTAGGTTATCTCATTACACGAGTCAGAATCGTGTTACATAAGCGGAAAAGTGTATGACGGATATCAATCAAGTGATCGATCAAATGCCTATTGAAGTCTATGAAAGGCTTCGCAGTGCTGCTGAGTTGGGTAAGTGGGAGGATGGCACTGTGTTGAGTGAGACTCAGCGTGAATCGACTCTGCAGGTGGTGATGTTGTATCAAGCGCGTAAGCTTGAGCAAACAGAGCATTTCACTATTGCATCTGACGGTAAAATAAATGAGCTGTCTAAGGCCGAGCTGAAAAAGCAATTCCGTGGTGAGCCAATTGCTGGGTTTAAAGCACAGGATTTATAATTTCTGACTGTCCACGCAGATCGGCTTGTAAGGTGTGCTTTATTAGGAATTCGGCGTAAGTCTGAGGTTGGCAAGGGGAATTAGCATTTTATCTTTTGTTAGTGATATCAATGCTAATATTGATTTGATATCAAATAACTTCAATGCAAATCTTGATCTGCAAAAGTCTTAAAATAAACACTCATTTAGTGTTTTTAAGTCTGAGCTAAAATCTAGTCTGAGTTTAAATCAAAAAAGCCCATCAAATATGGGCTTTTTTGTTGCTAGCGTTTGAGGGCAACAAACAGATTAGAAGACACTATCTTTAATCTATGCTCAGTTCACCGACTAGATTTTGCAACATGGCCGCTTTTATCTCAGCTGGTTGCAAATTTTTAGATAGCAAATAATGCAGTTTTGCTAAGGCCGCTTCTATGGTCATATCGGCGCCACTGATCACGCCTGCTTTGGCTAATGCATTGCCTGTGGCGTAGCCGCCCATATTCACCTTACCTTGGAAACATTGGGTTAGATTCACCAGCACTATGCCACGTTCATCTGCTTGCCTTAAGGTTTTGAGTAAGGCGGCATCCTGCGGTGCGTTACCCACACCAAATGTCAGCAGTATGAGGGCTTTAACTGGCTGTTGCAGAATGTTCTCAAAAATCTGTGTCGATATCCCAGGATACAAGGTCACCACACCGACAGGTTGTGGGCTGATATGAGCGACTTCTAATGGGGTATCGTTGGCTACCGTGATTTTGCCTGCGCGTAGATTGATTTTGATCCCCGCCTCAAGCAGTAGTGGGAAGTTGGGTGAGGCGAAAGCATCGAAACCGTCGGCATGGGCCTTAGTCGAGCGATTGCCCCTAAAGAGTTTGTTATTGAAGAATAAACACACTTCAGCGACTGGATAATTCGCCGCTATATAGAGTGAGTTCAATAAATTGGTTTGGCCGTCTGAGCGTAGCTGGGCGAGGGGAATTTGCGAGCCCGTCACTATCACAGGTTTTGACAAGCCTTGCAGCATAAATGACAGTGCCGAAGCCGTGTACGCCATGGTATCTGTGCCGTGAAGGATCACAAAGCCATCGTACTTATCGTAATTGGCTTGTATATCGTCGGCGATCATCTGCCAATCGGTTGGTGCCATATTGGAAGAGTCGATAAGCGGGCAGTATTCGTGGATGACGAATGCCGGCATTTCTTCATGGTAAAACTCAGGCATAGATTGTACGCACTGAGTTAGGAATCCCGCGACGGGGACAAAGCCGTTATCGGTCTTTTGCATACCGATGGTGCCGCCAGTATAGGCAACATAAATGGAGCGTTTAGTCATTCTTGTCGTTTTCTTAGCTTCAAGTGGCCGAATTATACGATTTTACTGACATAAACCCAATAAAAAAGCCCGGAGATCCGGGCTTTGTCTTTGTCATCATCTTGAAGTTGCGAGCTGCAACCTAGACGCTGGCAGATTTAGTTCATCATATTGCAAGTATCACAGTAGATGTAGACGTTATTTGGATCATCAAAAGAGGTTAACGTTTTCAAACTGCTAGTCCACTGTTGTAGCATTTGCTCTAACATCGATGACTGACTTAGTGAGGCGGGCAGGTAGCTCGATACTGAGGCAAACATCTGCTGCATGAATTTTTGTTCGGGTGTCAGCTCTTGTTCGATGACGCGGGTGTCAAATAGCGTCATATCCGCGAGTTTAGCGGCTTTAGCAATCGCCTCATCTAAATCACCCAGTTCATCGACTAAGCCAAGCTCAAGAGCCTTTTTACCGCTCCACACACGGCCCTGAGCAATCTTATCGACTTGTTCTATGGTCATCTTACGTTCTTTAGCGACCAGGGAGATAAAGTCCGAATAGCCGCGTTCAATATGACGTTGGATAATTGCTTCAATCTGGGGGGAAAGTGTGCGGGTAACAGATAATCCTGCCCATTCTGAGGTCGATACGCCATCGGTATGCACGCCTATACTGGCCAATGAATCTTCAAAGGTAGTGATCATACCAAAGATCCCAATCGAACCCGTGAGTGTTGTTGGTGTTGCGAAGATATAGTCGGCACTGGCTGAAATCCAGTAACCACCGGATGCGGCTAAACTGCCCATGCTCACAACCACGGGTTTACCAGCTGCTTTAAGTGCCAGTAATTCTTGACGAATTTGCTCAGAGGCAAAGGCGCTACCGCCAGGGCTATCAACACGTAATACTAAGGCTTTAATGTGCTTATCAAAACGTGCCTTACGTAGCAGTTCGGCGGTGCTTTCTCCGCCAATTTGGCCCGCAGGTTGAGTGCCGTTCAAAATTGTGCCACTTGCCACAATAATACCAACACTGTCTTGCTCTACAAAGTTGGGTAATGGTGTCACTAAGGTCAAGTAATTATAAAAACTGACTTGCTTGAAACTGTCACCACTGCTGGCTTTTCCTACGGTTTCTAGCATGGTTTTACGAAAATCTTCTGTGGTCGCTAGGTTATCAACCCATTTCATGTTGATTGCCATTGTGGCTGAATCGCCATTGGCTTTATCGAGTTCTGCCAAATAAGTGGTTGCGTCGGGCACCAGAGAATTCGGTTCGATATTACGATTGCCTGCAACCGTTTGTGTGTAGCTTTGCCATACATCGGCTAACAGTGCACTACTGGCTTCCCGCGCAGCATCTGACATATCGTCACGTATGTAGGGTTCAACCGCAGATTTAAAAGTCCCCACGCGGAAAATATGCGCTTTGACTTTGAGTTTTTCTAAGGCCGATTTGAAATATTGGTTGTACATACTCAGGCCATCAAGTGAGACACCGCCTTGGGGATTGAGGTAAATGGTGTCGGCAAAACTGGCGAGGAAATATTGATTTTGCTCGTAGTAGTTGCCGATGGCGATGACTTTTTTACCGCTCTCTTTAAAGCGATTGAGTGCATTGCCGATAGATTGTAGTTTGCTGATCCCAGCACGTTTAAGATCGACCAGGTCGAGCACTAGTACGCTAATACGTTGATCTTGCGCTGCATTGTCAATGACATAAAGCACATCAGCGAGTAGGATTTCACCATCGGCGTTGGCATTTTGGCCTTGTTTGAATGCGGCTTCTAAGGGATCGACTTGTTGTTTCTGATCGACAATAGAGCCTGCTAAATTAAGCACCAGTGCCGAATTATCTTCAACTTGGATATCTTCGCTACTGCCAATGGAGATAATGATCGCGGCTAAGAGTCCAAAAAAGATTAGATTGAGGATGAGTTTACGTGTCCCGTTCAGGGTGTGCCAAATAAACAAACATATTCTCTTGAAAAACGATTGGTTAGCGGACATCTGCCACTCCTTTATAAGTCCAATCTGCCAATGCTAACTGAAAATGGCGCTACAGGCTAAACACAATTGTAAAGGATTTTGACTGATGGCCTCGATCCAACGGTTGAGCTTAGATTTGACACAAGGTATGCTGATTTAAATCACTTGTTTTAAAAGGATGTTTGAATGTCGTTTCCCCATTTATTAGAACCCTTAGATCTGGGATTTACCCAGCTCAAAAACCGTGTGCTTATGGGCTCAATGCATACAGGTTTGGAAGAAGAAAAGGGCGGATTTGAGAAACTGGCAGCGTTTTATAAAGAACGCGCTTTGGGCGGTGTAGGTTTGATTGTGACGGGCGGTATTTCCCCCAATCTTCGTGGTCGCCTTACGCCCCATGCCTGTCAGCTGAGTTTTCCTTGGCAAGTGGGTAAGCATCGCGTGGTAACGCAGGCGGTGCATGAGGCTGGCGGTAAGATCTGTATGCAAATTTTGCATGCGGGACGTTATGGCTATCATCCTTTTTCCCAAGCACCAAGTAAGATTAAGTCACCCATTACACCTTTTACGCCGTCTGCTATGTCTAGTCGCCAAGTGCGCTCGACCATTAAGGATTACGCCAGTTCAGCCGTCCTTGCCAAGAAAGCGGGTTACGATGGTGTTGAGGTGATGGGATCTGAAGGCTATTTGATCAATCAGTTTGTCAGTGCGCGCACCAACACCCGCACCGATGAATGGGGCGGTGTGTTTGAAAAGCGGGCGCAATTCCCAATTGAGATTGTTAACGCGATACGGGCAAAAGTTGGTAAAGATTTCATCATTATCTTCCGTTTATCCATGCTCGATCTGGTGGATAACGGTTCGACTTGGGATGAAGTAGTGCAACTGGCCCAGTGGTTAGAGCAAGCTGGTGTGTCCATTCTAAATACGGGCATTGGCTGGCATGAAGCGCGAGTACCGACCATTGCGACAAGCGTGCCCCGTGGCGCCTTTGCGTGGGTGACAGAAAAGCTCAAACAATCTGTTGCCGTTCCCTTAATTGCGACTAACCGCATTAACACCCCTGAGATTGGTGAGCAGATTATCGCCTCTGGTCAAGCTGACATGGTGTCGATGGCGCGGCCTTTCCTTGCTGATCCTGAGTTTGTGAATAAGGCTGCGGCGAACACGCCGGAGCTTATCAACACCTGCATTGGCTGTAACCAAGCTTGTCTTGATCATACTTTTTCCCTCAAGCGCGCAACTTGCTTAGTGAATCCTCGCGCCTGTTATGAGACTGAAATCAACTTCTTACCCACAGCCAATAAAAAGCGTATTGCGGTGATGGGGGCAGGCCCTGCGGGCATGGCGTTTTCTGTTTATGCCGCTATGCGAGGCCATCACGTTGTCTTGTTTGAAGCGAAATCTGAGGTGGGTGGTCAGTTTAATCTCGCCCGTAAAATCCCTGGGAAAGAAGAGTTTAACGAGACTATTCGTTATTTCATTAACCAAATTAAGCTGCATAAGGTGGAGCTGAGATTAAACACTCGCCTCGATGCCAGTGTGCTGGCGACGGAAAAGTTTGATGAAGTGGTAATCGCCTCAGGCGTTGTGCCGCGTGATTTAGTCTTACCCGGTTTTGACGACCCACGGGTGGTCGATTATCAAAAAGTGCTCTCGGGTGAAGTGACTGTCGGTAACACTGTGGCCTTGATTGGCGCTGGCGGTATAGGGTTCGATATGGCGCACTTTTTGTGTGAGCGCCAGTCGAGCACCTTGAACCCCGATAAATGGCTACAACAGTGGGGCATAGATAAAACTTACCAGCATGCGGGCGGCCTAACTGAACCCCATTCCGACAATACTGATCATCGTAAGGTGTTTTTACTGCAACGTAAAACGTCGAAGATGGGCAAAGGCTTAGGTAAAACTACCGGCTGGATCCACCGTCTTGTGCTTAAGCAACATGATGTGAAGATGAAAACGGGCGTGAGTTACGATAAGTTTGATGAGGCAGGACTGCATATTCGCGTGGGTGAAACCGCTGAAGTGCTGGCCGTCGATAACGTCGTTTTGTGTGCTGGTCAAGAATCGAATCGCACGTTAGTGGATGAGATGAAAGCGACGGGCCTGCCTGTGCATCTGATTGGTGGCGTAGATGTCGCGGCAGAGCTTGATGCTAAGCGTGCAATCCGCCAAGGCGCTGAACTGGCAATGCGTTTATAGAAAGTCGATAAGCCATACGTTTTAAGCGTTAAGTATTCAATTTTAGATCCTGAAAGCCTGAACCTGTGTTCAGGCTTTTTTGTTTTAGTTTGTTTTAGTTTTTTTGTGTGAATGCATTGAAAATAGAGGGAAGGGAGAATAGTGAGTTTTAAAACGTTTGGTATCTAATGGCGCGGATTGAATAAGGCTGTATTGAAAGGGGCTGTTTGTCTTAAAGCTACTCTTTGTTTAAGAGCTCATTTTTGTTTTAAAGCGATTTTGGGTTTTAACGCCACATCTTGTTTAAAGCAGCTTATTGAACAATCGAGTCTTGCCGTTATGAGTCTTCAAACACTGCCTGTTTCTGCGTGCGTGTGTCACTTGCTACATTTTGTGTTTGCTTTGGCTTAGCCAAACTGGTTTTATTCTGATTCGATTGACACGCATAGGTGACCACAGCTGCACCTTCAGGTGATAGATCCAGCTCTAAATCTTCGGTTGGAACACAGCAGCAGGGCAAACATTCATCATGTTTGAGTTCGGCTAAGGGTTCGTTTAAGTAGCTGACTTTTCCGCTGATGACGCGTGTTTTGCAGGCGCCGCAGAAACCGTTGCGACATTCTGAGAAGATTTTAACTTTTTTAGCTTCGAGCGCTTGCAGCAAGGTGCCTTGTTGCTCGGTAAAGAGCAACACAGGTTGACCTTGAAGGCGCACGATCGGCGCCTTCGCAAACAGGTTTTGTGGCCGTTTTTTTGATGTCACTGTTTTAATGCCATTTTGTAACGTCACTTTTAAGTGTCTTATAGATCGAAGTCGAGGAACTCATCACCATCAACCGCGGAGTCGATTTGGCCGACAAGGTATGAAGAGACTTCAACTTCCTGTGGTGCAACTTGCACTGCATCGCTTTCTAACCAGTTTTTCATCCAAGGTAATGGATTGGTTATTTCTGGGTATGGTTGCGGTAGATTCACCGACTTCATGCGTTGATTAGTAATAAACTCAACGTATTGGCACAGGATCTGTTCATTCAAACCTATCATAGAGCCGTCTTTGAATAGGTATTTTGCCCATTCTTTTTCTTGCTCTGCGGCTTTGAAGAATAAATCGAAAGCTTCCTGTTGGCATTCTGCAGCAATTTCACCCATTTCTGGATCGTCTTTACCGCCTTGCATGATGCTTAAAATATGCTGAGTGCTATTTAAGTGTAAGGCTTCATCACGGGCGATTAAGCGAATAATTTTCGCGTTACCTTCCATGAGCTTACGTTCAGCAAAGGCAAATGAGCAGGCAAAGCTAACATAGAAACGAATAGCTTCTAGGGCGTTGACTGACATCATGCATAGGTACAAGGCTTTTTTCAGGGTGCGGGTATTGACTATGACTTCTTTGCCATCGATAACATGGGTTCCTGCACCGAGTAAATGGAATATCTGAGTCAGTTGGATCAAGTGATCGTAATAAGCGGCGATATCGGTCGCACGGCTTAAGATTTCTTTGTTCACGACGATATCGTCGAAGATCACTGAAGGATCGTTAACGATATTACGAATGATGTGGGTGTATGAGCGCGAGTGAATCGTCTCAGAGAAAGACCAAGTCTCAATCCAGGTTTCTAATTCAGGCAGTGACACCAGCGGCAAAAAGGCCACATTGGGCGAGCGGCCTTGAATCGAGTCGAGTAGGGTTTGGTATTTCAGGTTCGAAATAAAGATGTGTTTTTCATGATCAGGCAATGCACCGTAGTCAATCTTATCGCGACTGACGTCTACTTCTTCTGGGCGCCAAAAGAAAGATAACTGCTTTTCTATCAGTTTTTCGAACACTTCATATTTTTGTTGATCGTAGCGCGCCACGTTGACCGATTGACCAAAAAACATAGGTTCACGGGTGGCATCGTTGGGTGTTTGACAGAAGGTAGAGTAGGCCATGGTGCTATTTTTCCAATGGATAGGGATCCACTAAATAGGGATCCCTATAAAACCGTTAACGTTAAAGTTAAAGACTAGATTTTACATGCGCCGCCGGCGCAACCGTCATCTTCTTTCTCTAAATTGGTGATGTCATCGTGTGAATCCGACGCACCATCGCGAGTGTTATGGTAGTAAAGCGTTTTAACACCTAACTTGTAAGCATTGAGCAAATCTTTCAGCAGGGTTTGCATGGGTACTTTACGGCCTTCAAAACGTGAAGGATCGTAGTTAGTGTTAGCCGAAATCGCTTGGTCAACGAATTTCTGCATAATACCCACTAGCTGTAAGTAACCGTCGTTGCTTGGCATTTTCCACAGCAATTCATAGCTATCTTTCAGTGTATCGAAATCTGGTACCACTTGTTTTAGCTGACCGTCTTTGCTCGATTTCACGCTGATAAGGCCACGTGGTGGCTCAATACCATTGGTCGCATTGGAGATTTGCGACGAGGTTTCTGAAGGCATTAATGCCGATAGCGTCGAGTTACGCAGGCCATATTGCTTGATATCGCTACGCAGTGATTCCCAGTCTAAGTGCAATGGTTCGGTACAAATTTTATCTAGGTCACGTTTGTAGGTATCGATTGGCAAAATACCTTGAGAGTAAGTGGTCTCGTGGAATAACGGACACGCACCTTGCTCTTTGGCTAAGTTCATTGAGGCTTTCAGTAAATAGTACTGAATCGCTTCGAAGGTTCTGTGGGTTAAAGCGTTCGCACTACCATCGGAATACTTCATGCCATTTTTCGCTAAATAGTTAGCGAAGTTGATCACGCCTATGCCTAAGGTACGGCGATTCATCGAGGCGATTTGCGCGGCTTTGATAGGGTAATCTTGATAGTCCAATAGATTATCCAGTGCGCGTACGGCGAGGTCGGCTAATGGCTCAATATCAGATAACTCTTTGATAGAACCTAAGTTAAGTGCTGACAGCGTACAAAGCGCGATTTCACCTTCTGGATCATCGATGTTGTTCAATGGTTTAGTCGGCAGGGCGATTTCAAGACACAGGTTAGACTGTCTGATCGGCGCGACTTTTGAATCGAACGGGCTGTGAGTGTTGCAGTGATCCACGTTCTGAATGTAGATACGGCCCGTTGAGGCACGCTCTTGCATCATCAGTGAAAACAGTTCAACGGCTTTTATCGTTTTCTTACGAATGCTGCTGTCTTGCTCATATTGCAGATATAAACGTTCGAATTCGTTTTGATCTTCAAAGAAAGCATCGTACAAGCCAGGTACGTCAGATGGGCTAAATAAACTGATGTTTTCGCCTTTGATCAGACGTTGATACATGACTTTGTTCAACTGCACACCGTAGTCTAAATGACGGATACGGTTGTCTTCGACGCCGCGGTTATTTTTCAATACCAGCAGAGATTCGACTTCTAAGTGCCAAATAGGGTAGAACAGGGTCGCAGCACCGCCACGCACGCCGCCTTGAGAACACGACTTCACTGCGGTTTGGAAATACTTATAGAAAGGTAAACAACCTGTGTGGAAGGCTTCACCACCACGGATTGGGCTACCTAAGGCGCGAATACGACCGGCGTTAATCCCGATACCCGCACGTTGGCTGACGTATTTCACGATAGACGAAGCGGTCGCGTTGATAGAATCTAAGCTGTCACCACATTCGATCAGTACGCAAGAGCTAAATTGACGCGTTGGGGTGCGCACCCCGGCCATAATTGGCGTTGGCAGCGACAGTTTAAAAGTTGATACCGCGTCATAGAAATCTTTAACGTATTTCAGGCGCGTCTCTTTTGGATAACGGGCAAACAAGCAAGCCGCAACCAAAATGTAAAGGAACTGCGCGCTCTCGTAGATTTCGTGGCTCACACGGTTTTGAACTAAATACTTGCCTTCAAGCTGTTTTACCGCAGCGTAGGAAAAATCCATATCGCGCCAATGGTCGATATAGGTATCCATCACATCCAGCTCTTCGCGGGTGTAATCTCTTAAAATGTGTTGGTCGTATTTACCCAGCTCAACCAATTTAGTCACGTGAGCATACAATGCGGGCGGCTCAAACTGACCGAAGGCCTTCTTACGTAAATGAAACACCGCTAAACGGGCAGCAAGGAACTGATAGTCCGGTGATTCTGGAGAAATTAAATCCGCCGCAGCCTTGATAATGGTTTCATGGATAGCTTCGGTTGGGATGCCATCAAAAAACTGTAGGTGTGAGCGAAGTTCAACTTCCGAAACAGAAACGTTTTTTAATCCCTTGGCTGCCCAAGTAATTACGCGGTGTATTTTTTCGAGATCGATATTCTCACGATCGCCACAGCGTTTTGTGACTGTCATAGTGCTATTCATTTGGAGATAGGCCTTGGTTCTTATATGTATTTAGGTGAGCAAAATCACCGTACGTATCCTTGTAAAACAATCAATAATCGTCCCTTAAATACAGCTGACTGGTTAAAAACGAGTCAATTAAGCGGCGAGCTTCTAGTGTGTCTGATTGTTACCTATACACAAGATATGGTGTTTTAAATTATATGGGATACAAGATAGTGAGGTTTGCCCCTATTTGCAAGTCTGAATTCAGGGGACATCTTGTGGATAACGTGAGGATAAACTTTTGCGTTAGTAACGACTAACCTTGAAGCTCAATTTCAGGTTAGCGTGTCAGACTCATGGGGAATTTTTAGGCGATCTTTTTCTTTAGATCGCGATCGCTCACGAGTGCCGATCTTTTATGCGCCTGACTTTTTCCGTGGGTCATAAATAGTATGCTGACACACTGATGTCCGTCAGTGAAGTTACGTATTGGATGCCTTATTCGTGAGCATTGTAGGCGCTGTTTTTGGTTGATATTGTTAAGCCAATGCTTCGATTAGTGCTTGATGTAGCTCAGTTGGGTTCGCAAAATGCGCGTGCGCTGGCCATTGCAACGGCTTGTCGTTCACGCCCAGATAACCCCATAGGGCCACGCCGCCTAACATGCCAGCAGCCTTGGCCGCGAGCAAATCTCGCTCGGCATCTCCAAGATACAAAATCTGCTCTGGAGCACAGTTCAGTTGTTGTGCGCCTAACAGCATAGGTGCAGTGTGGGGTTTTGGGTGTTTTGTAGAATCGCCACTGATGATAACGGGCATACGCAAGTGTAAATTCAGTTTTCGCAATAAGGGACGGGTAAACCGGGCTGGCTTGTTGGTGATCACCCCAAACGGCAGCTGAGTTAACTCGAGCCAGTCGAGTAATGCCGCTATGCCTGTAAATAGCGCACAGTGATCGCCATTAATGCGCTGATAGTGGGCGAGCAGTCCTTGCTGTACTTGAGATCGAAGATCTTCTGCCGCATCAGGGATCGCGGCATCGACTAAGGCAAAACTGCCGTGGGATGCGGCGTAGCGCATGGCCGCTAACGGCTGCGCGGCGATGCCGACGTCTTGAAGACTTAAATTGAGGGCCTGCACCAGATCCGGCGCGGTATCGGCTAAGGTGCCGTCGAGATCGAACAGTACGCCTTTGATCTGTGCCAGACTCATATTAATCAACCTTACGCGTCGCAATCATGTAATTCACATCAACCTTAGGCGTGTACTTAAAAATGCCCGTCAATGGGTTGTAGCTTACCCCTAAGGCATCGGTACAGATAAGATCGGTATTATCTACTAGTTCAATCAGCTCTGAAGGCTTAATGAATTTTTTATGCTCGTGGGTGCCAACCGGCAGCATTTTTAGCAAATATTCCGCGCCTAAAATGGTGTGCACGTAGGATTTAATGTTGCGGTTGATGGTGGAGAAAAACACATGACCACCGGGTTTAACCATGTCACAGCAAGCCTTGATCACAGATTGTGGATCGGGTACATGTTCGAGCATTTCCATGCAGGTCACCACATCGTAATAGGCTTGATGATCTTGGCTGTGGGCCTCGGCGGTATTTTTTACATAATTAATGCTCACGCCCGTTTCGAGAGCATGTAGGCGGGCGACTTCTAAGGGCTCATCACCCATATCTAAGCCATCAACCTCGGCGCCGATGCGGGCCATGCTTTCAGACAATATGCCGCCACCACAGCCGACATCGAGCACTTTCTTGCCGAAAATACCGCCTGCGGTTTGATCGATATAGTTTAAGCGCAGCGGGTTTAATAGATGCAGCGGCTTAAATTCGCCGTTGAGATCCCACCAAGTTTCGGCCATACGTTCAAACTTTGCGATTTCCTGTGGGTCTACATTGGTATTCTGATGCATGCTATTACCTGAAGAAGCTGTATTGTGCGGCTATTATAACGACTATGTTTGATAAACAAAGTGCTCGACTGAGCTAAGCCCTTGTGGTTGAGTGAATTTTCAGCAGTTATCTGCTTTTATGTTAATTGTTGTGCTCCGTATCGACCTTTTACTTTATCCCTTTGGCGATTTTTCCTCATCGTAAGCCGTGAATTTCAACGCTTGTTTATCGCACAAACGACCAAATTGACAGTGTTTTCATCTATTAAGCCACCAGACTCTCAATTCGATAATGATAGGTCTGGCGACATTAAATAACTGTGTTAGAATGCCAAATCACGTTTTTGGGCTAGGCAATGATACGGATTATACGTTGTCGGCTATTTTTCAGGGGAACGAGCAGTTTATGACTGATCTGGCATCATCTATTTCGCCAATTAATATCGAAGACGAACTAAAGAATTCGTACCTTGATTACGCCATGAGCGTTATCGTGGGACGTGCATTACCAGACGTGCGCGACGGCTTAAAGCCGGTTCATCGCCGCGTTCTGTTTGCCATGAGTGAATTGAAGAACGATTGGAACAAGCCTTACAAAAAATCTGCCCGTGTGGTTGGTGACGTCATCGGTAAATATCACCCCCATGGTGATTCTGCTGTTTATGACACTATCGTCCGTATGGCCCAGCCATTTTCACTGCGTTACACCTTAGTAGACGGCCAAGGTAACTTCGGTTCGGTCGACGGTGACTCAGCGGCGGCAATGCGTTATACCGAAATCCGTATGGATAAGTTGGCGCACCAATTACTGGCCGATCTTGAAAAAGAGACAGTGGATTTCGTCCCTAACTACGACGGCACAGAACAGATCCCAGCTGTACTACCTACACGCGTACCTAACCTGTTAATTAACGGTTCATCGGGTATTGCCGTGGGTATGGCAACCAACATCCCACCACACAACCTAACGGAAGTAGTGAAGGGCTGTTTGGCATTGATTGAAGAACCCTCACTGTCGATTGAACAGTTGATGGAATACATTCCAGGTCCGGATTTCCCCACTGCAGCGATTATCAATGGCCGTAAAGGCATTATTGATGCTTATAAAACTGGCCGTGGCCGCGCGATCATGCGTGCTCTGGCAGATGTGGAAACCGAAGATAATGGCCGTGAGCGCATTATCGTCACTGAAATCCCGTATCAAGTGAACAAAGCCCGTTTAATCGAGAAGATTGCCGAGCTGGTTAAAGATAAAAAGCTTGAAGGGATCAGCGGTCTACGCGACGAGTCTGATAAAGACGGTATGCGTATCGTTATTGAAATTAAGCGCGGTGAAGTGGGCGAGGTTGTACTAAATAACCTTTATGCTCAAACGCAAATGCAGTGTTCTTTCGGGATTAACATGGTGGCCCTGACCAATGGTCAGCCTAAACTGTTTAACCTTAAAGAAATGCTCGAATGCTTTATTCTGCATCGCCGTGAAGTGGTGACGCGTCGTACCGTATTTGAACTGCGTAAAGCCCGTGAGCGTGCCCATATTTTGGAAGCGCTGGCGGTTGCACTGGCTAACATTGACCCGATTATTGCACTGATCAAAGCCTCACCAACGCCTGCGGATGCCAAAGTGAAATTGGTTGAGCAAGGTTGGGAATTAGGCCACGTTCAAGGCATGCTGGAAAAAGCGGGCGATGACGCCGCGCGTCCAGAGTGGTTAGAGCCACAATACGGTATTCGTGACGGTCAATACTTCCTGACTGAGCAACAAGCTCAGGCCATTCTGGAACTGCGTTTACACCGTTTAACCGGTCTTGAGCACGATAAGATCATCGCCGAATACGAAGAATTACTCGAATTTATCGCGGGTCTGCTGTTTATTCTGCGCAGTCCTGAGCGTTTGATGGAAGTGATCAAGGAAGAATTAGTTCAAATCCTTGAAGAATACGGCGATGCTCGCCGTACAGTGATCAATGCTAACGAAGTCGATATGAGTCTTGAAGACTTGATCAACGAAGAAGACGTTGTAGTAACACTGTCGCACTTAGGTTATGCCAAGTATCAACCGTTGACCGATTACCAAGCTCAGCGCCGTGGTGGTAAAGGTAAAGCGGCAACGAAAGTGAAAGACGAAGATTTCGTTGAGAAGCTGTTAGTTGCCAATACCCATGACACCATTTTGTGCTTCTCTGATTTTGGTAAGATGTACTGGCTCAAAGTGTATCAACTGCCATTAGCGAGCCGTACGGCCCGTGGTCGTCCAATTGTTAACTTGCTGCCGTTATCCGATGGCGAGCGCATTACTGCGATTCTGCCAGTACGTGAATACGCTGCGGACAAGTACATCATCATGGCGACCTCTCACGGTACTGTGAAGAAAACCGCACTAACTGCTTATAGCAACCCACGTGCAAACGGCATTATCGCCGTTAACCTCAAAGACGGTGACCAACTGATCGGTGTCGATATCACGAACGGTGATGACGAAATCATGTTGTTCTCGAACGAAGGTAAAGTGGTTCGCTTTGGTGAGAAAGTACGTGATTCTGAAACAGGCGAAGTGAAAACCGATCCTGAAACCGGCGAAGAAGTCTTGTCCTTACGTCCTATGGGCCGTACTGCAACAGGCGTTCGTGGTATTCGTTTAGAAGAAGGTCAGAAAGTCGTGTCGCTTATCGTACCCAAAGGCGATGGCGCGATTCTGACTGTGACTGAAAACGGTTACGGTAAACGGACGCAACTGTCTGAATATCCTGCGAAGAGCCGTGCGACTAAAGGTGTAGTTTCAATCAAGGTGAGCGAACGTAACGGCGCTGTTGTTGGGGCTGTTCAAGTCGGTCTTAACGACGAACTGATGCTCATCAGTGATAAAGGTACTCTAGTGCGTACGCCTGCGAGTGGCGTGTCTATCATTGGCCGTAACACTCAAGGTGTAACGATTATCCGTACTGCGGGCGACGAGAAAGTGGTCGGCCTACAACGTATCGACGAAATCCAAACTGAAGAAGATGAAGTCGAGCTGGATGAAAACGGTTTACCGATTGTTCCTGTCATTATCGAAGGTGAATTAGCCGACGAGGCGCTTGAAGAAGCGCTGGATGACGAAGAAGAGTTGGACGAAGATGAAGACGAGCTTGCTGATGATGAGCAAGACGAAGAGTAATTAAGTGTCATATTAACGAGCGTCCAATTGGACGCTCGTTTTTTTAATGGCATTGATGTTGATAGCATTGTTCGTTTTAGAATGGTTTCGTATTTATCAATACCTACATCATGGTTGGGATTAAGGAGAGTGTCAGTGAGCGCGATTTATAATTTCTGTGCTGGACCTGCAATGTTACCCGCAGCGGTAATGAAAAAAGCACAACAGGAATTACTTGATTGGAATGGCCAAGGCGTTTCCGTGATGGAAATCAGCCACCGAAGTAAAGAGTTCATCGCGCTTACACAACAAGCCGAGTCCGATTTACGTGAATTGATGCAGATCCCCACAAATTACCATGTGCTATTTATGCACGGCGGTGGTCGTGGACAGTTCTCCGCTGTTGTGAATAATTTTTTAGGTAATCATGGCAGAGCCCTGTATTTAGTCAGTGGTCAATGGTCATCTGCCGCGTTAGCCGAAGCACAAAAGCTCGTGGGTGAAGCGCAGATTGATAGCTTGAATATTGTTGAAAAACACAATGGACTCAATGCGGTTGTCTTACCTGATTTACATAAAATCGATGCCGATTATCGCTATGTTCACTATTGCCCTAATGAGACAGTAGATGGTATCGAAATTTTTGATGAATTAGACTCACCTTGGCCAATTGTTGCCGATTTATCGTCAACCATTATGTCACGTGAAATCGACGTCAGCCGCTACGGTTTGATTTACGCTGGCGCACAAAAGAACATAGGTCCATCGGGTCTGTCGATAGTGATAGTGCGCGATGACATGTTAAAACTGCCGAGTTTACCGCAGCCGTCCATCATGGACTATCGTTTAGCCGTTGAGCATGACTCTATGTTCAACACACCGCCAACCTTTGCTTGGTATCTCGCCGCTGAAGTCTTTGCTTGGCTTAAGTCCATTGGCGGCATTGCGAGTATTGCAAAAATTAATCAACAAAAAGCGCAGATGTTATATCAATGCATTGATGGTAATGCTTTCTACCGTAATGGGGTTGTTGCAGCGAACCGCTCACAAATGAACGTGACTTTCCAATTAGTCAACGAAGCGCTCGATAGTGAGTTCCTAAAGCAAGCCCAAATAGCTGGACTCGTTGCCTTAAAGGGCCATCGTATCGTAGGTGGTATGCGTGCTAGCCTCTATAATGCAATGCCACTCGATGGCGTAGTTGCCTTGGTCAAGTTTATGAATGAGTTTGCAAACAAACATAGCTAGGCTTAGCTGTATTGAGTTACTCATTAGCTTGCGACGCTTAGCGTCTAGAGTTTGCTGCTTGAATATCAACGTTATGCTTATTGAATGTTGATCATCAGTTAGCCATCTCAAGTGAGACATCCCAAAAGCGAATGCTCAAATGCATTCGCTTTTTTGTTAACTTTAATTTATCGACAATGGCGTTAAGCAAGATGACGTTGAGACCAGATGCCTTCAAGAACACTCGTTTTGAGAAAGCCTGTGAGCTGACGCGCATTACTGAGTAAGATGCTGGGTTAGTTATATGTTATTGTTTATCATGATTAAAAGAACGTATCTTTAAATGCGTGTACACGATAAATCAATAGGATGTCACCGATGGATTTGGCCAAGCTTTCGCGGATTAGTATGAAGCATTTGATCACTTTGCATGTGATGCTCGATACCCTGAGTGTAACCGCCAGCGCCGAACGTTTATGTTTAAGCCCCTCATCCGTCAGTAAAACCTTAAGCCAGCTCAGGGACAGCTTGAACGATGAACTGTTCTATCGTAACGGCAACTCACTGGTAGCAACCCCATTGGCAAGACGATTAGGGCCTAGCGTGCAGCAAATGATCAATGATATGAATCAGATCATGAGTCAGGATGCGTTTAACCCTGCACATTTTGAGGGGCGTTTTTCGCTTGCGATGCGCGAAAGTACCTTTGAACTGCTGGCCGCCAAATTAAGTGCCCATATTCTCAGTTTGGCCCCCCATATCCATCTCGATATTTATAGCAAAGACAATATTGGTTTTGATGGACTCATCAAAGGCTCGTTAGATTTTGTGCTGTTACCCCACGATCTGAGCCAACCGAATCTTCTTCAAGACGATCTGGTGTGGGAAACCTTGTTCAGCGATGAAATGGTCTGTCTGATGAACTCGTCTCACCCCTTGGCTAAACAGCCGCAGATCAGCTTCGATGATTACCTAAGTTACCGCCATATTGGCATTACCGATACGGATCTCAGTACGCCATTTTTTGATATTTTGCTCGCCCAGCAATCAAAAAAACGTGCCGTACCCATTTCGGTCCCTGATTTTGGCAGCGCAGCGTTAATGTGTCACCACAGTGAGCTGCTTTTTACCTGCTCGCGCCGCTGGGCATCTATTGCCAGCCAAGCTAAAGGCTTAACCGTCAAGTCCTTACCGATAGAATATGGCAAAGTGGCTTACAGTCTCGTTTGGCATAGACAAAGTATGAAGGATCCCGCGTTGCGCTGGCTGTACGAGCAAATTTTGCTTTGCAGTCGCTAAATATAGCAAGAGGGTAAGATAAGATTGGTGACGCCTCGCTTTGCAAGCTTTGCGGCTAAGCGTTCAATATCGGCTTGTGTGCAGCTTGGCCACGTTAACGCGTCGACAACGCCATGGTGGTGAAAGGCATTTAACTTGACCCGTGTATCCGCACCTAGCTGAAGCAAATAGGTCGCCAGCGCTTCTATCTCCTGTTCATAATCCGTGATGCTCGGAATGTGCAGCAATCTTACTTCATACAGTTTTTGCTGCTGCGCCAATAGCTGAATGGATTTGAACACGGCATGGTTGTTGCGACCAGTAATGTATCTATGGGTATCTTGCTGCCACGCTTTGAGATCCACCATGGCGCCATCCAAAAAGGGCAGCAGTTTATGCCAACCGGTTAGACTCAAACTGCCATTGGTGTCGAGCATGCACGTTAAGTGTGATAACGACTCTGTCGCCTTAATCCCTTTAAACAACGCAATAATGAACGGCAATTGCAGGCTCGCTTCGCCGCCGCTCACGGTAATACCATTAATAAAGTGACGCTGACTGTGCAGAATCCCTAGTATCTCTTCAACAGTGTAATGCGTGACCTTAGGGCTCGCTTGTTTCGGGCATACGGCAAAACAGGTATCGCATTGGCTACAACGCTCACTATCCCAGCGAATACGAGGCTTATTATTGAGGTTTATCAATGTCAGCGCATTGTCAGGGCAGGTGGCGACACAATTGCCACAGGCATCGCACAATCCTATGGTATGTGGGTTATGGCAGTTTTTGCATTGATAGTTGCAGCCCTGCAGGAATAACACGAGCCTGCTGCCAGGCCCGTCAACGCAGGAAAAGGGCAATAGCTGACTGACCATTACATGCCTATTCAAAGACACAAGGGGAGTGCTCATGGGCTATGACTCTTGCTTGGCGTTGCAATATCCCCGTATTAACTGCCGCTTCTGCGGCTAAGCCTGTGGTATTGAGGCGTGAGCCGCACTGCTTAAACGCTTCAATATCCGAGCGTTTTACCATATAGCCGGTCACGCGCATTAAATCATTAGAGGTAACATTGGCGGTAAATTCCCTAAAACCTAACTCAAGCGCGGCTTTACACAGTTGGAACATGGCTTGAGGATTGGATTTTACGGTTTCATCGATAGTCAAAATATCGCTAATCCCCGCCGTATAATACTGATGATGTTGCGCTAAGGCTTGAATGTGAGCGATGGGATTGGGCTCAGTGCCATAGGGAATGCGAACGCCTGGGGTCACGTCTTTGTCGATACTGATGCCGCCCTGTGAATGCAGCAGTGCTCGCCCATGGTAACCATGCGCGACGGGTGTGGATTTCACTATGGCATCGAGCGTGGCAGAAATACGATAGCCCAGCTGATTTGCATCCGTTTCATGACCATATTCATGGCCATAGCTAGCGTGTTTAGCTGGCTTAACTTCTCCACTGGCTGTTAATGATTGCAGAATATTCACCGCTTCCGCCATGCCGTAAATGCCAAACATAGGCGCAAAACGCGACTCATCAATCAATTGTTCTTTAACTAAGAAGCTGTCAAAGAAGTGTGACTCTTGATGCAAAAATACCGAGCGCGCCTCGATAAGTTCAAAGGTGAGTGAGCAGTAATTTGGCAAGACAGCATCAAAAAAATCACTGATTGAAGTGACCTTTAACGCGACCTCTTTAAGATTGAGTCGAACCAAGGTATTGGCGCCGCCTGCTAACGGCAAGGCATTGTAGCAACTGACAATACCAAACCCACGTGCATCAAACGCACTGGCATGCAGTGGATAATTTGCGATATGCGGCTTACTGCACTGACAAATATTGGTGGTGGCGAGTAACAACAGTTCATCTGGCGTGATGGCTGGGTCGTACATAAAGGTCAAATTGGGGGCAACTTGTTGTAATTCGGCATCAATGCGCAGTAGGGTGCGGCAAACGATGTTATCGGTCGGACCAATATTCACGTGCATAAAGGCGTCTGGCAGCGTTCTGTCGAGCATGATCCAGAACAGTTTAAGTTTACGATAAAGTACCTCTACATCCATTCCTTCGGTGAAAGGCATTAATATTTCATCCAGCTGACCTAGATACACTGGAATGTTAGTCACCGATGGCACGTGGTGATAAAGGATGGTTAAAGCATTGAGGGCTTCATCTAAATCCTGCGCAGGTGAAAGCTCTAAATATTCTGAACCTTGCTTTAGATAGCGGGCATAATCTGGCAACACATAGCGTGGTTTAAAAGGCGCATGGCCTTCAAACATGTCGCAAATAATACCGTCATTCATCGCCGCTTTTACCTCGGGCGATATCGACATATAGGGCAAACTGGCTTCCGCTTCTAATGCTAAATAGTTGGATTTTTGCTTGGGTGAAAGCTGAGGGCTAGTAACGATTTGCACTAATCTATCTGGTAATAACATGGCGGAATATCCACAAGTTCTATGATAACCACTAATTTACTCAGTGGCGTTGGCTTTAAAAAGTGAAAATAGCTGTAGTCCTGATTAATGAAATGGAAATCCGCCGACCGAGGTCACAATTTGTGGCTTATTGCGATAACGCCGCGATGCCAAAATCGCTAGAATGTGGTTTTACGATTGAAAATAAATGCTTGAACAGTGAGACGTGGTGGTGTTTGTCATATTGGGGGATATGCAACAGAGGATAATAAACTGTCAAAACTTATCGGGTGGGATGATTGAAAAATTGAATACATTAGGCGGTAAATGAACTCTGCTGTATCTCTTTATTGCGGGAATACAGCAGAGTGAGCGGTGCAGATAAACTCAGCGGCGCTTAGAGCACTTTAGCAATTGATTGGGCTAAGTAATCGACGTTATCTTCACTGATCCCAGCAATACTGATGCGACTTGAACCTACCATATAGATGCTGAATTCTTTTTGTAGGCGCGCCACTTGCTCTGGAGCCACCCCAAGGAAAGAGAACATACCTTTTTGGCGGGCGATAAAGCTAAAGTCACGGTTTACGCCGTTGGCTTTAAGTTTATCCACTAAAATGGCGCGGTTGCCGTTGATGCGATCGCGCATCACTTTCAGCTCATCAAGCCATTCTTGGGTTAATTCTTTTGATCCTAAAATCGTCTCAACAATCGCCGCACCATGGGCAGGTGGCATAGAGTAAAGGCAGCGAACCACATAAAGCAGTACCGATTGCGCGATATTGGCGGTATTGGCATCTTTGGCAATCACAGAGCAGGAACCAATACGCTCACGGTACAAACCGAAGTTTTTCGAGCATGAGCTGCACAGGATCATATTATCGACCGCTGCCGCCATATGACGCACGCCGTAGGCATCAATATCAACGCCATCACCAAAGCCTTGGTAGGCCATGTCAATCAGTGGCGTAAAGCCTTGCTCTTTTGTAAGGGCAACCACTTTATCCCATTGCTCTGTGGTTAAATCCATTCCGCTTGGGTTATGGCAACAGGCGTGGAATAACACCACATCATCAGGACTTACTTGCGATAATGCAGCAAGCATCTCATCAAATTTCAATGATTTGCTATCGTAGTCATAGTAAGGATAGGTTTTAACAGTAATACCAGCTGCTTCGAATAAACCGATATGGTTTGCCCAAGTTGGATCGCTTACCCATAACACGGCATTCGGGTTGCAGCGTTTGATAAAGTCACCCGCCACGCGCAGCGCGCCTGTACCACCGGGTGTTGAAACGGTGCGGATACGGTTAGCGATAATGGCACTGTGGCCAGCACCAAAGGCTAATTCCGTCATCAAGGTGTTGAATTGTGGTGAGCCTGTTGGGCCGATATACACTTTGGTGGTTTCGGTATCGAGACGGAATTTTTCCGCTTTTTTCACGCAGCTTAGAATAGGGGTAACGCCGGTAGGATCTTTATAAACGCCCACACCTAAATCCACTTTTTGTGGGTGAGAGTCTTCGCGGTACTGAGTTAACAAGCCAAGGATGGGGTCCGCTGGCATTGCGATGAGTGAGTTAAACATAGCTCCATCTACCTTTCTGGTTATAGTGCAAACGTGATTGTTCGTATCAGATATGCGTTATTTATCGTTTGGAGGCTAGAATAGCGCGGAAAGGTAAAGTAATTAAAGTGAAAACTGTGATTACACGCCAGTTATCTTGGCAAAAAAGCCTGCCAAAAATACGGTTAAATCATAAATTAACCGCTTAAATTTTGCGTTTTTGTTATTTTTACACTGATCTCAGCAAATAATCTGACCAAAATGCCATTTTTCTCGAAAAAACGGTTGAATCCTTAGCGACAATCGGTAATTTTATAACGACGAAGCACCAACAAGGCCCCAATCTCCTTTTATTTGTAATCTTAACTTGACGCGCTGTAGCGTGAAGTTGCCATTTTGCGTATTCAGTCCGCGTGATCGTGATGATGACGCCCTATAGAGAAAGAAGATTTATTCATGAAGCAATTACGTCTTGAACCTGTTGTGCAAGTCCACGGTGAAATCAATATTCCGGGCTCAAAAAGTATTTCAAATCGAGCCTTATTATTGGCCACCTTAGCCCAAGGTACTACCACGCTCACCAATCTGCTCGATTCAGATGATATCCGCCACATGCTGGCCTCCCTCAAGCAGTTAGGGGTGAACTACCGTTTATCGCAAAACAATACTGTGTGTGAACTCGATGGTTTAGGTGGTGTGATTTCCTCAGCATCCGCGCAGGAATTGTTTTTAGGCAATGCGGGTACCGCAATGCGCCCCTTATGCGCCGCCTTAACCTTAGGCCAAGGTGAATTTACCCTCACGGGCGAACCACGTATGGAAGAGCGTCCGATTGGCGATTTAGTCGATGCCTTAAGGCAACTCGGTGCCAATATTGTTTATCTTAAAAATGACGGTTTCCCGCCACTGACGATTAATGCCACTGGCCTTAATGGCGGTGATGTTGAAATTGCAGGCGATTTATCGAGCCAGTTTTTAACGGCTTTGTTGATGGTTGCGCCGCTTGCTAAGGGCAGCGTCAATATCCATGTCAAAGGCGAGTTAGTATCTAAGCCTTATATCGATATCACTATCGCCTTGATGGCGCAGTTCGGCGTTAAAGTCATTAACCATGACTATGCCCGTTTTGAGATTGTTGCAGGCCAGCGTTATATATCACCAGGCAAAGTACTGGTAGAAGGCGATGCGTCATCGGCATCGTATTTCCTTGCCGCTGGGGCGATTAAAGGCGGCGAAGTCAAAGTCACGGGTGTGGGCCGCTTGAGTATTCAAGGTGATGTAAAATTTGCCGATGTGCTCGAAAAAATGGGCGCAGATATCGAGTGGGGCGATGACTATATTATTGCCCGCGGCTCACAATTAACCGCCGTCGACTTAGATATGAACCATATTCCCGATGCGGCTATGACCATAGCTACGGCCGCGCTATTTGCGAAAGGCACGACGGTTATTCGCAATATTTACAACTGGCGCATCAAGGAAACCGACCGCTTAGCAGCAATGGCTACTGAGCTGCGAAAAGTGGGCGCCGAGGTTGAAGAGGGGAATGACTACATTAAAATCACCCCGCCAGCCGTTATTAACACCGCTGAAATTGATACCTACAACGATCACCGCATGGCCATGTGCTTTTCTATGCTGGCATTTGCCGATTGCGGTATCACCATCAATGATCCTGACTGTACTTCTAAAACATTCCCTGACTACTTTAAGCAGTTTGCGAGCCTGCAAGGCTAAGTCTGTTTGTTTCGTCATTGTTACAACCATCAATGTCAAGAATAGCAAGCCGTATTTGTGCGGCTTCTAATCTTCATAAAAAATCCACGGATTTTGTTTGTCTTTTGTTGTACAATGCGGCGCGCTCATTTTCGGGGGCTCACTTGATGAACTCACGGATGATGGTTATTTTTTGCGGAGGAATGTATGTCTGAACGGGCTCCTGTAGTCACAATCGACGGCCCAAGTGGTGCTGGCAAAGGTACAATTAGTCAATTATTGGCTCAGCATCTAGGTTGGCAACTACTTGATAGTGGTGCCATTTACCGAGTTCTTGCGCTTGCAGCAATTCATCATAACGTTGAACTGGAAAATGAAGAGTCTATCACGTTGTTAGCGGCACATCTGGATGTGAAGTTTCTAACAGGCAATGATAAAGATCCGGTTCAAGTGATATTGGAAGGTGAAGACGTCACCAACGACATTCGCACCCAAGAGTGCTCGAATGCCGCTTCAAAAGTCGCTGCCTTTCCACGGGTGAGAGAAGCCTTATTACGTCGCCAACGGGCCTTTAAAACGGCGCCAGGATTAATTGCCGATGGTCGTGACATGGGAACAGTCGTTTTCCCAAGTGCGCCGGCAAAATTATATTTAACCGCCTCAGCTGAAGAGCGTGCCCAAAGACGCTATAATCAGTTGCAGGACAAGGGCTTCGATGTTAATATCGAGCGCCTTTTAAGTGAAATTATCGAACGTGATGACCGCGATATGAATCGTCCGGTGGCTCCTTTAGTCCCCGCCGATGACGCGCTCATTATCGATACTAGCGGTAAGGGTATTGATGAAGTGCTAGCGCTTGCGCTTAACTTTATCAACCAAAAATTATCCGGCACTAACTAAGTTAGTCCACCGGATAGGTATTCGTATTAAGGATGATACGGATAATTTGACTGACTCCACGTCTAGGACGGACAGTGGTTTAATAAAGAAAGTAACCTAAACATGACTGAATCTTTTGCTGATCTATTTGAACAATCCCTTCAAACTCTGGAATTCCGTCCAGGCTCTATCGTTCGTGGTACTGTTGTATCAATCAAAAACGGTATGGTACTGGTTGACGCGGGTCTGAAGTCTGAAAGCCCAATCCCAGCTGAACAATTCAAAAACGCTCAAGGCGTTTTAGAAATTCAAGTTGGCGATGAAGTTGACGTAGCTCTTGACTCTGTTGAAGACGGCTTCGGTGAGACTCAACTGTCTCGCGAAAAAGCGAAACGTCATGAAGCTTGGATCGTTCTGGAAAAAGCTTATGAAGATGCTGAAACTGTAATCGGTATCATCAATGGTAAAGTTAAAGGCGGTTTCACTGTTGAATTAAACGGTATCCGTGCCTTCTTACCAGGTTCTCTAGTTGACGTGCGCCCAGTTCGCGACACCGCTCACTTAGAGTACAAAGAATTAGAATTCAAAGTTATCAAGCTAGACCAGAAGCGTAACAACGTTGTTGTTTCTCGTCGTGCAGTTATCGAATCAGAAAGCAGCGCTGAGCGTGATGCACTGTTAGAAAACCTGCAAGAAGGTCAAGCAGTTAAGGGTATCGTTAAGAACCTGACTGACTACGGTGCATTCGTAGATTTAGGTGGTGTTGACGGTCTGCTACATATCACAGATATGGCGTGGAAACGTGTTAAACATCCATCAGAAATCGTCAATGTTGGCGATGAAATCAACGTTAAAGTACTGAAGTACGATCGTGAGCGCACTCGTGTGTCTTTAGGTCTGAAACAACTTGGCGAAGATCCATGGTTAGAAATCAGCAAACGCTACCCAGAAAACACACGTTTAACTGGTCGCGTTACTAACCTAACTGACTACGGTTGCTTCGTAGAAATCGAAGAAGGCGTTGAAGGTCTGGTTCACGTTTCTGAAATGGATTGGACTAACAAGAACATTCACCCATCTAAAGTAGTTAACTTAGGTGATGAAGTTGAAGTTCTGGTTCTGGACATCGATGAAGAGCGTCGTCGTATTTCTCTAGGTCTGAAACAATGTAAGACCAATCCATGGGATGACTTCGCAACTCGTTACAACAAAGGCGACAAGGTTTCTGGTAAGATCAAGTCAATCACTGACTTCGGTATCTTTATCGGTCTTGACGGCGGTATCGATGGTCTAGTTCACCTGTCTGACATTTCTTGGAACGGTACTGGCGAAGACGCAGTTTCTGAATACAAGAAAGGCGATGAAATCCATGCAGTGGTTCTGTCTGTAGATCCAGAGCGTGAGCGCATCAGCTTAGGTGTTAAGCAAACTGAAGATGATCCATTCAACGCATACTTGGCTGACAAGAAGAAAGGTACTATCGTAAACGGTACTGTTTCTGCTGTTGATGCTAAAGGTGTGACTGTTGAACTGGCTGACACTGTTGAAGGTTACATCCGTGTAGCTGACATTTCACGTGAGCGTATCGAAGATGCATCTACTGTCTATAATGTAGGTGATGCAATCGAAGCTAAGTTCATGGGTGTTGACCGTAAGAACCGCTCTATCAGCCTGTCAATCAAAGCGAAAGACGAAGCTGAAGAGAAAGAAGTAATGGCGACTCTGAACAAACAAGATGACGCTGTTATTAGCAATGCAATGGCTGAAGCGTTTAAAGCAGCTCGTAAATAATCGCCTGTTGTTTGGGGAGACATCTCTCCCCATTAGGCGACTGTGTTTGGCTTGATAATAGGGGATAGCTAGGATGACGAAATCTGAACTTATCGAAAAACTCGCCACCAGGCAGTCGCAGCTGTCGGCGAAAGAGGTTGAAGGCGCAATCAAAGAAATGTTGGAGCAAATGGCAACAACATTAGAAAGCGGTGATCGTATTGAGATCCGTGGCTTTGGTAGTTTCTCGCTTCACTATCGTGCACCGCGGACTGGCCGTAATCCAAAGACTGGTTCATCAGTCGATTTGGAAGGTAAATACGTCCCGCACTTTAAGCCAGGCAAAGAACTGCGCGAGCGTGTTGACGCCGTTAATGTGTGATTGACCGCATAGTAAAAAGCCTCCGTTAGGAGGCTTTTTTGTATCGATTGCAAGGCAATGCTGGTCAGCTTAGTAAATTTCTTGGATAATCATTAAATTGAAACGCGTTTAGGGAGTGCAGCGTGAAATCATTTGTAGCAACTGTGCTTGTGGCACTGTTATTTATTTTGGCGTTGATTTTTGGCGCGCGCAACGAACAAGTGGTGACTATCAGCTATTTTGTCGCACAGGGTGAATATCGTTTACCTGTTGTGTTAGCGGTTGTCTTTTTTGCTGGTTTTATTTTGAGTTGGTTATTTGCTAGCTACTATATTGTTCGCTTGAAATTAAGTTTAGCGGCAACTAAAAAGAAACTAAATCAAGTGATCGCTAAAATCCCTCAGGATGTAGACGCCTAATATGCTTGAGATCCTCTTTCTGTTGCTTCCCATTGCTGCCGCCTATGGCTGGTATATGGGGCGACGGAGCATAAGGCAGAATCAAAGTAATCAACGTAAACAATTGAGCCGGGATTATTTTACTGGCCTCAATTTCTTACTGTCGAACGAATCGGATAAAGCCGTCGATTTGTTTATCAGTATGTTAGATGTTGACGATGAAACCATAGATACCCATCTGTCACTCGGTTCGCTGTTCCGTAAGCGGGGCGAGGTCGACCGCTCTATTCGTATTCATCAAAATTTAATTGCGCGGCCAACATTGACCAATGAGCAGCGTGACATCGCTATGATGGAGCTGGGTAAAGATTATCTAGCAGCAGGTTTTTACGACAGAGCTGAAGAAATCTTTATCAACTTGGTCAGCCAAGACGATCACAGTGAAGAATCTGAAACACAGCTGATTGCTATCTATCAAGTGATTAAAGAGTGGCAAAAAGCCATTGATATCACTAAGCGTTTGAGTCGTAAACGTCAGCAAGTTTTAAAGCCGTTAACGGCGCATTTCTATTGCCAGTTAGCCGATGAAGCCAGTGATGATGCGCAGAAAATTAAACTGCTGCAACAGGCGCTGAAGCAAGATCCCCAATGCGGTCGTGCATTATTGACCCTAGCGAAAAAATTCCTCGATATTCAAGATTATGTCCAGTGTAAGCAAATGCTGCTGCAACTGAAAAAAGCCGATATCGAGCTTTTTGCCGATGCAATTCCAACGGCCAAACAAGTTTATCGTGACACGCAAGATAAAGAAGGTTTTCAAGAATTACTCGCGGGCGCCATGGCCGATGGCGCTGGAGCTTCTGTGGTGGTCGCCTTAGCGCAGCACATGATAAGTCTTGATGAGATTAAAGCGGCAGAGACCATGGTGCTCGATGCGTTATATCGCCATCCGACCATGAAAGGTTTTCAGCACTTGATGCAGATGCATTTGCGCCAAGCCGAAGAAGGGCAAGCTAAGCAAAGTTTAACTATGCTAGAGCAGCTCGTTGAACAACAAATTAAATTCCGTCCGAGTTACCGTTGTAAGGAGTGTGGTTTTCCTTCCCATGCGCTTTACTGGCATTGTCCTTCCTGTAAAAACTGGGGCAGCATTAAACGGATCCGAGGCCTAGACGGCGAATAATCTATTAGAAGAATACACAGTTTGTGTAACCCCGTTGGAGAGATGATGACGACTAAACCTATCCTCGTAGCGCTTGATTACGATAATAAAAACCATGCTTTACAACTGATAGAAAAACTCGATCCCAACATGTGCCGCCTTAAAGTCGGCAAAGAAATGTTTACCTTGTTTGGCCCGCAACTGGTGAAAGATATCCATGATCGTGGTTTTGATTTATTCCTTGATTTGAAATTTCACGATATTCCCAATACTGTCGCCAAAGCCGTGGCCGCTGCTGCAGAGCTGGGCGTATGGATGACGAACGTACATGCCAGCGGTGGCTTAGCCATGATGGAAGCGGCTAAAAAAGCCTTACTGCCATACGGCGATAAAGCGCCTATGCTGATCGCGGTCACGGTATTAACCTCGATGAGTGATGACGATCTTAAATTACTCGGCATCAATGTTCCTGCGTTTGAGCATGTGCAACGTTTGGCGAAGCTCACGCAGCAAGCGGGACTCGATGGCGTGGTGTGTTCCGCCCAAGAAGCGACAGCCTTGAAATCGCTGTTAGGTCAGGATTTCAAACTCGTGACGCCGGGGATCCGCCCAGTTGGCAGTGATGCTGGCGATCAACACCGCGTGATGACGCCACCTCAAGCGATAGCAGCGGGTTCTGATTACTTAGTGATTGGCCGCCCGATCACCAAAGCTGCCGACCCGTTAGCAGCATTGCAAGCGATTCACCAATCATTGGTATAGACGCCACACTAGCCGTCTAAAGCGCGGTTTGAAAGTCGTTTGATCGTCGTTTAAATAAAAAAGGCTTGGAATCGCTTTTTGGTATCCTTGATATGATTGATAAAAGTTGAAATAGTATCTTGAATGACAGCATAGAATAATGAATCACATCCTGAGTGCTTATCTCACTGTTCACGGAGAACGCCCATGTTTAATGCTACGATGTTTAACTATCAAGGTAAGAATGTTGTCGTTGTTGGTGGTACCAGTGGGATAAATCTCGCGATTGCCATTGCGTTCGCACAGGCTGGCGCAAATGTGGCCGTTGCGAGCCGCAGTCAAGATAAAATCGATGCCGCGGTATTGCAGTTGCAACAGGCCAATCCTGACGGTATTCATTTGGGTGTGAGTTTTGATGTGCGCGATCTTAGCGCCCTTGAAGTCGGTTTTGATAAAATCGCTTCTGAGTTTGGTTTTATCGATGTGCTGGTAAGCGGCGCGGCGGGGAATTTCCCCGCCAGCGCCGCAAAGCTTTCGGTCAATGGTTTTAAGTCGGTGATGGACATTGATTTGCTCGGCAGTTTTCAAGTGCTAAAGCAGGCTTATCCTTTGCTGCGTCGCCCCAATGGCAATATTATCCAGATTTCGGCGCCGCAGGCTTCGATCGCTATGCCAATGCAAGTACATGTGTGTGCGGCTAAAGCGGGTGTGGATATGCTAACACGAACTTTAGCGTTAGAGTGGGGCTGTGAAGGGCTGAGAATTAATTCGATTATGCCTGGCCCCATCGCCAATACTGAAGGTTTTAATCGCCTTGCACCCAGCGCCGCATTACAGCAAAAGGTTGCCCAATCCGTTCCGCTAAAACGCAACGGCGCAGGTCAGGATATCGCCAATGCCGCGCTATTCTTAGGCTCTGAATTAGCTTCCTATATTACGGGAGTTGTGCTGCCGGTTGATGGCGGTTGGTCACTTGGCGGCGCCAGTATAGCGATGACAGAGCTTGGCGAACTGGCCGCAAAAATGTAGTTTGGTTTTAGATTATTGATATTCAAAATCGAGAACTTTGATTTTATAGAAATTAAGTAGGTAATGATCCATGGCTAATGCATTACAAGAGCAGCTACTCAAAGCAGGGCTTGCCAGTAAACAAAAGGTTCGCGACGTTAAGACTCAAAAACGCCGTGACAAAAAATCACGAGTTGATGATGGCTCAAGTGCTTTTAAGCAAGAAGTGGCCGAGCAAAAACGGTTGCAGGCGCAAAAAGATAAAGCGCTAAATGAGCAACGTTTTGCCGAGGCATCAGAGCGTGGACAGGTGCGCGGTTTAATCACTGAGTTCACTAAGTCTGCGATTAAGATCCCAGCTTATGCTGAAGTGAAATTTAACTATACTCTTGATAATAAAATCTATTCTTTATACATAGATGAAAAACTGCAGGCAGAATTGCTTAAAGGGCAGTTAGGCATAGTGCGTTACGAAGATAAGAGTTACTTAGTACCACATAAGTTAGCCGAGCGAGTGAAACTGCTGGTGCCGCAGTGGTGTGGTTATTTGTGGCAACAGGATGAATCTAAAGCTGTGGTCGTTGAAGATGATCCCTATGCAGATTACGCAATTCCTGATGATTTAATGTGGTAATTGCCACAAGCCTGTGAGCTAACGCTGCGACAACCCTGTGTTAAAGCTTATAAAATAGAGACCCTTAAGTTCAAGCTTAAGGGTTTTTTTATGGGTTGAATTTATACTTAGCTCGCATACTTTTATATTATTCGCGGCTGTATTTGTAATGAGATTGTTTTCTACAGTGAACTGGTATAAATTAAAACAACTGTTTTAATCCTACGTTTAAGAGTCTACCAATGAATCCTTACCAAGCCCCGTTGACGGATATGCGTTTCCTACTGGAACAGGTATTTGATGCTCCAAACACTTGGGCACAATTGCCTGAGATTGCAGAAATGGTCGATATCGACACAGCTAATGCCATTTTGGAAGAAGCAGCCAAGATCAGCAGTGAGTTGATCCATCCACTGAACCGGACGGGCGATGAGCAGGGCGTGTTACATCAAGACAATCAAGTGATTACCCCTGATGGCTACAAAGCCGTTTATGAGCAGTATTCCCAGGGCGGTTGGATTGGTTTGTGTGGCGATCCTGAATTTGGTGGCATGGGGATGCCGAAGATGCTGGGGATCTTAGTCGACGAAATGGCTTACAGTGCTTGTAATGCGTTTACGCTTTATGGCTCGTTAACTGCGGGGGCTGCTTTATGTATCAATGCCCACGGCAGCGAAAAATTGAAACAAGCTTATTTGCCTAAGTTATATTCCGGCGAATGGGCGGGTGCTATGGATATGACGGAGCCGCAAGCGGGTTCTGATCTACGTAATATCCGTACCCGTGCTTTGCCGCAGGATGATGGCAGTTATGCCATCACGGGCAGCAAGATTTTTATTACAGGTGGCGATCACGATTTAACTGAAAACGTCATCCACTTAGTGCTCGCTAAACTACCGGATAGTAAAGGGATTTCACTCTTCCTGGTACCTAAGATATCGGTGAATGCAGATGGCAGCTTAGCCAATGCCAATGGTGTATCAGTGGGATCTATCGAGCATAAGATGGGCCTTAAAGGTTCTGCAACTTGTGTGATGAATTTTGATAATGCTCAAGGCTTCTTGATTGGCGAGCCTAATCGCGGCCTAGTGTGCATGTTCACTATGATGAACTATGAGCGTTTAGCGATTGGTATTCAAGGACTTGGCAGTGCGCAGGCGGCGTACCAGATGGCGGCCGATTACGCTAAAGAGCGTAATCAAGGCATCGCCGCTGGCGGCTCACCGACGGGCAGTGATTCTGATCCCATAATTGTCCACGGTGATGTGCGCCGTATGCTGTTGACCATTCGTGCGATGACAGAAGCGGGCCGTGCTTTGTCTGTATTTACAGGACAACAGCTGGATTTAGCAAAATATGCCCAAGATGAGGTTAAGGCCAAAGCGGCGCGTTATGTGGGTTTATTAACGCCAGTTGCGAAAGCATTTTTAACCGATCGGGGTCTAGATGCGACTATCATGGCGCAACAAGTCTTTGGTGGACATGGTTATATTCGTGAAACAGGTATTGAGCAATTAGTTCGTGATACTCGTATCGCTCAGATTTATGAAGGCACCAATGGCATTCAAGCCATCGATTTCCTCGGTCGTAAAGTCACTGGCGATAACTTAGCCGCATTAAACGAATTTGTGGCAGACTTGAAGGCACAAATGCGGGCATTCACCCATGTTGATGCGGTGAAAGTGGCTGCCGTGTGTGCACGTTTAGATGCCTTGGTCATCGTTGCCGAGTCAGTTAATGATCGCAAAGTGGCTCAGCCTGCACTTATTAATGCGTGTGCGGTCGACTTTTTAGATGCCTTTGGTTACACCCTGTATGGTTTCTACTGGTTGGCTATGGTTGATAAGGTTGCGGATCATGAAGATAAAGCTTTCGCCGAGCAGAAAGTCTATTTAGCTAAGTTCTATTTTGATAAGTTATTGCCAAAAGCGGACTACCATATCGCCCAAGTCAGAGCTGGTGATGCGACGACTATGGCGATGCCTGCGGAGTTGTTTTAACAAGGCTTCGGTATATTCGTTAAGATAAAAACTGAAAAAGCACTGATGACTCAGTGCTTTTTTATGCAAGTTTTTTACTCTGTAGCAGTTAATTAATGACTCTAGTGAGCCGCAGTATTCACAGTCACAGTGGTTGATGATGACGGTTGCAGCACTGAAATCAATTGTTTAAGAAACTCGGCATTAAATGAGGGGCTATGCTGATTTTTCAATTCAGGACTCATGCCATTCTCAAGGACAACAAACAGGGTATCGCTATGCTGGGGCAAACGGATAAAGCCCGCTAAGTTAGACACGCCTTGCATCGAGCCTGTTTTAGCGAAAATTTGCTGTTTAAGCGGCGGCTTGTTGTAGCCCATGCGATATCTTAAGGTGCCGCTGATCCCCGCCTGTGGCAGACTCGTGATTAACGGACTAAAGCGGCTATCTTGGTGGATTAGCGCCAACACTGCGGCTAACTGCTTGGCATTGAGTAAGTTATAGCGTGACAATCCTGAACCATCCACAATATTGGCGTTACTCAAATCTATGCCTAAATTCGTTAAAATTCGCTGCATAGCAGCGGCACCATTGGTAAAGCTGCCTTGGGTCTTAAAATAACTTTTACCAAGTTGCTTAAAAAGGCTATCAGCAATCAAATTATCTGACTTGAGCAGCATAGTCTCGAGCAGCTCAGGTAAGGGCGCCGAGCTATGGCTGGCAATTAGTTTTGCCTTTTGGGGTAAGGTAATGCCGAGTTGTACTTTACCCGCAAGAGACATCTCGCCTTTAAGTAGAGAGGTGAGGTTATCTTGGGCAAATTTGAACGGATCGCTGACCGCAATCGCCAGTGGTATCGCCTCACCGCCAGGGTAACAGCCGCGTAAATGGTAGTTATTTTGACCTAATCTGACCATATCAAGTTGGCAAAATTCGCGGCTCGCCTTTTGATCAAACACCGCATCGCTGCTGATTTTGACCCCATAACTTCCTGCACGCAGACTTACCTGTGAAGGTTTGCTGGTAGTGCTGGGGCTAAACTGACCATAGACACAGTTTTGATTGATAATATAGCTAGATACAGGCGCGGCAAAACAAATACCTAAGTCATCCCATACCCAACCAGGAGCTTGCAATTGTTCCTGTTTATCGCCGAGCAAATACAGATGTCCGTCAATACGATTAATGCCTTGTTTTACGAGATTGGCAAAAATGGCCTTGAGATCGGCTTGAGTCAGCGTGGGATCGCCACTAAAGCGCAGATAAGCACTGCCTGCGATATGGCCTTTGCGTATCGGTGCATCTGTCCATAATTGTGTGACATAACGAAAATCAGGCCCAAGCTGAGCCATAGCACTGACTGCTGTGAGCAGCTTTTGGGTACTGGCTGGAATAAACAAGGTCTCAGCTTGTTGGCTATAGATCACTTGATTGTTCGACATATCCATTGCCAGTAAGGCGATTTGTGAATGTCGAGGGCTGATCTTGCTGATCGCTTGACTAAGCGAAGTGGTTTGAGCACTTATCGGCCTAGAATCATGTTGCTCTGCATAGACCATATTATGACTTGCGGCTAAGAGCAGGCCGGCATATAGAGTGGTTTTCAGTAACGTTTCCATGTTAGCTATTGGCCATTTTTATCAAAACATCATTAAGATTAGGTTGGTATTGTGTGCGGTTAATCCTCACTGCTGCCGTCATCCTTTTCCATCAAGCGATATAAACGTAGGGTAACAAACAATACCAGCCCAATAAACAGCGGCAGGATGAGTAACCCTAACTGGGTTTTAAAATGGAAAATACCCCAAGCAAACAGCAATGTCAGTGCTAACGTCAGCAGAATTTTTTTGTTCATAGTCTTAATCTTGTATCGTATGGTCTAATCGCAAATAGGCGGTTTAGTTTACGCTAAATCAGTAGATTCGGGGTGAATGAAATGGGTTTGAAGATTATTTTGTGATTTGGCTGACATTTTGGGCGCAGTTCAGTGAAATTTGGACTGATTTGTAGCGTTAAGAATCACCCTATTTAGGGAGAAATATTGTGTGGACGGGCAAATAATGCCGAGAATACTCACTGTAAAATGCGATTTCAAGCAAGGATAAATGAAGAAGATTTTTAGGTAAATCGGTGCACTAAAGTGGAATAAAATCGCGTGAGGTCAAATTACCAGCAAAACCGTTAGGTTTAACAAGACTTTTGGGAGAAAAGTCTTGCCGAGACGAGGTGAAGTCGGTAATTTCTACCCCTTACGATTTTAGGTTCTTAGGTAACAACTAAACCATGCCACATATTAGTATGCGCGGCTTACCACAAGCGGTCGTTGCAGCGTTCAGCCAAACATTACTGCAGTCATTGGCGGATATATGTAAAGGTAATGCAGAGAGTTTCACATTAGATTGGATCCCAAGCATCAGTTTTCGAAATGGAAAAATTGATCAACGCTTTGTCCAAGTTGAGTTACTCTGGTTCCCTAAGGACCCTGATATACATCTTAAAGTAGAACAAACGATCAGGTTGGCAGTGACAGAGGCCTATCCAGAGTTAACACATATTGCTGTGATGTTTTTATCACTGAACCCCAGTGCTTCCTATCGGGGTGGTCAGCATGTTTAAAGGAGGATGCCTTGCTAGATAAGCTTGGTGGAATAGCCGTTCAACCCGAGGCTTTAACGTGGTTGCTCACGCCATGCCGTTTCAAGGCAGAATTACTCGCTCGTATTGCGAGCGCCAAGCACAGTATTTATATTGCGGCGCTGTATTTAGAAGATGACGAAGCGGGTCGTGAGATATTACAAGCCCTCATGGATGCCAAAGCGGCAAATCCAACGCTTGATATCAAAGTGTTAGTCGATTTTCACCGTGCGAGACGTGGCTTGATTGGCCATAAAGGTGATAGCGGCAACTATTTGATGTACCGTAGAGTTATGGCTGAAGCCGAACATCCCATCGATATCTTAGGTGTACCCGTCAAATCCCGTGAATTTATGGGTGTGTTGCATCTTAAGGGATTTATTATCGATGATGCCGTGATTTATAGCGGTGCCAGTCTCAATAATATCTATTTGCAACAACACGATAAGTACCGTTTCGATCGTTATCACTTGATTGAGTCAGCCGAATTAGCGCGCAGTATGCGCGCGATGATCCAGAAAAATATCATTTCTGATCCAGCTGTGTGTTCATTAACGCAAGATGCTGAGCAAGAAGTGCTACCACCAAAGACGGACATGCGTAGCTTTAAGCTGAGACTGTCTGACGCTGAGTATCAGTTTAAGGAGACCCGTGATGGCAATCGTATCACGCCGTTACTTGGGCTAGGACGTAAGAAAAACTTGCTCAATAAAGTGGTTGTCGCCTTGGTGGAAGAGTCAAAAGACTCGCTGTTTATTTGCACACCTTATTTCAATCCGCCGTACATTTTAGTGCGCGCTTTAGCTAAGCATTTACGCAATGGCAAACGTATTGATATCGTTGTGGGCGACAAGACGGCTAACGATTTTTTTATTCCGCCAGAGCAGGATTTCTCAACCATAGGTGCCTTGCCCTATATGTATGAGCAATCATTGCGTAAGTTCGCTAAACGCCAACAGTGGGCGATTGATAATGGCCAGCTGAATATCCATCTGTGGAAACACGGTATCAACAGTTATCACCTCAAGGGCATCAGTGCCGACGGTAATAAGCATTTGATCACCGGCTCTAACCTGAATCCAAGAGCTTGGGCGCTGGATCTTGAGAATGGTTTGTTGATCCAAGATGAAATTGGCTGCTGGAAAGCCCAGTTTGAAGCCGAGCAGGCACATATTCTGGAACACACACAGCGGTTATATCACTACAGCCAAGTGGACACCTTACAGAGCTATCCTGCGCCAGTGAAGAAGATCATGACTAGAATTCGTCGCCTTAAAGCTGATTTTTTACTGCGTCGCATTCTGTAACGATTAAAGCTATAGAAGCAATAAATTAATCGATATTTTTGATTTATTACAGTGTCTTATCGATTTAAAAAGCCCACAACAATGTGGGCTTTTTATTGACTGATGGTAATAGATTTAGCTTAAACCAAGAATTGTAGTTTCAAATCATATCCATTAAATCTGTGGCATTAAATTCTGGTGAGTATCATTTTGATCTTTGGCGTAATACAGAGACAGGATCACTAAAACCACCATCACAGCACTTAATAAACCTATGCTCAACTGGCCGCCCATAGGCACTAAAGACATAGTTAATGCGGCAAGTCCGGCGCCAAAATTTTGTAATCCCCCCAGTAATGCGCCCGCAATCCCCGCCTGACGTGGAAATGGCTCTAACGCAGCAGATGTTAGGGTAGGGAACAGCATGCCTGCGCCACTGAAGAATAAAATCGATCCAATAAGTAAACTCCAGCCAACCACTAAATTAAAAAGACCTGGGATCAACATAAATAATGCGCCAGCACCGAGTAACGCAACACCTTGGTAAACAACTCTTTGTGGCTTATTCTGTCGGCCCGCGATGAGTGCCCCCAGTAAGTAGCCAGGAATTGGCGCAACAAAATAGCAACTGACCATAAAAGGTGTCAGTCCGAGATATTGGCCATAGAGTACACCAGCAATGGCTTCAAACGCCGCAATACCGGCAAAGGTGGCGATCAATGAAAATAAATAAGCGCGAAACGCTCTATGGCGTAGGACATGCTTATAGGATTTGAAAACGGCTTGATGTTCCCGTTGCGTCTTGGGTAAAGACTCTTTAAAGAGGAATATTAACAACAGCCAGACCGCGACACCGAATCCCGCTAATACCCAGTATACGGCTTGCCAGCCAAAATAGGCCGCAGTGGCGCTGCCGATAAATGGTGCAAGCAAAGGTAAAAACACTACAGCCATAGAGACATAGCTATTAAATTTTACCAGTCGGTCACCAAAGTAGTGATCGCGGGGAATGCTACGGCATAATGCGCCTGCGCTGGCTGTGCCTAATCCTTGGATAAGGCTTGCCATAATTAGTTGGTTAAAGCTTATGGCCTGAGCCGCAAATACAGCGCCTAGAACGAAAATTGCGATACCCACGACGAGTGGCATTTTGCGGCCAACGCGATCTGACACTGGGCCATACACAAATTGAAACATCCCGTAGGAGAGTAAGTAACAGGCCATCACGGCTTGTAGTTGGCTGGCGTCCACATGGAGCCCGAGTGCGATTTGTGGAAGGGCAGGTACAAAAATCGTCTGCGCCATTTGGCCACAGGCGACCATAAAGACAATCATTAACAGTAGGCTAGACTGACTCGCCGCTGGAGCGACATCGTGATGAATAGGAGAATGTGGCGTGCCTGACATGATATTTCCGAAAAAGGTCACTTAAGGTATTTGCGCGCATCTTACTCCCTAAAAGCGTAACTTCAAGTGTCAATCATATTGATTTAACGAAATAATTTTTAATGCGATGCATAAGTTTTTATCCTGATTTTAAGCTGTAAAGCTAAACTTACGATAGGTTATTTGTCTGTTAACTAGGTCGATGAGTTGCAAATGAATTAACGCAAGGATTAACCCTGCGGTGCATCTTTTCTTACAAGCCGCCATGAGAAAAGAGAGATTGCAAGGAAACTGTGAGTTAGCAGCAAGGTGTCAGCCATAAATCAGTAACGACAAGAATATTGTTAAGAAAAAGGAGATAGCACCAATATACTTATCTCCTCTATCCTAGTGCATGGTTATTTTTGCAACTTTTCGATCCCAGTTAAAATCTGGTAGCCCACAGTGACCCGTGGCGGAACGGGGGTGTTTTTATTACTCAGCAGTACAATGCCGAGTTTTTTTGCAGGAATAAAGGCTGCATAAGCGGCAAAACCGCCAGTTGAGCCTGTTTTATTAATCCACACATTTTGCTGCGGCGCGAGGGGCGGCACTATGGGTTTAACGGGTGTACTGCCAAACACGACTTCCTGAGTATGGCCCATAAGTATTTTATCAAGATCAATAGGATATGAGTAATGCTCCCAAATCATATCTTGGGTCATCATGCCCACATCAAAGTATCCCGTGTGGGTCTCATCGAGTGCCGTTTGCAGTGGTTTGGTAAGCGGGTGCATTTGCATATTGGCCTCAACAAATTGCAGTAAATCCTTTGCTGAGGTTTTAACGCCATAGGCTTCATCGGCTAATACCCCTGGATTGACCCGCACTGGCATGTCTTGCTTATCGTAGCCTTGGGCATAATCGGCCATTTTGCTGCTCGGCACCTTGAGATAGCTGTTTGTCATACCCAATTGTGGAAATAGTGTTTGCTCAAGTATTTGTGGAAACGTTTGCCCTAAACTCTGCGCGGCAATCATGCCAAGCAGCCCAATACTCGGATTGGCGTAATTTCTGTGGGTCCCCGCGGCAAATGATGGTTGCCAATGCTTAAGGTAATCCATTAACTCTGCGTTATTAGTGACCTTATCAGGAACTTGCATCGGCAAATCCCCCGCTGTGTGGGTGGCTAAATTGATGAGACTAATCTTATCAAAATGGCTGCCTTTTAATGCTGGAACATAATCACTGGCCATGTCCGTGAGTGTTAATTTACCTTCGCCCTGTGCATAGTTAGCCAGTGTTGCGGTAAAGGTTTTACTGATAGAGCCAATCTCGAACAGGGTATCTTCAGTCACACTTTGCCCAGAGGTTTTAGAACTGACGCCATATTGGTAAAAATACTGTTTACCTTCTATGGTGATGCCAATTACTGCACCGGGAATAGCATACTCGGCCATCAGTGGTTTAACTGCGGAATCTACAATTGACTGGATGTCTTTGGTATTAAGCGTTTGGGCCGTAGTGACAGTAGAAAATAGCGTAGCAGTGAGCAGTACACCGCTTAATAACGGTATAGAAGCGATCGGGGCTTTTGGGTGCATAATTGACCTTTCATTGAGATTGTATTTGTAGAGTAGATTTTCGCATGATATTAGGGCAATTCCACACTAAGTTAAGTCATTACTGATATTTAGTTTCAATACTCTCCCAATAAGTAAGTTAAACGTTAATTTGGTCGGTTTAGTGTTGCATACTAAGTGGCAACACAGATTAATACATTACAGATGTTTTAAGAGATGGTTGCTCTGTGCTCTTAAATTATCTCGCTGACGTTAGGCTGCAGATGAAACCACAACCACTGACACCGGCCTTTTATCATGATAATGTATTACGCGATTGCACCATTGATGGCCAAGGGATAAACTGCGCCACCGCGATAAAAAAGTGCTAAATGATGTGGTCGCGATCCTTAATAAGTTTGATAGAGAATTGGTTTTTATGGCTTTAGCCCCCCATGCAGTGCACCATTTATATCAGTACCGTAAGTCTATTTCGACTAAACCCTTTGGTGCCCGCGGTAAAAAACTGATCCGCTGTCCATTATGCCTCTTAGGTGAGCAGTTCTGTACCTGTGCGCTACGCCGTCAGTTAGATACTCACGCCAGTTTCCTGCTGATTATGTATAACGATGAGGTGTTAAAGCCGACTAATAGCGGACGACTCATAGCGGATCTTATTCCTGATACCCACGCCTACATTTGGTCACGTACAGAACCTGAAGCTGAGTTGCTTGCTTTGCTGAGTTCGCCGCAATATCAACCCTATTTAGTGTTTCCTGCCCAGTATGCAGAGCAAGGGCAAACCGTACTGAACCAAGTGCCGATGTCGACATTGGCCGAAGGCAAACGGCCGCTACTTGTTCTGCTTGATGGCAGTTGGCGTGAAGCGATTAAAATGTTCCGTAAGAGTCCTTACTTGCACTCGCTGCCGTTGCTTTCCTTCGATCCCGACACGCTCGCGACCTATGCATTGCGTAAAGGTAGTCATGATTTTCAACTTGGCACCGCCGAGGTGGCATCATTGGCTTTAGGAGCGATTGGCGAAGCGGCTAATGGCAAAGCCTTAAGTACTTGGTTTGATTTGTTTGTTGAATCTTCCTTACTTGGCCGCAATCGCCGTTGCCGTGAGGACCTTCTGCCAATTACAGATTTTACCGATGCTTTTGAACTGGCCTTTGAACAAGCAAGTCGTAGTAAGAGTTAATCGATCTTGGATTTAATCTATTTTGAAAAAGGCTAGTTAACTATCTTCTTAAATAATAAATCCCCTACAGTGAGGGGATTTTTATGTGTAGCAATTAACTTATAGGAACTTCATATTAAGAAGATACCTCGCACAAGCATAATTGTTTATACCGCGACTTCTTTACCATCTAACTTACGGATAACGACTGTAGCGGCGCGAGGGCGTAATGTCGTGCCCGCAGGCGTTTTTTCAGCGGCATTGGACGAATAAGGCCAATTACCGGGATGCTGAATGTTAGCAAAAACAGAAGTGTAATCAGGGCTAATAGCAAAACCCGTAACCTCACAGTCGTTTGGTCCAACGAAGAAACGCTTTAATTCCATTTGGTTATTAGCCGATACGCCGAGCTGTTTCTCTTGGCCATCAACAAGCGTTGAAGGCACTATCGCTAGCATCTGATCGTTGGTTTCTTCTGCGACCTCCTTGGCTCCATTGTCGGTTTGAACCCACAAAATACCGCGTTGATCGAAGGCCAAACCGTCTGGGCTGGCAAATTGGTTAAGATCGGTTAAGCCTGATAAGTTTGTCTCTGCGTTACCATCACTTGGTGATCCGAATACGAAGATATCCCATGTAAATTCAGTATCTTTGTCACTTTCATCCCAACGAATAATATGGCCAAAGTGGTTTTTCAATCTTGGGTTCGCTGGATTGGTTTCAGTTCGTTTTGAGTTGTTGGTCAGGGTCAAATAAATTGAACCTGTGAAAGGATCGACAGCACACCATTCAGGGCGATCCATAGGTGTTGCACCAACAAGATCCGCTGCGCCTGCTGTGTTCAAAATAATCTCGGCTAAGCTAGCGAAAGTATTGCCTAGGGTTTTTCCGTCCGTAGTCTGGCTATCTAAGGTTAAAGGCAACCAAACACCACCACCATTTGCATTAAACTTAGCTGCATATAAAGTACCTTCATTCATATACTTATCGCCAGTTTGTATGCGATTGCTGCTGTCAGCATCTTTTGCATCCCACGCCGCGGCCGAGACAAATTTATATAAGTATTCGAATTGTGAATCGTGACCAGAATAGAATACTACTGGCTTACCTTCGGTTAGCTTGCCAAAGGTACATCCCTCATGGCGGAAACGACCAAGCGCGGTACGTTTTACTGCGCGCGATGTTGGATTGAAAGGGTCAATTTCAACAATATAACCGTGACCATTCGCTTCATTACGATAGTCATCTTGAGCACTTGCACCTTTTGGCGTGACATCAAAACGCGCGAATTCATCGAGACGTTCTTCATCATGACCTGCAAGATCATCCCAGCCATAACGTGTGCTGGTTTTGCTGATCCCAATGCGATTTTGCTCGGCAGTTAACGTACCACGGTTAGCGAAGTAGCCTGGCCAGTTTTCTTCACAGGTTAAATAAGTGCCCCAAGGCGTGTAACCATTGCCGCAGTTATTTAATGTACCGCGAGCCTGACTACCGTCGGGAGAGTAGCGGGTTTCGAGTAAAGAAGAGTAGGCGAGAGGACCGCTAATATCCATTACAGTCGCACCGGTGAATCGGCGGTTATGGTTATCATTGCTAACTACTTCCCATTGATTATTAACCAGTTTTATACGTACAACCGATACGCCATGGGCGTTGATTTCTTTACGTACCTCATCGATAATCGTGCGCAAACCTGAAGTAGGATCAAAAGTTTGTCCTGCAGGATGTAATGCAACTTCATCAATGTATTCATGGTTAATGCAAAGTAAACCGTCATTACCCGAATCATTTAATGGAAAGAAATGCATGCCATCATGGTGCATACCGACTGAGTTTGCTTGGTCATCGGCAGTGTTACTACCATCGCTTTTCCATGGTGCTGCTTTTGCATTTAATGGCGTGCCCCATGGTGCAAGTACCTGCGCTGTATAGCCTTCTGGCACAACGACGGCATCTAAACGAGAACCCGCAACTGACGTAAAGTTTAGCTTGGCGGTACTTTTTGTCGGTGGCAAAGGTGTCACTGGATCAACAGGTTTTGTAACAGGGGCGTCATCTGATCCGCAAGCAGTTAAGCCTACACTGGCAAAAGCTGTCATAGCACTGAGGCCTAAACCACTTTTTACGAAGTTACGGCGAGATAAATGTTTATCCAACACTTGGTTAAATGGCTCGTTATTACTTTTATTATAAAGTGTAGGATCAAAGGTGGCCTTACTCATATATTACTCCGGCTAGTACGATGGATTAAATTTCGTGACTAAGGCTAAAGTATCAATATGACAATAAAGATGATTTTATATTACAATAATACTGCAGTGAGCAATAAACCCGATATGCTATAAAAATGTTAACCAGCAGTTTGCTATGGTCTAAGCTGCAGAGGTCAAAGTACCTCAATTAGGATTTTTATTCTTCTATGATGTAAAATGTTGTGTCAAAGATAAAAATATATAATGTGAAGTTATTGCTTTAATTATTTTTCAAATTAAAAATTGGAAATAATTTTAATATAATTACTGAGTATCATTTTTTTCATAAACATGATAGATTTATATTTAACGTTAAAATTGCTATTTTATTTTAGGCAAAAGACTAACTGATTCTTATCGAGTCATGATCTAGTTTAGTCTTTTGTGTTTTAGTCTCTTGGTTTTAAATAATGGCGAAGTGAGCGCGGATCGGTATGGCCAGTTCTGGCCATAATGTATAAATGATCTTTATCATTTTCATGGAGTTGAGTGACACAACCACTACGCAAACTGTGGGCACCATAAAACTTTGCAGGTAGGCCCGCTTTTGTGCAATATTTTTTAATGATGCGATAAATATCATCTCCCGTGAGAAAACCACTATTTTTATGTAAACTTGAATTAGCTTCAGAGTGATGTTCTACTATTTGATAAGGGCGTAAATATTTCCCATCACGGGAAAGCGATCTAAATAAATGTCCATCCTCTATATTGGCTAGTGATAACCAATTTTTTACCGCGTTGAGTGCTGCAAAAGGTTCATGATCCGGCAGGTCTTTCCATTCCCGTTGACCTTGCTGATTACTCTTCGAATAAGGTAGGCGCACTTTTAGCTTATTACGTAAAAAACTGACATATTGAACTTTTATATCTGCAAGTTCAGAACGGCGAAACCCACCTTGTAATCCTAACTGAATAATGGCTTTGTCTCTTGCTCGGGTTAATGGCTGCACTTGTTCATCGATAGCTTGAATGAGCATTTCCACTTCATCATACATAATCGGTTGTTGATCATAATCACTCACATGGCGAGATTGATTTCTACTTAAACCGCGCATCACTCTTATCACCAGAGGGTGCTCGGTAGGTGAGTGGAATCCCGCTTGAATATGGTGGTAGCGAATCGCCGCGAGTCGAGTCGTTAATGTCTGTTTAGAAAGTTGTACTCCAGTACTCTCTTGGATCAATTCTTTCTGATAACCAATAAATGAAATCACGCTACGGGGATCTGCGGGAAGGGCCTGCAGTTGGTGCTCCGCACAATAACGGCTAAATAGACTAAAGCTCGTATTATAAACACGGCGAGTGTTGACTGAAATTTCGTATTCAGTTTCTTCGGCGGCGCTTAAATAATCACTTCGAACAGATTGTGGTATGAAAGTCTCTTCAAAAAAACGTGGCTGTTCAGCACGGTTATTATTGCGATGATCTGATCCAGTCGCTCTTTCATTCGATACATTGGTGTTATTTTGAGCATTACTATGTGTCCGGATCATTTTAGACATGCCGTTGAAGTGACCTGATATCGAATTAAGAAGGCGTAATTATACGCAAATCATGCCTACATCTACCAGTGATAATCGTCATTATCACTGGTAGAGTGCTTATTTGTTCAAATAAACTTCTGTTATCGGAATAGGGCGCATTAAATAGCATTTAGTTGGTTTTTTTAGTTTAAAATATAGCCAAGATAAAGCCATTTGGACAATGGCGATTAATTATGCGGATATAGAATTAAAAGCAAAAATAGTCTGAAATTCGTACTTTCTATATGCGATAGTTTCGAACTTGGTTAGCCAAAGAATCACAACTTTAAAGAATGGTTTAACCATTTTATTGACTTTGTTGAATGGAATGCCGCTAAACTAGGCTTATCTATTGGCTGAAATTTAAGCTAATAAGTACAACAGCTTATTAGGTATTTGACCTGATACGAGTTGAGTTATTCTTCCTAAAGTAAAAGGGAAGCACAAGGAATCGATATCACACACAAAAAATGGTTGAACCATATATTAATACTTATCGATTTGTACTAGCATAAGGACCGATTTATTTCATCTGCATTAGACGCATGCTTAACTAAAGAAACGTATTTATGGAACCGCAAGCTTGGATATATCAACAAGACAAACCGACAGCAGGAAGAAAATTATTATTGCTTGAGGAAGCAGAATTAATTTTTGCCTTACCCTTAATTTATCGCCTTATCAATCCTGAAGCTGTGGTATCTAAACCAGATTGGTTTTGTGACGCTGAGTTACAAACGGTTTCCTATACTAAGTTGGTAACACAACTAAATGAATTAGTCCGATTACGCAAAAAGGCACAGCGGATCGACAACGAGCTTACTAATGTAAACAAAATGCTCAATCAGTATTTTACGGATTTTGGCTGGCGTATGGTTCGCAAAGAATTATCTCAAATAAAAAAACGGCAAAAAAAGTCTCATATTGAGCTGAGCAGGGATATTATTTTGAGGTTAAAACGTTATATGGAAACTCAAAAGTTAGACAGTTTTGACCAAGCCATTGATACCCTATTGTCAGAGCATAATGAAAATATTTCGCTTAATGTTTTACAACATACTGATGAGGATGTTGTAGACGACATTGTTGATGAATAGAACAAAAAAACGCGGATCTATATTTTGAAGAATATGATTTTAAAGTTGTTCTATTGCCTAAAATGGATTATCTAATAAAGGTAAGTTAGCTGTGACTTATCTGTGCAGACACGTAAAATTACTGTTAAGATCTTATGTTTACGACTAGATAACGCGGGGCATTAGAGATGAGTTTAAGTATTGCAAACGATAGGAAAATTGCGGTTTTATGCCGAATTGAACCTGGCTGTCTCGGACCTGATGGCGTAGATCATATTGAGGCTTTTTGTGCTTTAGCCCAGAAAGCGATGCAACATTTTGACGTCGATGTCGGCACTTGGGTGTTGATCCCAAGATATGATAAAACCTTAGAAGAGATGCAATATAGTCTTGCAAATAAGCTGCTTTCGCGTGAGCAGGCAACTAAATATTTAGTCTCTATAGGGCGTGACATTGATGGTTTTGAAGAAAGATTTCAGGACAAACTGACGTCGCTGATCAATCTATATCTTGCTAGAAAACCTTAAATGCTCAATTTATCGGAGATGTATTTTTTGCTGAAATTCATCTGACGTCTTGTTTTTTCATAGGAGATATCGGATCGAATTTTTACAAATCGGTTTTATTTTCATATTTAATTGCTGACTAAAAAAGTAAATTAATTATATATTAATCATCGTGTTGCAATGAAATCTTCACCTATAATTACGCTCCTGATGAGCAGTTAAGTTGGCTTGAAAACTCAGTTGTTGCTAATTAACTCCGTAAAGTACGTCAAAATTTGCTAGACTAGTCGACTCACTTAATGCTGAATCTTTTTCTTGCGGTATGCCCGAATTTTGTGGGTGGTAAGGATAAGTGTAAAGGACGGTTGATGTTCAATCCCATTCCGGAAACCAATCCATACGTTAGTTTATTGCAGCAGGATTTCGAGTTTTCTGAATTTCGCCCTGGTCAAGCGCAAACGATAACACAACTTTTAGTAGGGAAGTCGAGTTTAGCGATTTTCCCGACAGGTTCTGGTAAATCCCTTTGTTATCAATTTACAGCATTGCAGTTACCCTATTTGAGTTTAGTGATTTCGCCTTTACTCGCCTTGATGAAAGATCAGCTGGAATTTTTACAATCTAAGGGAATTCATGCGGCCAGCATAGATTCAACCTTAAGCGCTGAGCAGAGTCAGCAAGTGATGACAGATGCACGCTCTGGCAAACTGAAAGTTTTAATGGTGTCGGTGGAGCGTTTCAAAAATGAACGCTTTAGGCAGTTTATTCAATCGGTTCCGCTGTCTATGTTGGTCGTCGATGAGGCGCATTGTATTTCAGAATGGGGTCACAATTTTCGGCCCGATTATCTTAAATTACCCGATTATCGGCGCGAGCTTGAGATCCCGCTGGTATTGTTACTAACGGCCACTGCGACACGTAAAGTGAAACTGGATATGGCCAAGCGCTTCGATATCGCGCCCGAACACATAGTACAAACAGGATTTTATCGACCCAATTTAGATTTGACTGTTCTGTCCGTATCGACTCAAGAGAAAAATGCCTTACTGGTTAACCAGATAACATCATTCTCAGGTGCTGGTATTGTGTATGTGACGTTACAGCAAACCGCCGAAATAGTCGCACGACTCTTGAGCCAACAAGGCATAGTCGCCAGTGCCTATCATGCTGGATTTGAAGATGAAAAACGTCAACAAATTCAAAATGATTTTATGCAGGATAAGCTGCAAGTGGTTGTTGCTACCATCGCCTTTGGTATGGGAATAGATAAGAGCAATATCCGTTTTGTGATCCACTATGATTTGCCTAAATCCATTGAAAACTACAGTCAAGAAATCGGCAGAGCAGGGCGTGATGGTGCCTTATCCCATTGTGTGACTTTAGCCAATCTTGACGGACTCAATACCGTTGAAAATTTTGTGTATGGCGATACGCCTGAGCGAGAAGGTATAGCGCAAGTCATTGAAGCTATTCGACTTGAACAAGATTCTGGTCAGTGGGAATGTCAGCTTAATGGCGTGTCGACGGCGAGTAATATTCGCCAGTTGCCGTTAAAAACGTTACTTGTACAGCTAGAGATTCTAGGTGTGGTTAAGCCGTTATTTGCTTATTACGCCGATGTTAATTACAAATTTTTAGTGGACAAACATGTCATTCTGAGCCGCTTTAATCCAGAGCGGCAGGCCTTTTTGACGCAAATTTTTAATCATACGCAGATGAAGAAAATATGGGGCGCGTTAGATTTTGATGCCTTGTACAGTGCGACGGGCCATGAACGCAGTCGCGTGTTGGCCGCGCTGGAATATTTAGCTGAACATCAGTTGATTGAATTAGAAACCAAACGAATTACCGATGTGTATCGGGTGGATGTTGCCGCATTAGCGCGTCCGGAACTCATCGATGAGCTGTACCATTATTTTATTGATAAAGAGCAGAAAGAAATTGCGCGAATAGCGCAGTTAGTCCGCTTTTTTGAACTTGAGACGTGCTTAAGCCACAATTTATCCCGTTATTTTGATGATAATGAGACGCCGGCTGTCTGCGGTCATTGCAGTGTCTGCCGTGGTCATTTCGCTAAGTTGAGTTATTCGACGGAACCGACTTGGCCGACAGATCAGCAGATATTGGCTGATTTGCATGAGTTGAAGCATCATTTAACGGCCAAAGGCATAGATGCTTTATCACTTGATACCTATTGTCGTTGCCTTGCTGGTATGTCAGTTCCTTTGGTGAGTCGTTTTCAAGTGCGTAAGTTGAGTGGTTTCGGCCGCTGTGAAAAATTGAGATATGCTGAAATTAAACAGAAAGTTGAGTCACTGTTGTCGCAACTAGATGATAAAAGAGTTGAACATGAATAAGGCCGTAAAAAAGATGTTAGCCACCCATGAACATTTGGTTCACTCTGAAGGTGTGACTGTGGTTTCGCATATGCAAAGGGAAAAGGCGGAGTGGATACAACATACTGTTATGATTGAAGATTGTGACGTGCCGTTTAAATTTAGACGGGTCAAAAAGTATCGTAATCTGCAAGGGCAAAAGATCAATGTCATCTATTACCCAGAGACAGAAACTGTGGCAGGTTTTGAAATAGAAATTATGCAAGTCGTTAGAATTAAACGATTCTAGTTAATGCGCTTCGAGTCTTTGCTTTTATCAATCAGCAAAGACTCGAAGCGCATTTGATTGATGACGCAAGAGTTAAATTCGGCTATTTACTTGGAATATTGATAGGTTGAATCTACTTTCCAAGTTCTGAAACGCAGTTCAGCGCCTTCTGGTAGATAAAAAACCTTAGGCAAGCGACTGTCATAGTGCATTTTTAGTTCACCCGGAATACGTACAAAAGCTTCTTTCTTCGCTAGTTCGAAACAGGCCATCATAGTGCTCGGGCCTTCAGCGATTTCATCTACTTGATAGTAGTTATAACCCCAACCTTCTACTGTCAGTTCCTTCAATTCCCCGTTTAATCCATGCTTATTGCAATCAACCATTTGAGTCTGACCAATTTGGATTTCGACCATGTAGTCATCTTCATTTTCTAATTTAGGTAAACTTAAAATGTGCTGCACCATACCTGCTGCCGGAGCAGGGAACATCTTAGTGGCTTCCTGTGCGCTGTAATCTTTTGGATCGAAACGTTGAATACTGATCATAGGCGCATCTAATCCTGTTGGATGTGGTGGGCTCACCGCCGCGGCATTGAATGACAATAGTGCAAATGCAAGGGGAACAGTGCTAACGCTAAATAAGGTCTTCAATTTCATTTTGTTTCTCCTAATCGAACTGAATTGATGTCGATAAATTTGTCTGTGTTCTGCTCCCTATAAACGCAGCAGAGGTAAAAAAGGGTTAAATTATTCAATAAAAAATCGATTTTTTATTCAAATAATCTTTATCAATCTGAATAATAAGGGTTAATTACACTTTCCAATGACTTATTTTGTTAAGTTCGCAGCTATTTCAATTCTTTGCTGTGGCTGTTTTATGACTCATATCATGCGAAAAATATACGAAATAGCCTAGATAAAAACCTTAAAACTTGGATTTCAACTTGCACTGAAAAGCCACCGCTGTGTCTGTCTATAACTGCATAAGGCTGTAATAAAGCCAATCTAACTCAGCTATGTGAGCTATTTTTACTCATAAATCAAGCGCTAATCCATTAAACCTTGCCTGATATCCTTTGCCTAGTCTAGCTGCCTATCTTAATTTACATATCAGTGTCTCGACTGATGGCAGGAGAGCAGATGCATTATGGGGATTCAAATACACGTTTAAAAGTTTGAAAACAGTATATCTTGATAAATAGTTAATTTGATCTTCATATATTTTGATTTTCAAACTATAATTCAAGCGACGAGTTTTTCACCATTAATAGCGATAGAAATGGAGCAGGGGCCATACAATGAAATCAATGACAGCCGAGCAAGCGACAGGTCATCAAGCTACTACGGGAAGCCGCCAAGGGCACTCACTCGCCCAGTGGCAGCACGCCCATGAGTTTTCGAGTCATAACCGCGATGGCGAGAAGAACACTCGCTATGTACTGTATTTAACCGTGATCACTATGGTGGCTGAAATTGCTGCCGGAACCATCTACGGTTCTATGGCACTGCTCGCCGACGGTTGGCACATGGGAACCCATGCCGCGGCCTTTATGATCACGTTATTCGCCTATTCCTATGCCCGTAAACATGCTAACGATCCTGCATTTGCTTTCGGTACTGGCAAAGTGAGTGTACTTGGCGGTTATACCAGCGCAATAGCGCTAGGACTTGTGGCACTGGTGATGTTAATTGAATCGGGAATGCGACTGATTAACCCTGAGCAAATCCATTTTAACGAAGCCATATTTGTGGCTGTCATAGGTTTGAGCGTTAATGTGCTGAGTGTATTTTTACTCAAAGATCACCATACCCACGACCATGGGCACGCTCATGGTCATGGTCATAGTCATGCTCATGGACATCAAGATGATCATGATGACAAGTATGCTCACGCGAATCATAACAGCCAAGCTCACTCCCATGACGATCACGCCCATACGGCTCATTCGCATGGTGCGAGTCCACATACGCACGATGACTCACATGTACACGATGACAGCCATCAAGATCATAGCCATTGTCATCATAAACAGGAGCACCATGCTGCTGAGCATGAGCATGAGCATGAGCATGAGCATGAGCATGAGCATGAGCATGAGAGTCAGAAGGCACACGGTGGTCATGATCACAACCTACGCGCCGCCTATTTTCACGTATTAGCCGATGCGTTAACGTCAGTGCTCGCCATTGCGGCCTTGTTGTTTGGTAAATACATGGGACTGACTTGGCTCGATCCGGTTATGGGTATAGTGGGTGCTGTGATTATTAGCCGTTGGTCATGGGGACTCATTCAGCAAACGAGTCCTATCTTACTTGACGGTGGTGTTAAAGCGTCATTACAGCGTAAAGTTGTGGAAACCCTTGAGGCCGTACCGGATCATCAAGTGGCCGATTTACATCTTTGGCGAGTGAGTGCCGATCACCATGCTATTATGGTGTCTATCGTGTCCCATTCACCGAAAGATGTCAGTTATTTTAATCAGTTACTGTCACAATTTCCTGAATTGGCCCATATCACTATTGAACTCCATACTTGCCGTCAGCGCGAGTGTATGGCTAAGGAAGCCTAAATGACTGTTGAACATCATCATTCATCAAACCTGAATTCAACGACTGCTCATTCAACGGCCGCACATTCAACAGATCATGCATTAAATCATGTGATTATTGAATTTTACGAAAAGCTGTCGTCTTGGGAACACGCCATTGTACGTGACAAAGGTTTTAGCCTATCGCAGGTGCACACCATTGAGTTACTCGGCGTGCACGGCGCTATGAGGATGAAAGAACTAGCGGATAAAATTGGTGTCACAACAGGCACACTAACGGTTCAAATCGACAAAATGGTTGAAGCTGAGTGGGTTGTACGTCGTCCCCATGAAACCGATCGTCGTTCGATTCTGGTGGAGTTAACCGAAAAGGGCCAAACTTTGTTCCTCGAACATGATGCATTACATCTACAACTCACCACAGATCTCACCGCTAAAATGAGCAGTGAGGAACGAATCGTACTGCTCAATTTGTTGTCTCGTATGAATAACGAGTTTTAATTTACCCTATTTCATCCACTAAAAAGCGTCCCTCGTGGACGCTTTTTTATAGCATGACATCTTTAAAAACGCGATTCATTCTAGATTAATCATCAGCTATTACAGTACCTTACCTTTTGTTACATTCTTGTTGGATTAATAGTTGAACTGGATATTAATTAAGGTAATGTAAGGGCAGATCTCAAGATGGACTTTGTTTAAAAGGAATAGAATGAATCATAAATTACTGCCTTTGTGCATTGCAGGAGTGCTCGGTATGAGCGGTCAACTTCACGCAGAAGAAGATAAATACATTTGGTTAGAAGATGTTGAAGGCGCAAAGCCGATGGAATGGGTGAAAACCCAAAATGCTGCATCTGCCGCCGAAATTAAAGCGTTTAAAGGTTTTGATACCTTAGTGGCGAACAGTCTCGCCATCCTGAACGATAAAGAACGCATTCCCTACGCGACCCACATTGGCGACAAGTTATACAACTTTTGGAAGGATGACACCCATGTGCGCGGTATTTACCGCCGCACTACCATGGAAGAATATGCTAAACCCGATCCCAAATGGGAAACCGTGCTTGATATCGATGCCTTAGGTAAAGCCGAAGCCGTCAATTGGGTATTTAAGGATATTAGCTGTCAATATCCCGAAAATGAGCGCTGTTTTGTCTCACTTTCCCGCGGTGGTGCCGATGCGGTGGAAGTGCGAGAATTTAATTTAAATACTAAATCCTTTGTTGCCACCAAAGATAAGCCATTCTTTTTGAAAGAAGCCAAATCAAGTCTGAGCTGGATAGATAAAGACCACGCCTTTGTCGGTACTGATTTTGGTGATGGTCAAAGCATGACTGACTCAGGTTATCCACGGGAGGTGAAACTCTGGCAACGTGGTACAGCACTCGAGCAAGCGAAACCGATTTTCACTGGTGACAAAACCTCAGTCGCAGTATCAGGCTGGGTTTTATTCGATGATAAAACGCCGCTGAGTTTAGTCACCGAGGCACATACTTTTTATACCGCCAGCCAATATGTCTATCAAGATGGCAAACTCATAGGGTTGCCATTACCTCAAGATGCTGAGATTAAAGGTTATTTTAAAGGTAAGTTATTTATTGAGTTAAAGAGCGATTTAACCAATAAAGACGGTAACTTTAAGCAAGGCGCGGTCGTGTATGCCGATGTGGCGGATCTTATCGCCCAAAAAGCCAAATTCAGTTTATTTGTGAGCCCGACTCAGACCGCATCGATAGCGCAGCTTAGTTTTAGTAAGAGTGCGATTTTCGTGAATTGGCTCGATAACGTGAAAAGCAAATTAGTGCGGTATGAGCAAGACGAAAAGGGCGCTTGGCAAAGCACCCAAGTCCCATTCGAAGCGAATGGCGCCCTGACGGTAATGGACGTTGAGCAAGACAGTGATGATTTTTTCGTGAATTACACCAGTTTTCTTGAGCCTTCAAGCCTCTATACGGTTAATGCAAAAACCTTAAATCCGAAGAAAATTAAAGGTATGCCGCAACAGTTTGCTGCGGATAAGTTTAAAACTGAGCAATACTTTGCGACGTCTAAAGATGGCACTAAAGTACCGTACTTTGTGGTGATGGCTAAGGATCTTAAGTTAGATGGCACTAATCCTACGCTACTTTATGGCTATGGTGGGTTTGAAGTCTCACTGCGTCCATCCTATTCGGCCACCATTGGTAAGAATTGGTTAGAGCAGGGCGGCGTATATGTGTTATCTAACATTCGTGGCGGTGGCGAATATGGCCCAGCTTGGCATCAAGCGGCGTTAAAGCAAAATCGACATAAAGCCTATGAGGATTTCGAGGCAATAGCGGAAGATTTGATTGCCCGTAAAATCACGTCAAGCAAACATTTAGGCATCCAAGGTGGCAGCAACGGTGGCCTGTTAATGGGGGCGGCATTTACCCGCAGGCCTGATCTGTACAACGCTGTCGTGTGCCAAGTATCTCTGCTTGACATGTTTAGATTCAATAAGTTACTCGCCGGTGCCAGCTGGATGGGCGAATATGGTAATCCGGATATTCCTGAGGAATGGGCTTACATTAAAACGTACTCTCCGTACCATAATCTGCATAAAGACGTGCATTATCCAAAGGTCTTTTTCACCACATCGACCCGTGATGATAGGGTTCACCCAGGTCACGCCCGTAAGATGGTTGCTAAGATGAAAGACATGGGAATTGATGTCTTGTACTACGAAAATATTGAAGGTGGCCACGCCGGCGCTGCAGATAATAATCAAGCTGCGGAACTTAATTCAATGGCGTTTGCCTACTTATTACAGCAATTAAGATAATTACCGCTGGGTTAGCATGAATTGTTAACTCTTCACTGGTAAAACCGAGCAAGACCCTAATAGGTTGGGGAGCAGAAAACGGTCGAACTTATTGAGGTTCGGCCGTTTTTTTAAGTTTATTATTTAATGTTAACAATACCCACAGATAATTTGAGCCATTGCCGAGAGCTTGCTACTATTGCGAAAAAATTTCACTGTCAAAGGCTAAGACTACCTTAAGAATACTAAGTTATTCTCGACAAACAACTAATTTGAGTGAGAGCTATCAGTGTTAGCAAGATTTAAGACTCTATCGGTGAATCGATTCACTTTTATCACAGCGTTATTTTACGTCTGTATTTTCAATATCCCATTGTTTGGCATCATTAAGAAAGGCATTGAAAAACAACCTGATGTCGATCCTATCTTCATTGCTACTGTGCCGTTGTTTTTAACCTTTGCACTCAGTTTTGTATTTTCCTTATTTACGGTGAAGTATCTCGTTAAACCGTTTTTCATCTTACTCACCTTGTTATCATCGAGTGTGTTCTTCGCTGCCTACCAATACAATGTCGTCTTCGATTACGGCATGATAGAAAACACTTTTCAAACCAATCATGCCGAAGCGTTCATGTATGTGAATTTCGCTTCGATAATGAATATGTTACTGACTGGGATTTTACCCGCATACCTTATCTATAAAGCGGATATTCAGTACAAACCTTTCCTAAAAGAACTACTGCATAAAGTGCTTTTTATGCTAGCGATGTTGGCAGGACTGGGCATTATTGCTTTCTTCTATTTTCAAGATTACGCGGCTTTTGGCCGTAACAACGACGAGCTAAAACGTTATATCGTGCCGACATATTTTATCGGCGTTGTCTCTAAGTACATCAATGTGCAGTACTTGCAAACGCCAATGGAATATCAGCAACTTGGCCTCGATGCAAAAAATGTCAGTGCCAACTCAAATGGAAAACCGAATTTATTAGTTCTAGTCGTGGGGGAAACCGCGCGTTCAATGAGTTATCAGTATTATGGCTACGACAAGCCAACCAACGCTCATACCCAAGACCAAGGATTAATAGTCTTTAAAGATACCCATTCATGTGGCACGGCAACGGCGGTATCTTTGCCTTGCATGTTTTCTCGCATGGGACGGGAAGATTACGATTCACGCCGTGCCTATGCTCAAGACACCGCCGTTGATGTGTTGGATCATGGCGGTATTAAAGTGCAGTGGTTTGACAATGATTCTGGCTGTAAAGGGGTGTGTGACCAAGTTGAAAACATAACCATTGATTTGAACAGTGATCCTAAGTTGTGCACTGGCCAATATTGTTTCGACCAAGTGTTACTGAACAAATTAGATGAAGCCTTAGCCAACGCAGAACGCAAAGATACCGTGATTGTATTGCATGTCATTGGTAGTCATGGCCCAACTTATTTTTTACGTTATCCAGCAGAACACCGTAAGTTCACACCGGATTGTCAGCGCAGTGATATACAAAACTGCAGTGAAGATGAGCTGATGAACACCTATGACAATAGTATTTTGTACACTGACTATATTATTAGCGAAGTGGTTAAAAAATTAGAAAATCAACAAGATAAATTTGATTCAGCCATGTTGTATCTGAGCGATCATGGCGAGTCTTTAGGCGAAAAAGGCATGTATTTACATGGCGCGCCTTACAGTATCGCACCGATTGAGCAGACGAGCATTCCTATGCTTGCTTGGGTGTCAAAAGATTTTAGCAAAGATAATCAATTGGATATGGATTGTTTGGCTGAGCATGCGGCGAAAGGTGGTTTCTCCCATGATAATTTATTCGATAGTCTATTGGGACTAATGAATATCAAAACTGAGGTATATCAGCCTGAATTAGATATCTTTGCTCGCTGCCGCGGTTAATTGTGGACTTAATTGTCGCGAGGTTTAGCTCGTTCTAGTTGGTTCGACACCATGATGAGGAAGAGGATGGCAACATCCTCTTTTCTTTTGCTCCCTGTCATAATAATTGATTTCTCCCATATCCAAATCGAATCAGTTGAGTTAACTTAATATATACAAAAACATAACAAATCTATGGTTCGCGATTTATGTCTTCTACTGCAGAAAATAAAGAACTTGATTCTGCCGCGCAAATTTTGCGTTTGGCCGTGCCGCAAATGTCTGCCCTCGATATTCCTGTTACTCCTGAAAATTACACTGTTTGGTATGAATATTTTGCAGGTACAAATCTCGATTTAAATCGCGCGATTGATGGTTTTTTGGCGAATTCTGTCTCTTTTACCAAGGAAGTTAATACCAGTCTTTATAAAACCTTTATCCAAGAACAGTCACCAGAAGTAATTGAAAATGTTCAGATTGAAACACAAATCTTGATCAATAGCCTGTTGAATAAAATCAGCCAGTTGAGTCAAGGAACCGCGGCATTTTCTGGCTCATTAGCCGAGTTTGGTTTGCGATTACAGACTAATCCCGATATCAATACCTTGAACGAGCTGGTTGATGGTGTGGTCGATGAGATGCAGATGCTACTTATCAACAACCGTGAGATGGAGCAAAGTCTGTGTACCATGGGTCAAGAAGTACAAAATCTTAAGTCGGAAATGGAAAATCTTAGCCTCGCAGCGATGACAGACCAATTAACGTCTCTGCATAATCGCCGCGCCTATGAATTGAGTATTCAGGATCAAATCTACCGTTCACAAGATCACCAGACCCGCTGTAGTCTCTTACTGATTGATATCGATAACTTTAAAGCCTTTAACGACACCTATGGCCATTTGACCGGCGATAAAGTATTGGCCTATGTCGCATTAGCCTTAAAGCAATGTGTGCGTGGGGATGACTTTGTTGCGCGTTATGGCGGCGAAGAATTTGTGGTGGTGCTACCTAACACCCATTTTCACGACGCATTGCAAGTGGCTGAAAATCTGCGTGAACGTATTTCTGAGCGGCGCTTAACGGTAGGGAAAGACAAAAAGCTTTCCCTTGGCGCGATTACTGTCTCGATTGGGATGGCCTCATTGCAACAGGGGGATGATGCTGAAACGCTGTTTAGTCGCGCCGATAAAGCACTGTACCAAGCTAAGTCCGAAGGCCGTAACTGTGTTAGAGGCTGAGAATGTGATGCGAGTGTCGATGTTTCAAGGCGTTAAGTATTAGCTCGGTCGCTATTTCGTTAAATAATCATTTACTTAGGATAACAAAATGCCGCAATGATTTGCGGCGTTTTTGTTCGTCTGGATAGGTGCTATTGATCACTGGGCGGTTTTAAATCCATGTGCATTTTGATCAAATGCTCCTCCATATCGAAGGTCACTTTAAAACCGAGACTCTTGGCAAGACTGGCCATATTGCGATTCTCAAACATGGTAAAGCCGGTGAGCACGGGCGTGTCGTTGGCCTGATAATATTTGATTAATTTTTCGAGTAACAACTTGCCTAACCCTATACCTTGATGATCGCCACGCACCGCCATGGCAAACTCGGCCTCGGTATTATCAGGGTCAATAGATGCACGCACGGCACCTAAGGTGATGTCATCGCCATCGGGTCCCTTCGCCGTGGCGATAAAGGCCATCTCACGGGCGTAATCGATTTGAGTTAATACCGCCATTTCTTCATGGGTCATTTTCGAGCGCACCCCAAAATAGCGTTTGTATCTGTCTTCATCGGATAGCGAATTATCGAAGGCCAAATGTTTAGGTTCATCTTCGGGCAAAATCGGCCTTAGCATTACCTTAAGGCCATTTTTTAGCTCGGCGAATTCTTCTAATTCCTTCGGATAGGGCATGATGGCCATCCGCGATGAACTGTCGGCATTGGCATCATGCAAACGGATATTCACATCGAGCAGAGTGATGTTTTCACCCGCGGCCAGTACTGGGTTTAAATCTAACGAGGCGATTTCAGGGCAATCGATAATAATATGGGATATTTGCGTTAACATCACGCACAGGGCATTCATGTCTAGGCCCAGTGGTAAATGTCTGTCTTTTAACTTATGGGTCTTTAACGCTTGGATCACCATATAACGCGCCAGTGCCATATTCAGGGGAGGCAGGGCAACGGCAGCATCATTGGTGGGGTCCCATTCTGAGCCACCTTCGCCAAGGCAAATCGCCGGACCAAAGACGGGATCGCTTATCACGGCCACGCGGATTTCCTGCGCGCCAGCGGTCAACGCCATTTTCTGCACTATCATGCCTTCAATAATGGCTTCGGGATTGGCTTGATGCACCCTCTGGGTAATCGCATTCGCGGCGTGGCGGATATCTTCAGCCGAGGTTAAATTGAGCATCACTCCGTGCACATCGGACTTATGCAAGATGTTAGGGGATTGCACTTTTAACGCTAAGGGATAGCCCGCTTCATTCGCAATGGCCACCGCTTCATCGGCATCTTTCACAAACCAAGTGTCTATAGTGTTAAGCCCATAAGCACGCAAAATAGGGCTGGCCTCATGGGTTTCCAGTACCGATTTTCCTTTAGCTTGAGCCGCTTGCAATAATTTGCGCGCCGTGAGGCTATCTGTCGGAATATTATCGGGGATCGATTGCGGCACTTCTTGCAGCAGTTTTTGGTTACGACGGTATTCAACCATGTGCATAAAGGCCCCCACAGCACCTTCGGGTGTACGGTAGGTGGATATACCGCCCTTAGTGAAGCGTTTTCGTGCCTGATAAGCTGAGTCTTCACCGCTCCAGTTAGTCAAAATATTGAGGCGATTCTTTTTGGGATGCGCGTGGATCACACTCACCAAAGCATCAGCTATCTCAACACTTTCACCGAGTGCTGAAGGGGAGTGCAAGACCAAAATAGCGTCAAGTTCATTGGAATCCATCAAGATAGTCAAAGCTTTAGCATATCGTGATGCGTTCGCATCACCAATGATATCGATGGGGTTTTGCCTTGACCAAGTATTCGGTAACACGGCTTCTAATTTGGCTATGGTGTCATCTGACAATTCAGCCAATTTACCGCCGCGCATAATGAGTTCATCCACAGCTAACACCGCGGGGCCGCCACCATTACTGATAATTCCTAAGCGTTCACCTTGCAGCGGATTAGAATGCGCGAGGCTTTCAACCGCGGCAAACAGTTCAATTAGATCGTTAACCCGCAACATACCTGCACGGCGAAACGCCGCTTCATACACTGCATCGTTACCGCCAACACCACCCGTATGCAATTTTGCGGCGCGGGCACCTTCGGCGCTGCGGCCCGATTTAATCACTAGAATTGGTTTATTGCGTGAAGCGGCTCGAGCAGCGGAGAGGAAATGGCGCTTCTCATTCACTGAGTCGATATAAAGCATGATGGCGCTGGTGCGACTATCGCGGCCAAGGTAATCGAGCAGTTCGTCAAAGTTAATGTCGGTGGCATCACCGAGGGAGATAAAGGAGGAAAAGCCAATACCTTTGTTATTGGCCCAATCGAGTACCGTTGTACAAATAGCAGCCGATTGAGACACAAATGCTATTTTGCCCGGTAGGGCGCTGGCGTGGGCTAAGCTGGCATTTAATCCCAATGGGGGTAATAGCATTCCTAAGCTATTTGGCCCCAGAATGCGCATCCCGTAACGCTTAGCATTTTGCATGGCAAGGTCGAGCAGGCTCACGCCATCTTCGTTAAATTCCTGTGCCATTCCCGCTGCCATAATAATGGCCACCTTACAGCCAAATTGCGCAAGGGTTTCAACAATGGTGGGCACACGGCAAGCGCGGGTACAAATAACCGCTAAATCGGGTTTGATGGGTAAGGCTTCAATATTGGGATAGGCGAGCACGCCCATCACTGCCCGATACTTAGGGGTGACTGGCATGATAGGCCCCGAAAAACCACTCGATAGTAGGTTTTTCATCAGCACATTACCCGCGCGTTTTTCGGTATTCGAAGCGCCGATAATAGCAACGGAAGTCGGTTTAAATAAGGAGTTTAATGTACGTTGACTCATAAGCGATCCCATCCCAATCCATGACGCTTCCAGTGTAACCTAGGGTATGAGGACTGCACAGTTAAGTTTCGGGTTCCATTAAGACAAGTTTATTAGCAAATCATGAATTTACGGCAATTTACTGAGAATTAGCGCTCAATGATGGGGATTTCTATCGCGATAACTGCATTTTCCGCATTGCGACACGTAACAATGTGAATAATTTCACTTTCGTGTTTGAAAATCACCCAATATGAAACTACTTTTTAATCACTGTACAATTATTGTGAAGTCCATATGACATACAAGGATGGGGTCGTTGCGGTGCTCGCGGCAGGCGTTGGATATGCGCTGAGTTTGATGACATTGTGGGCTATTGGTCCGGTTATTTCTGTATTGATGATGTTGCTGTGGCAATTTTATCAGCACCAGCAAATGCAGTCAGTTCAACAGCATGATGATAAGTCCTTCAACAACCAACTTGCCGCGGATTGGCAAGCCCATATCAATCTGTATCAAGAGTCAATCACGACACTTAACGGCTGCGAGGCTAACATTGACAGTGTGCTAGCGGTGCAAGGTGACGCAGTCAATTTGCTCGGTGAGTCATTCGATGGTTTAGGGCGGTTAATGACGGAGCAGACAGGATTTATTTCAGATCTCGTTAAGAGTACTGATGATGCTGAGTTATTCCATTCAGATCAAATGAAGCAATTTGCCAATAATACCTCAATGACGTTAGAGCGCTTTATTCAATCCACCATAGAAATGTCGGCATCAACTATGGAGTTGTTGGAAAAAGTGAATCTCATCTACGAGTCTATGCCTCATGCAATGAAAGCCTTGCAAGACATAGATCAAATCTCGTCCCAGACTAATTTGCTGGCTTTAAATGCGGCAATTGAAGCGGCGCGGGCGGGTGATGCGGGTAGAGGCTTTGCCGTTGTGGCAGATGAAGTGCGCGCTTTATCCACTCGTAGCGCAGGTTTTAGTGAAAGCATACAAAAACAGCTTAAATCAATTCAAATTCAGATTGAACAATTAACCGTACATGTGAGTAAAGTCGCCGCTCAAGATATGACTTATATTATTGATGCCAAAAAGGATATAGATACTGCACTAAGGCAGATTATCGTTAAAGCAGAGAAGGATTCTCAAGTGATTGAACGTATCGATTCATCGGCACATGAACTAGAACAAGCCATCTCGGATACTATTCGGGGATTGCAGTTCAGTGATATTACTTCCCAAAGCCTGATTTACACAAATCAGTCCCTAAACCATTTAAAAGAATCGCTCAATCGCGTCACCACTATGTCACAACAGGAGTTTGGCATTAAGGGGGATGACATCACAATACAAATGAGTCGCCGACGTCAGGAGACTCATAATCCCGTTTCAAGGGATCAAATTACCTGTGGTGAAATTGAACTCTTTTAATTAGGGATAACACAATGTCAAATATTAAAGTTATTTCATTGCCAGAGCGCTTTGACTTTTATTACCACAAGAAATTCACCAGTGATTATCAAGATATTTTAACGCTTCCAGAGGTTAACCATATTATTTTAGATTTTAGTCGAGTGCTTTACCTCGATAGTTCTGCTTTAGGCATGATGGTACTGCTGCATCGTAAGGCGCAGGAGTTACATATTTCTACGTCTGTAAAAGGTGCACATGGTCAGGCGAATGAAATCCTTAGTATTGCCAATATGCAGAAAATCTACATCATAGAGTAACACTCATTATGGTATCGCTTACTCAGCCGGAACATTTTATTTTAGTTATCGATGATGACGCTATTGCGAGTCAAAGGATCAGTGACTTTATTCATAGCAAAGGTTACAACGTCATTGTTTGTAGTGATCTAGAAGAAGGTTTATTTGAAATAACGCAAAATACGGTTGATTTAATTCTGATTAACTATTGGTTAAAGGATGGTACCGCACTGGCGTTACTGGACAAGTTGAATAAGGATAAAAAAGAAACACCTGTTATCGTCATGAGCGAGACAAAAGAAAATCAATCCGTATTAGCCTGTTTTAGAATGGGGGTTTTGGATTTTGTTGTTAAACCGATAAATGTTGAAATATTTTGGTACAAGGTTGAATGTTTACTTACCCGGGTGCAACTTCAGCATAAAGTAGAGCATCAAAGAATTGAACTTGAAAAAATGCTTTATGAAAAGGCCCGAGAAGAACACATGGCCCGGCATTTATTTGAGCACTTAGTCAATATTGATAATACTGACTTTGATTTTGTACATACTTACTGCCAAGCCAGTGCTAATTTTAGCGGTGATATTATCCTCAATGGCATAGCGCCTAATGGCAATTTCTTCTTAATTCTTGCCGATTCAACAGGTCATGGCCTGAGTGCCGCCATGCCCATAATGCGTGTTGCCAGTACATTTAGAGCCATGGTTTCAAAGGGATTTTCTTTAGTTACGTTTATTTATGAACTGAATGCTAAGCTCCACCGAGAAAACCCTGAAGACAGATTTGTTGCCTGTATTATTTTAGAAGCCGATTTTAATCGTAATAAATTACATATTTGGAATGGTGGTATGCCACCCGTATATATTAAAACGGGGGGAGTTGACTGTTTAATAAACCACAATATTAAAGAAACTGACCATTCTCGTTCAGTCAGTAATCAATCCATTGATAAATTTAAATCGACAAATATGGCCCTTGGTATTTTACCTCCGCATACTTTTATAGCTGATATTGTTACGGTTGATTTACCATCCCATGGGCATGCTTGCCTTTTTAGTGATGGTTTAATAGAGCAATATACCCATGACGGCAATCCATTTGGCATTGATAAATTAAAAGATCTTTTTATTCATTTTTCAGGTGGTTTAATAAAATTTTTAGAGAAAAATATTCATGAGTACTGTTCTGCTGAAAATATTGCCGATGACATCACTATTTGTACCTTAGATTTTGAACGATTAAACACTTGGCATCAAGATCGTGATGTCAATCGTATTAAAGCCATTATGGATGGTGAGTTCTGCTGGGATGTCAGTATTGCAGGGCCTATGTTACTCAGCGCTGATTATTTAAGTTCATTGAATCAGTTTCTCAGCATATTGGGATTTGCGACTAATTTCTGTCAACGGGTTTTTACTGTTGTCGCAGAGTTATTTAGCAACGCTATTGATCATGGTGTACTAAAATTAGATTCTCGACTAAAAAATGATCCAGAAGGCTTCGAACTGTACCATAGTATTAGGGACAGTTTTGCAGATAGGCTCACGGAAAATGATTGGGTAAAAGTGAGCATCATCTGGCGTTCATCGCAGGATGAATTACATATTAGCGTGGCTGACAGTGGCAAAGGCTTTGAGGGTGATGAAAATTTGATGGCGGACATTCCTCAGTTGTCTGGGCGCGGTCTATCGCTGGTGAAAACATTATCTAAGACATACGAATTAGTACCGCCAGGGAATATAACTAAAGTCATAATGGAATAGCGCATGAGTAAAAGAATATTAATTGTTGATGATTCCGCAGCGATTCGACAAATGGTCGAAGCGACCCTTAAATCGGCTAATTATCAAGTGGTACTGGCCAAAGATGGTCGAGAAGCCCTTGATATCTGTAATGGGCAAAGATTTGACTTCATTCTGACTGACCAAAACATGCCTCGAATGGATGGGCTGACCTTAATTAAATCCTTACGTGCTATGTCGGCATTTATGCGTACGCCGATCATTATGCTCACCACGGAAGCGGGCGATGACATGAAGGCCCAAGGGAAAGCCGCGGGTGCGACGGGATGGATGGTAAAACCCTTTGATCCTCAAAAGTTGTTGGCTATTACGGCTAAAGTGCTGGGTTAACTGCAACGGGGTGCGCTATGTCCATCAATATGGCCGAGTTCCATCAGGTCTTTTTTGAAGAAAGTCATGAACATCTTGAAAATATGGAACAATTGCTATTGGCATTGGACCTTGCTTCTCCCGATCCTGAAGAACTGAACACCATTTTCCGTGCTGCACATTCTATAAAAGGCGGCAGTGGTATTTTTGGTTTTACCGCATTAACCAGTGTCACCCATGTGATGGAAAACCTGCTGGATAAAACCCGTAAGGGTAACTTCCAATTAACGTCATCTATTATCGATTTACTGCTGAGTACTGTGGACACGTTATCCCATATCTTGAGCTTGTACCGCGAAGAAGAGCAGATTGATTGGCAGGAGGTTGAATACAGTAAAAGTCAGTTGGTTGCAGCGTTAAATGGTGAGCCTTTTAGTTCATCAGTTGCGATACGTAATGGTACAGACGCCGCTACTAGCACTCCCATCATAAATGCAGCACCCACCGTACCAGTGGCGGCAGAAGATCTGGGTTTTGGATTTTTTGAAGATGAAATGGCACGTGATATTGCTATCGAAGGTGAAGACTTTGGATTTTTTGATGAGGCTTATCAAGCGGAAGAGATCAGCGCTGACAGTGCGATAAATAATAAAGAGCGTAATGCTGATCTGTGTGATGTGACAATTGACGATGATGAGTTAGGCTTTGGTTTTTTTGAAGCATTAACGCCAGAATCCTTCGCTAATGAAATCGAGTTATTAAGTTCAAAACCGCTAGTGCAAAAGGTTTATAAGCCAGCGACCACTCGAGCACATCAAGCCCAGGAAACTGGAAGTAGCCAATCCAAAAACATCTTATTTAAAGCCAAAGCGACTGAGCCCACCGCACCCATTTCAACCGTGCCCACGAGTCCTTCTGTGAAAGCAAGCTCGCCTGCAATACTGAGTTCAAACGCAACATCAAACTCATCCGTTGCCCCAAAGCCCAATACCACAGAGGTGAAAACAGCGACAAAAAAATCAGCCACGCCAGCCCAAGATGCCACCTTAAGGGTCGAAACCTCCAAAATAGATACCCTGGTCAATCTCGCTGGCGAGCTGGTGATCACTCAGTCCATGTTGACCCTCATTGGTAACGAGATGACGGGCGATTTAGGTGAGCGACTCAAGACTGCGCTCAATGAATTGGAACGTAATACCCGTGAGATGCAAGAGGCAGTGATGTCGGTGCGTATGCTGCCGGTATCCTTTGTGTTTAACCGTTTCAACCGTTTAGTGAGGGACCTTTCTGAGCAACTGGGTAAAAACGTCAATCTCGTGATTGAAGGTGGCAACACAGAAATTGACAAGGGCATGATTGAAAAGCTCGTCGATCCGCTGACCCACTTAGTGCGCAATAGTTTAGATCACGGTATCGAAAAACCTGAAAAACGGCTCGCTGCGGGTAAATCTGAAGTGGGTGTGTTATCCCTTAAAGCCAGTCAAAGGGGCGGCAATATCGTTATCGCTGTGTACGATAACGGCGCAGGCTTAAATCGTGAACGCATTATTCAAAAGGCGCGGGAAAATGGTTTGCAAGTGGCTGATAACAGTAGCGACAAGCAAGTTTGGCAATTGATTTTTGCCGCAGGATTTTCAACTGCGGAGGAAGTCACAGATGTGTCAGGCCGCGGTGTCGGTATGGATGTGGTGCGCCGTAATATTGAAGCCTTAGGTGGACGCATTGATATTGAGTCCACTGAGGGCCAAGGCTCAACCTTTGAAATCCAGTTGCCACTCACGCTCGCCATTGTCGATGGTATGACGGTTTCTGTGGGAAATCAGATCTACATTTTGCCCTTAGTGCACATCATAGAATCTATTCAGCCGCAAACGGAACAACTTAAATTTCTCGCCAAAGAAAGACTCTTAAAAGTACGTGAAGAGTACTTACCTCTGCTCAATCTTTATCAGCTGATGGAAATTGAGCCCAATGCCCGCTGCCCAGAAGAGGGCATAGTCGTATTGCTCGAAAGCAACCACAAGCGCTTTGGCCTGTGCGTTGATGCCTTAGTTGGCCAGCAGCAAGTGGTGATTAAAAGTCTTGAAAAACATTATCGCAGGATCCCCGGAGTTTCCGGCGCCACCATCATGGGCGATGGCAGCGTCGCGTTGATCCTCGATGTCGAATCGCTCGCTCTGCACATTAAAAATTAAGGAAATAGCCATGGAGAGTCGATCAACTATGACCGCCAAAGTGGAATACAACGCCCATGATGAGGTGGAGTTTTTAAGCTTTATGTTAGGCGAAGAGCACTACGCCCTTGACATTATGTCCGTCAAAGAAATTCGCGGTTATGAGTCGGTCACTAAAATCGCCAACGCCCCCAGTTTTATAAAAGGCGTGATTAATTTGCGCGGTGACATAGTGCCCATAGTGGATTTGCGGATGAAATTTGCTGTTGGAACCGCCACTTATAACGAGTTCACTATCGTTATTATGCTCAACGTGTTTGAACGTATAGTCGGCATAGTGGTCGATGCCGTCTCCGATGTGATTAAGCTGTCGGCGGAGGAAATCTTACCTGCCCCAGAATTTGGGGTGGCGTTCGATAGCCGCTACCTCAAAGGCTTAGCCACAGTCGAGGATAAGATGATCATTTTAGTAAATATTCAGGCTCTGATCAGCAGTGATGAGCTGGGTCTAATTGATGCAAATAGTCTGACTGATCAGGAGTAACAATAATGAGTATTTTCAATTTTTTTGGCAATGATGAGGCGCGTGAGCAAAGGGATGAAGAGCGTCAGCGCTATTTTCAGCTACTTGATAATAGTGGCAACAGCTTTATGATAGCTGACAGTCAGCGCAATATTATTTATGCGAATAAAGCCGTCGTCCGTTTACTACAAGAGGCAGAGGACGATATTCGTAAAGAGTTACCTCAGTTCTCGGTTGCCAAACTGATCGGCAGTAATATCGACATTTTCCATAAAAATCCTGCACATCAGCGTAATTTATTAGAGCGTCTAACCCAATCCCATACCGCGCAAATCACCATAGGCAAACGTACTTTTAGGTTGATTTTGACGCCGATTATCACGGCTGAAAATAAGCATTTAGGCACAGGTGTTGAGTGGATAGACCGCACCGAAAGTATCGAAGCCGAGCGAGCAACCCTGCGCATCCTCGAAGCGCTCAATAATACCAGTACCAACGTTATGATAGCCGATGCTAACCGTACGATCATTTATATGAATCGCTCGGTCGAAACTATGTTGCGCCATTCTGAAAGTGAGATCAGACAAGCCTTACCGCATTTTTCCGTGGATAAAATCCTCGGCAGCTCTATGGATATCTTCCACCGCAATCCTGCTCACCAAGCAAGTTTACTCGATAAATTAGACCGTAAATATGAATCGCTTATCAAGGTCGCGAGTTGCCATTTTCGCTTAACCGCCAGCCCCATAGTGTCTAAAGGAGGTGAGCGCTTAGGGACTGTGGTTGAGTGGCTCGACCGCACCATTGAAGTCCAAACCGAGCAGGAAATTTCCCGCATAGTCACAGCCGCAGCTGCGGGTGATTTCTCCCAAAGGGCGGAAACAGATGGCAAGCAAGGTTTCTTTTTAATGCTAGCGAACAATTTAAATTCGTTAATTGAAACCTCGGAACGTGGATTGCAAGATGTGGCGCGGGTGCTGATGGCGCTGGCCGACGGAGATCTCACCACTCGCATTTATAACGACTATGAAGGCACCTTTGATGATTTGAAAAATTACTCAAATCAAACGGCTGAAAAGTTATCCTTCATGATCCAAGATATTCAACGAGCCGCGGATACCATCAATACCGCTTCGGCAGAAATAGCTCAAGGCAACGCTGATTTATCCAGCCGCACCGAAGAACAAGCTTCGAGCCTAGAGCAAACCTCGGCCAGCATGGAGGAACTCACAGGTACAGTGAAACTCAATGCGGATAATGCCAGTCAAGCCAATGCCTTAGCCTCTAAAGCGGCTGAAGTCGCTGTGGACGGTGGTGAGCTTATTCAGCAAGTTGTCCAGACCATGGCATCGATTAATGAATCGGCGCGTAAGATTGCCGACATTATTGGTGTTATCGATGGCATTGCTTTCCAGACCAATATCTTAGCGCTCAATGCTGCGGTTGAAGCGGCGCGGGCGGGCGAACAAGGCCGCGGCTTTGCTGTGGTCGCGTCAGAAGTGCGTAGCTTAGCCCAACGTTCGGCCAATGCCGCTAAAGATATCAAGGCACTGATCTCGGATTCTGTGTCTAAAATCGAGAGTGGCAACAGCCTTGTCGGTAAGTCCGGCGATACCATGAAGGAAATCGTCATCGCCATTAAACGGGTGAACGACATCATGGCGGAAATTGCCTCAGCCTCTAATGAGCAGGCCATCGGTATCGATGAGATCAGCAAAGCCGTAGTGCAAATGGATGAAATGACGCAACAAAATGCGGCATTGGTTGAAGAAGCGGCCGCCGCAGCGGAAAGCATGCAATCCCAAGCGCAGCAACTCTCAGACAGTGTCGCCAGTTTTCGCGTGGACGACGAAGATGAAGCCCCAAGACGCAGCAACGCGAGATTAGCGGCGCCCAAAGCGAAGGCGATGAAACCCATCAAACAGCAGCTTCAACCTATGGCAAAATCAAGGGTGACAGAGAAACCTAAAACCAATGCGATGAAGCCCATGAAGCAAGATCAAGATGAATGGGAAGAATTTTAATTGAGTGAAAACAAACCATTGGAACGAGAGTTTGCCTATACCTCGGTGCACTTTAATACCGCGAGGACGACGCTGTACCGCTTAGCGGGGATCAAACTCGCCGATAGCAAGGATGCTATGGTGTATAGCCGTTTAGTGCGGCGGATCAGAACATTGAAATTAGCCGGTTTTTCGGCTTATTTTGAGTATCTGCTAAGCCATGAAAACGAACACCAAGAATTTATCAATGCGTTAACCACTAATCAAACAGCATTTTTTCGGGAGCCGCATCACTTTGAGGTGTTAAAACAGTATTTAATCGATAACCCTGATACTCGCAGGATCTGGTGTGCGGCCAGTAGCACAGGGGAAGAACCTTACTCGATTGCGATTGTCGTCGCTGAACATTTCAACAGTTTTAAAACGCCTATCGAGATCATTGCTTCCGATATCGACAGCGGCGTGCTTAAAAAGGCTGAAATGGGTATTTATCCCTTAGACAGGATCGATACTGTTAGCGATATTCGCAAGAAACGGTTTTTTCACCGTGGAAGGGGTTCACAGTTGGGCAATGTGCGCGTGGTGCCCGAATTAAAGCAGATGCTCAAGTTTACCCGCATCAATTTGCTCGATTCTTTTTGGCCGCTAAAAACGCCAATCGATGTGATTTTTTGCCGTAATGTAATGATTTATTTCGATAAAGAAACGCAGGAAGTCATATTAAAACACATGATGAACTCCCTTAGCGAGGATGGGCTTTATATTGCGGGACATTCGGAAAATTTTAATATGTTCCCGCAAATCATCACTGCCGTTGGTCAAACAACCTATCGGCCAGTGAAGGGGCTCATGAGTGCTAAAACCTAATATCGAATATGCCATTGCAGAGCCGAATCGCTATCACGATCATCATTTTGGTTGCGATGCGGTAAAAATATTACCCGGTGAGTATTTTGCAACCCGTGAAGATACCATGATAGTGACAGTGTTAGGCTCCTGCGTCTCAGTGTGCTTGTATGATCCTAAGCTCAAAATCGGCGGAATGAATCACTTTTTATTGCCAAGTGACAATAGTAATTGTACTGGGGTGCTCGCCGATTCAGCCCGTTACGGTGTGTATGCCATGGAGTTGTTAATCAACGACTTGCTCAAGCTTGGCGCACAGCGCAATTCACTCGAAGCTAAGGTGTTTGGGGGCGGTAATATGTTACGTAGTTTTACTGTGCACAACATTGGTGAGCGTAATGCTGAGTTTGTGATTGAATACCTCAATCTTGAAAATATCCCTATCGTTGCTGCCGATTTACTCGATGTGTATCCGCGCAAAGTGTATTTTTTCCCCCATTCGGGCAAAGTGAAAGTCCGTAAAATTAAATCCATGCATAACAGCACAATTCTTGACAGGGAAAGTGAGTACCGTTTACGGGTTCGTAATTTACCTTCGGGCGGCGACGTTGAACTATTTGGTGATTAAGTTATGACGATCAAAGTGTTAGTTGTTGACGATTCTGCGCTAATGCGCAGCTTGCTCGGTAAAATGATTGAGGCTGACTCTGAACTGTCTCTGGTTGGGCTTGCTGCCGATGCCTACGAGGCCAAAGATCTGGTGAACCAATTTCGCCCCGATGTGATTACCTTAGACATCGAAATGCCCAAAGTAGATGGTTTAACATTTTTGGACCGCTTGATGAAAGCCAGACCCACTGCGGTAGTGATGATTTCATCGTTAACCGAGCAGGGCGCTGATGCGACATTTAACGCCTTGGCCTTAGGCGCGGTGGATTTTATCCCTAAACCGAAATTAGACTCGCTCCAAGGTATTCATGATTATCAGGATTTGATTTTAGATAAGATCAAATCTGCCGCGAAAGCCAAAATCATCAAGCCGCAGAAATTTGTTGAGCCAGTACGCCCTGTTTCAAGTAAGCGGCCAATATTGGCCAATACAACCCTGACACAGCATTTAGTCGCGATAGGCGCATCTACTGGCGGTACTGAAGCCATTCTTTATGTATTACAACATTTACCCGCGGCTATGCCGCCGATAGTGATCACCCAACATATGCCAGCGGGGTTTACCCGCACTTTTGCGGAACGTTTAAATCGACAGTCACGGATTACTGTCAAAGAAGCCGAGCATGGGGAACGACTCTTACCCAGTTATGCCTATGTTGCCCCTGGCGATCATCACCTTGAGATCATCAAAGTGGGTGGTAGTTATAAAGTTAAATTAACCCAAGATGAAAAGGTCAGTGGCCACAGACCTTCGGTCGATGTGATGTTTACGGCCTTGGCCCAATGTGCCACGCCCAATATCAGCGCGATGATTTTAACTGGCATGGGCAAAGATGGCGCCGAAGGCATGGTGGCGCTACACCAAAAAGGCGTCACTACATTTGCCCAAGATGAACAAAGTTGTGTGGTATTTGGCATGCCACGAGAAGCAATAAAGTGCCGTGCGGTAGATTATGTGGTGGAGTTATCGCAGATGCCGAGCAAGCTCATTAACCATTTAAGCTCACTGTGACCGCCCACGCTGAGTGGGATTCAAAAGTGATGAATAGAGCGTGAGTCTCGCAGGAAGAGCATTACGCCGAACTGATTTGTGCGCTGCAGTGGCTCATTCTATCTAGTGCTAGTCAGTCGGAGAAACCACGAGCTGATTTCTGCCTAAACGTTTAGCTTCGTAAAGGTTTTTATCTGCTAGTAACAGACAATCTTGAAATTCCTCACATTGATCCGAAAAGGCTAAACCGCCGCTGAGCGTCACCTTAAATTCGACGCCATCTTCAACAAATACGATATGGCTAAAGCTTTCACGGATCGCATTCAACTTGGCAATCGCCAGTGGTTTTTGCATATCTGGCAGCACTAACATAAATTCTTCACCACCGTAGCGGCCGGTAAAGTCAGTTTGACGTAAGGATTGTTGTAACAGGTGGGCAAATGCCAACAACACCTTATCACCACCGGAATGACCATAAGTATCGTTGACCTTTTTGAAGTGATCTAAATCGAACATAGCGATACAAACTTGAGAGTTAATCCGTTTCGCTACGTTAAAACAGCGTCTCGCAGCCACCAGAATTTGGGTATGATTTAACAGCCCAGTTAAGCTGTCGCGACTAGCCGAACTGCGAATATCATGACCCCGTTGCGCACGGGAAATCACCTGCGCGACGAATAAACTCGGTGCGGTTTGCTTTGAAATTAAGTCATCTGATCCCGCTTGTATGATGCTGACCTTATTCTGCATCGTATCGTCTGAGCTCAACACGAGAATTGGGCTCGAGGTGTATTTATCCAATTGGCGGATCATCTTTGCCAGCTCAAGCCCGTTCACTTCGGGCATGTACAAATCGAAGATAAACAAATCAGGCTCAAATTGCTCAAGGGCAGGCAAGACTTGCTCGGCACTGGACAACCCTTTTACCATCAAACCATGGCTGCGTAACAGGCTTGAAAAGTAATCCACCATAGATTGTTGATCATCCACCAGTAACACCTTAAGCGGCTGTTTCTCTGACATCTTGAGAGATTGATGGATTTTGCGCACCAATAAAGTGGTTTCCGCAGGTTTAACAAAATATTCGCTGACGTTGGCACGAATGGCCAATAGCCGCATGTCAAAATCCCCCCGCGAGGATAAAACAAATACTCGGGTATTGTTCTTCTCAAACTCAGTGGCAGCTTCGAACAAGGCCTCTTTAGTCCAATCTGGTAGAATTAAATCTAATAAAATCAGATCGAAGGGCGTTTTATTTTGCACCACCAGAAAGCTCGTGAAATTCAAAAAATGCTGCACACTAAAACCGAACTCTCGCAGCTGCTTTGTGATCATAGCGCCGACATTCCCATCGTCTTCTATGATGGCAATATGGTGCTCATGGCGCGCCTTTGACGGTTTATAGGGGCTTTGCTGCATTTGCGCCTCTACTACTGGCGCCGACGGTTGGCCGCGCATATTGTTTTGTAACAACTGGTGGAAGAGGGTATCTAAGCCTTTGATCGTAGGAAGTTCGGGGGCTGGCGCATTGAGCAGCCCCTTAAGCAGCAACTCCAGTTTATCGACTATGTGTTTGGTATCTGATAACCCAAAGGTCTCGCTCGACCCTTTTAAGTTATGCACCTCTCGGTACACGGCAGACAGCATGTGTGCGTCCCAATTTTTACGCAATGAAATCCACAAGGTAATGATTTGTTTCTTTTTATCCGGCAGTGCATGTAAAAACTGTCGTTTAAGTTGCTCTAACGAATCTTCAAAACTCATAGGCAATAGATATCCTAAATAATTGAGCCCTAGGTCTTAATCTCTATGTAGACGCTACGCCAAGACGTTAAAACCCGTTCACTCCAACACTGAAATGGAAACTGCTCTGGAGAAGCATGTAACAGATTCAATCAATTGCACTTATCTTTACACTAACTCATAGAGTGTAAACCACTGCGACAAAAACGACGGGGAAATGCTGAGATTGCATAGGTATTGATAAGAATTTTGGGTCGAATAGCCGAAATCAGCACAGTGATCGCGAACAACATAATGCTAAATATTTTATGCAAAACAGCATGATAATGATGACATATATTTTTTATCAAATACGACTGTGATAAGTTAGCGTCTGTAAAAACAATCACTTGTTGCAAAAGGATCGTTGTCAGTGAGCACAGTGTTTTATAATGACCACGCCGAAATACTCGCGGCACAGTATTTGTCTAAAACCTTTGAAGAAGTGCATTCGAGTTGGTTGCATCATCTTTTGCCTCTACTTACCAAAAATACATTGTCGATATTGGATGTGGGAGCAGGTTCTGGGCGGGATGTGCATTATTTAGCCGAAAAACAGAGGGCAAAGAGACACAAATTATTGCAGTCGAACCTGCGGTTGTTTTAGCGAAAATGGGGCAGGTGTTAACTCGGGATCTACCCGTGCGTTGGATTGAGGATGGTTTACCTCAGTTGCAAAAAGTGGTTGGCCTAGCGCAACAGTTTGATCTGATTTTACTCAGCGCTGTGTGGATGCATTTATCTCCCTCAGAGCGCCCACTTGCACTAGCAACACTCTCACGCTTACTCAATTCGACTGGACTTTTAGTCATCAGTTTGCGCCATGGCCCAAGCCCCGATGCGCGCGTTATGCACCCAGTCAGTGCCGATGAACTGCTCACACTTGCTGCAGATTGTCAGCTACGACTTTTAGATTTGAGCCAAGATGAAACCGATAAACTCGGTCGCTCACAAGTGCATTGGCAGACGTTAGTTTTTACACCCAAACTGATGCCAAACGTAAATGCACCTGAAGCAAGCGTTATTATTCAGGAGCGACTGAATGCCGATTGATGCGAGAAGACAAGTTGAATTTATTAGCTATTTACAACGTCTGTTAGTTGAAGGGGATTTCGTTGCAACTTACAAATTTGCCTTACTGCATGCGATCGCCGATATCTGTATCGAACGGCCATTATGCATGCGATCGCCGATATCTGTATCGAACGGCCATTAATACTCAATGCCGATCCTGCGCTGAAAACCGCCATCAGTATTGATGATTTGGTAGAGAAGTTTATTGAACTTTACTGGCAACACTCTTTGCCTTTTGGTGCCAATGATGGGTATTTTGTCTTGATCCAAAATAGTGGAAAGCAATCAGCCTTGATCAACAGTTTGATTGAACTACGCCATCAAGGTGTTAACAGTCTATCCCAGTTAAAAGCGCATCTTAGTTATCCAGCTTTATTGCGTAAAACGCGCGGTACGTTTAAAGATGGCCCCTTATGGCGCTTACAAAACTTGTCACGTAATGAAGAATGTTTTCTTTATCCCCATGATAAAACGAAAAATTACATCGAGTTGAATCTGGGTATCGCATTTTGCTTCAGGCGATTTCACGATTTAGTGGTGTCATTGGCTCGTACTCAATGGGTACAAAAAATCGCCGAGTTTCCAGCAAATCAAGTGATTATAGGCAGTAAAGGCAATTTAAGTGAGTTTCTGTTTGGTAGCGACAGACAGACGATCACCCATGCTAGACCTGTACTGCTTGATATCCAAAAAGGCCAATGCTTCTATTGCCAAAAATCATTAAAAGAAACAGGCGAAGTGGATCATTTTATCCCTTGGGCACGATATCCTAATGATTTAGGCCATAATTTTGTCCTCGCACATAGCAGTTGTAATAATCAAAAACGCGATCATCTTGCCGTTCAGCACCATAAAGATAACTGGTATGAGCAAAATATTATCCGGCATGGCCAAACGTTACACTCTGAACTCAGTCGATATTTCGTCTGTGAGAGTGATCGCTCTGAAGCCATTACTACTTGGGCTTATCAGCTTGCAGGACAAAATCGCTCGCCTCTCTGGTTCGATAAAAAGACCTTTGTGCCTTTTAATGCATTAGACAATGACCTGTCAAATACTGCAATTTAGAGCATGCTCACAGCTTTATGGCACTTATTTTTAGCACTCGCCAAGGTAAGCAACTGTGCTGCAATTGAATGAGCAACGCTGCCAAGCTAAAGTAATCAATGAACTATTTACATGTTATCTTGGTGGCATTACATTTTATCTTCATTGATTTTGTTACCTGTTGATAGTAAAGGTTTACTTCCTGCCAAGGTAATTGATTTCAAAGAGAATAAGGAGTATTTGGTGGATATATATGGCGCACTCGTTCAGTGACAACAAGCAGATGAATGCACCATGGAATTTATTGATAATACATGTCTAGTTTTGGAGGTTCGATGATGAAATCGATTTTCTTACTGCCCATATCTGTCCTTGTGCTGATAGGTTGTACAACGCCTAAATCGCCGAGCGAAGTGTATGACGAGTACAATGCTAAGGTACAGCAGGGGATGAGTTATCAAGAGGACAAGGCTTACTATACCCAACGTAAGCAAGCGGATGTTGAGTCTAAGTTCCCACAGTATATGCAGCAGATGAAGCTGTCCCGCGATGAAGTGATCGCATCTTATCTTTCATTTTCAAAAGCGGCTGCCAAGTGCAAAGCACTCACCTTAGTGTCGCAGATGATAGAAGGGGATACGGCCGTTCTTGAATATGCACAAAAAGATCTCTGTGGTAATGCATCGGAGGCGAATGAAAAACAAAGAATTAGCATGATAAATGAAGGTGGTTGGAAAATTGATGAGCTCCAAATTAGTCTCTAAATCATTTGGAATGTCGTATCAATGACAGGATTTTATGAGTTTTTTAGCCTGCCAAACGGAGTTGAGGTTACTTGCCCCCATTGTGCTGGCTGCGCCACTTTTACCTTTGCCCATGTTTTTCGTTTAGAGAAAAAAGATGTGCATTTATTTGAGGGTTGGCAGTTTGAGATCAAGCAGTTTAATCAAAGGTTTGCCCATAAATGGCCAGGTGTGCTGTTTTTCCCTCCGCTATTGGATGCTTCTTGGCGGGAAAAATTGCCAGAAAAATACCAAGGTACTTCGACTTGGGAACATAGGGCAAACAGTGCTTTTACAGATGGTACAGATCTTGGTCTTATTTGTTGTTATCAGTGTATGGCAAAACAGAAACATCGACTTGAATGGCCCAATGACGCATTTTATTCCCTTGAGTTTAAAGGTCATTCACTTTGGGCATTTAATAAACAGATGATGCTTCAGATCCGTGATTATATTCAAGCCAAAGATCGCGATGCGGTATTTGAGTCTGAGCCGATAGTCATTCGACATTTGCCGACAATTTTTAAACTGGCTAAAAATCGCGAGATATTGGTTAAAAAAATTAATAAGCTAATGAGTAACTAGTCAGATTTAGCCCAACAAAAAGTCGCCATTGGATAACCAATGACGACTTTTTAATGCGATAACGCTGGGTTAATCGGCGTAAGTTAGCCGAATAACATTACGCGCTTTTTCTCGCTTCCATTTCAGCTTGACTTGAAAGGTACTCATCGAAAGTGCCTTGGAAGTTAATCACTTTTTTATCTTTAATATCAATGATACGTGTAGCGAGTGACGATACAAACTCACGGTCATGACTGACGAATATCAAAGTGCCTTCAAAGTCTTTCAACGCATTATTGAGTGCTTCGATGGCTTCCATGTCCATGTGGTTAGTCGGTTCGTCCATGATCAGCACATTGATGTCTTGCATCATTAACTTACCGAATAACAAGCGGTTTTTCTCTCCGCCTGAACAGTTACGGGCTTTCTTGTTCGCGTCATCTTCAGTGAACAACAGACGGCCTAACATGGCGCGTACCATAAGATCGTTGTGCTTAGGTTGGCGCCACTGTGACATCCAATCCATTAATGTGTAGTCATTATCAAATTCGTCACTGCTGTCTTGTGGACAGTAGCCGATTGATGCGTTTTCTGACCACTTGATCACGCCTTTATTGTGTTCTAAATCATTGACTAAGCAGCGTAGGAAAGTGGTTTTACCCACGCCGTTTTCGCCGATAATCGCTAATTTTGCACCGGCTTCGAGGATTAAGTCGCCGCCTTCGAATAGCAGCTCACCATCAAACCCATGGGCCAAATCTTCGAGGATCAGTGCTTGGCGATGCATTTTCTTGCCAGCATCGAAACGAATAGAAGGGTGAATACGGCTTGATGATTTCACTTCATCAAGCTTGATCTTGTCCATTTTCTTCGCGCGCGAGCTGGCTTGTTTTGCTTTAGATGCGTTGGCACCGAAGCGGTTGACGAAGTCTTGCAGTTCTTCGATTTCAGCACTCTTCTTGGCGTTACCCGATAATAATTGTTCACGGATCAAAGACGATTGTGCAAGGAAGTATTCGTAGTTACCAGGGTAAATGCGCAGTTCGCCGTAATCGATATCGGCCATGTGGGTACATACGGCATTCAAGAAATGCCTATCATGGGAAATAATGATCATGGTGCATTTGCGTTTGTTCAACTCGGCTTCTAACCAGCTAATGGTATGTATGTCCAAGTTGTTGGTTGGTTCGTCGAGCAGCAAAATATCTGGGTTGGCAAATAGTGCTTGTGCCAACAATACCCGCAGTTTCCAACCCGGTGCGACTTGTTGCATTAGGCCGTAATGGAAAGATTCTTCAATACCCGCTTCGAGCAGAATCTCACCGGCGCGGCTTTCGGCGCTGTAGCCATCCATTTCGGCAAATTCACTTTCAAGATCGCCAACGCGCATGCCATCTTCTTCGGTCATATTCGGATTGGCGTAGATTGCATCGCGTTCCTGTTTGACTTTCCACAGGGCAACATCCCCCATGATCACCGCATCGATCACACTGTATTGTTCAAACGCGAACTGATCTTGGCTTAGGGTACCGACTTTTAAGCCGGGCGTGATGGACACATTGCCAGAGGTTGGCGCTAACGCTCCGCTGAGGATCTTCATAAAGGTCGATTTGCCACAGCCATTCGCGCCGATCAAACCATAGCGGTGACCGTTGCCAAATTTCGCTGAAATGTTTTCAAACAATGGCTCAGGGCCAAACTGCATCGTGATGTTCGCGGTAGAGATCAAAGGAGCTTTCCTAGGTATTTGCTAACGGGGATTGTGACAAACAAGCCTCAAAATGAAACATGCGCTTCACCCACTCTAAGCCAAAACATTAAAGTTGGGATAATAAGGTCGCGGAGTATACAGACTAAGGGCTAAAGATGCGAGCAAGGATGTGATGCGCAGCTATAAATCGAGCCGTTTCAGTTGCGTTTATTTTGAGGTTGACCCAAGGCATTAGCGGATCATAGGTAAAATTTAGAAACGGGTTTGAGCTTGATGCTGAGTTCATACCTGTTAGCGTGATATCGTGGATATGCAGATTAAAACTGTCAGCTGCGGGGTATTTTTTTGCCCTAAAGCCGATGCCAAACCTCGCTAGCGCAAATAAAAGAAGGCGTTTAGCTTATTTACCGTTATTATTCCCGCAGTTTTGTCGAGCAGCAGATTTTACGGCTAATATTTAATGGCTCTGTTTGGAGGCTTCAGGTCCGTAAGATTTAAGATCTAAGCATCACGAGCAATGAGGCTTAACGCCCTATGCTATTGCCGTAGCAACGTCAGTGGCTCATGACTTCATAACTTGAGTGATTTCTCTAATCGCGAATTTTAGTAGCGAATTGAGTCACTCGTTTAACAACTCAAAACCGTAAACTAATACAGTAAAATCAGCCAATAGGGCTGAACTTGGAATTCCCATGATTGAAGAGCAACAGAACAACCCATTACACGGCCTCAAACTCGAGACAATGATCACTGAGTTAGTCGATTTTTATGGCTGGAAAATTTTATACGCGGCATTAAAACTAGGTTGTTTTAACACCAACCCGACCATTGAGGCCTGTATTATTTTCCTCAAGAAGACTGAGTGGGCGCGGGAGAAAGTGGAAAACTTTTACCTGTATCGATTCAAGCGTATGCCTAAAGCCATCGGTGAACAGTTTGATCTTAAGCCACGCGAACGAGGTTTTGCTTCAGGTATCGCGCCGCGTAAACCGATGGAACTCACCATAGAATCTATCGCTAAAATGCAGGCACAAGCCAGCGCCGAGTACGAAGCGGGTAATAAACGTCCCAACTCTGGTTATGGCTCAGGCAAAAAACCTACGGGTAGACGTGGCACCGGCTCTGGATATGGTTCATCGAATAGCCAATCACAGCGCCGCAGCGAACTCCGAAACGAGCCAAGAAACGATTCAAGAATGGCTGAACGTTCAGGACCAAGCCCATCGACGGATGATAACGATCCGTGGGGCACTAAACGCGGCTAATCCCATTTCTGCCGAATTGAGTGGACATGGTTTTTCACAGGCGTTAGTTTTACATTCGTTATTTACTGTGACGAGCCTCAGCTTGCTATTTTCGTACCCGTAAAAAATTAGCTCTGGTATGAGTTAGCTTTTGTAAGAGTCGTTTTGAAGTCATGGCTCTAGTTGTATGATAGAACATCTGATTTATCGCCTGATTTAAAGAGAAGAGGTTAGCTGTTGAATACAGCTAACCTCTTTTTTATGATTAACTATTCACTTTATTGCATTAAGGTGAGAAAAATCTCGGGGATTATAGTTTTAGATTTGCATATTAAGTGCATAACCAGTTAATTCATCAATTTGCAATCAGATGGTGCCGGTTGCTCATGTTTACGACCAATACCAGCGCCTTCTCTAACTCCTGTGCTTTATACTTTGTGCCTTTTGCTTAAATGTCCAGAGTTAACGTCAAGGTGTTTGACGATACAGCTCCAAGGTAACCATTTAAATGTTTGATTATCATTGGGTAAGTAGTTTTAGCCGTCTTGCTCCACCAGCATTCCCTGTTGCCAAACGCCGCTGCCGACTTGCAGATGTGTAACGGTCAAACCATAGGTTTCGGCGCTGCCGTCATTCAGCGCCAAGGGATATGTCAATCACTACTATATTCGAACTGCGGTTAGGCTTAGCGGCTGGTATTCTTTTGTGTCTAATGCGGGATAACTTAAGTTTGCCCGAGATGGATTTAAACTTTGGCCAACTTGCCGATACTTGCTGATGAGACCCGTTTAATCAAAGCACGCTATGACTTAGCGACACCTGCGCAAGATGCCCACAGTATTACCACTTCTTTATCCTTCAGCGACGCCAGTGATTATAGGCATTCCTTTAAACGCTGGACTGGCCCATTACCCACTTATTTTCGCAGCTGGCTGGCTTAAGCCTTAAGCCATTAAAAACTATCCTAGTAATATCTCTAAGCTGATACTGTCGCGGCTTGCCTATTCCAAGCACGAATAACTATGCATAAAAACGTAGATTAGTGAGAAAAATCCCGAGGTTACATCCCATATTTTGAATATTTAGCGCATAAATAATCAATTTGGCGTTTTGTGGCCATTGCTGGTGAATCTTATATTTTATGCGGTTTTATAGGGGGTTCTGTTGATTGCGGTTTTATCTATGATGCAATGATTTAACCGAACGAATAACTAGACACTTTTTTCCATCGCTTTTTTGACTGTGCCATGGTCTCAGATAAACAATGGCATTTATACTCGTTTTCCTATTGCAAAAAACGTGGTGAATAAAAGGCTGAGATGGAGGAACTGAGTGATGAGTGACGAAAAAATCACTGGACTTTATTTCATCGAGAAACTTCAACGCATTTGGATTACTTTTACATTTAGACATCCAGAGCCAGTAGATGACATCGACCATAAGACGTATATGGAGCTGCTAGATAAAATAAAAAATTCAGATGGAACGCGATATGATTTGTACACCTATCTCCTATCAAAGCAAAACAAGTGCACAGACATTCTCCAATTTCTTAAAACACACCCGCAGTGAGAATAATTTATCTCAAGAAGATTTATGTAGTCTGCTCAGGCAAAAAAGCTGCCTGTTCGATATGTTAGATTCCATCACTATTAGCCGTTGGGAGCGGGGAGTTAACATTCCATCCCTAGCTAAACAGTCTGAAATCGTTGAAATATTTGGCTCTGAACTGTTTGATATTTATCGGGAGGACAAAAAATTCATCAACGAAGGTTTAGCGTTAATTAACCTTTTTGAATCGACCATAGAACGCAGTGATCATCCGTACTACCGTAATACTCCTTATCGTGTCGAGTTTATCGAAAGCCACCATCAAAACTTTATGACCCTGCTGCAACTTAGCTTGGTTTATGAAAGTAACCCGCGTTTATCCTTTGTGAGCCGTAAGTTGTCTCAACCTTTTTTTCGTGGACTCTCATTGGTGGTGGCTTTTAGCTTTGGCGATCAAATCATTGGACACAGTCTATTCTGCCGCACTCAAGGCAAAATTGCCCTCGAATTTATGAATGATGAGGTGGACTTGTTTGAGGTCATTAACCATAACAGTCAAGCTTTGCCAGATACCTTAATGGTGTTCTCCTCCTTTGGCGTAACGCCTTATATTGAAAATTATATGATGTCTGTTTATCTCAATGAATTGGCCACGAGTCGCTCACTTAAGTTTTTGAGTTTTAATATCTGTGATGAGTCACTAAAACGAAAATTGACGCAATTTAAGTTGCCCATATTTAAAGTAAGAACGATAGAAGGCGGCTTCAAACCAGTCAAAAACTATTCGTTTTTCTCCAGTCGCACAGAAGTCATGGCGAATCGTAATTTACTCAAGCTTTCTGTTATCCCTACATCCAAATCCCAGACGATCGATCCCATTTTCTTTATGCAGTTAGAGACCAATATATGAATATTCTCATCATAGATGATCAACGCTTTATTAGAGAAACCATGAAAGCTGATATCCATAAGTACTTAGCAGAGGACAATGTGGAGATCTATGAAGCCAGTAATGGTAATCACGGAATTGAACTGATCTTAGCTGTAGAAGCAAAACTTGATTTAGTCATTTTAGATTTAAAAATGGATCAAGGTGACGGTATTGCGGTGATTAATATGTTGGCCTCCGAGCCCCGATTTACAGTCATTCCGATTGCGGTGATAAGCTCCTCGGATAAACGGACTTTAGAACTGGTGGATAGCATTATCACGGGTTTGAAACTCAACTTGCTTGGCGTATTTGCTAAACCTATCAATGTGAATGACATTTTAACGCCATTGCTAGACGCCTCCGACGATAGAAACCGTGTCCATCAAGATGAGTCTATCGTGCAAGACATGGCGGCGAATATCAATGTGCGGCAATTGCTCAAAAATGAACAATTAATTTTGTGTTATCAGCCTAAGATTAACCTTAAAACAAAGGAGATCATCGGTTTTGAAGTGCTTTCGCGGCTTTGCGATCAATCCAATGGCTATATTTATCCCGACGTTTTTTTGCCACTGGTGAATCAGCAGGGGCTAAATAGCTTGTTTTCGCGGATGGTTATTTCCCAAGCATTGCAATGTTGGTCGCGCCAACCGTTATTAATGGCGTTTGCCCTGTCGATTAACATTACCGCAGATGATTTGACCTGTGATGAACTCATTGAGTACATCATCGAATGTGGTCGTGAGTATAAACAAATCCATTTGATTTTAGAGCTCACCGAATCACAGGAAATCATTAACCAAGATAGAGTACTTAACTCAATTGCACGGCTGATCATCAATAATATTGATATTTCCCTTGATGATTTCGGTAAAAGTTATTCTACTTATGATCGTCTTGATGCCATTCCCTTTAAAGAGATCAAAATTGATAAAAGTTTTGTCTCCGATATGGATATCAATCACCAACATTATCTCATCGTAGAGTCCACCATCGCGCTTGCGCAGAAGATGCACGTAAAGGTGGTTGCAGAAGGCGTTGAGACAAGTGCAATAGAGTTAATTCTCTCTGAGTTGGGGTGTGATGTTGCCCAAGGTTATTTGTACAGTCCCCCGATTGAAGGTCGTTATCTTATTGATTGGATTGCTCAATATAATAGGAGTGCCTAATGTATGAATGCTAATATTGAGTTACCCAAGGCCTTATCTGTATTCTTTGAGCAATACAGCCAAGAACAGCAATCGCGACTGCGATTGACACTGATTGCTGAATTACAGCGAATGCGACTTGAGCTAGAACAATATGAATCTTCTGACAGTATCGAAGGCCTGAAACATCAATTTACGGGTATTGCGCGCTACTTGCAGCTTAAAGATATGCTGTCTGTCATGGATGTTTGCGAGCGAGAGCTGTTTGAATATCAGTTATGCAGCTTGCTAAAGGCCGTAATGGATTACGCTAATGAGCTTTAAATATAGCGCTTGTATCAATATGTTCAGTGGTTTATGGGTCACTCTGTTGGTGCTGTGGTTAACCTTGTCCCACTCACGTTATGAATTTGACTCCATTTACAATAAAAAAGCAGAAGCGGTTTTTACTTCTTCACGGGATATGTTCTTACAACATGAAATTATGTTGGATGCGCTAAAATCGTTTTTTTATGCTTCGAGTGAGGTAACGTCACAGGAATTTGAGGTTTTTGCAAAGGACTTACTGAAGATCAAATCTGCTGTCGCTTTTACACTGACCCCCGAACTTGAACTGGCCTATATCTCTGATCAGACAATGGCGCCAGAACTTAAGCCACTTAAATTAGTCAAGAATAGTAAAGGGGAACTTCAGGCTAGCCTTGCCGATTACACGTTAGCGGTTGTTAATATCGATGGGCCTAATATGCTTTATTTAGTCTATGCCATTTCTCATCAGCGGATATTAGCGCGGATTGAGCAGGAGCAGGGTGTATGTATTAGCTATCAATTTGAACAATCGTTATTGCAAAGTTCATCCTGTAACCATGAGTTTTCCACAGGCATATTTTCAATGTTTAGCTACTCAGATAGCCGAACTTTGGATATTCCTGGATACCAAACCCGTGTAGATTTACGCATAGAATATCAAGTGCCACAAAAAGAGGTTGTCGAGCTAATCGTGATTATCTTACTGATTGCTTCTCTTGGTATTACTCTGTCTTTTCTTTTGTACTTTAAGTCTAAAAATCAGCATATTGTAGAGCAGATTAAGCTCGATAATCGATCTAGATTAGCAGTACTTTCCAGCATAAATCATGAGATCCGCACTCCTATCAATGCCATTCTTGGCTACAGTCGCATGTTAAAAAAAGCGCGCTCACAGCCACAAAAACTGGACGAAATTATCGATAAAATGACCTGGTCAGCTAACTTACTTTACTCGGTTGCCGAAAATACGTTGAATTACAGTAAGGCTGAAGCTGGGCAGTTAAAATTGAATCGGCATTTAGTCAATTTGCACGAATATCTGAGCAATATTGAGGATTACTATCGTGCTTTTAGTGCGACATCGGGTAAACGTTTACAGGTTGTCGTGAATGAGTCTCTGCCGAAGTTTATCGAGCTCGATGGGACTAAGTTATTCCAACTCATGACTAACATTATCAATAATGCCTTTAAATACAGTACGGGTAGCGAAGTGCATTGTTATATGGACTTACGCCTTAAACGTAACCATAAAGACCATAGTCCTATGCTTAGGGTACTGATCCGCGATTTTGGCGAGGGAATGTCAAAGGAAGCACAGCGCGCTTTAGTTGATCCCTTTATGCACGCATCTAACTCATATACAACAACATCGGGCATGGGATTAGGACTCTATACTTGTAATCGATTGCTTGAGCAAATTGGCGGTAAGTTTATGTTGCGCAGTCAAAAGGGCAAAGGCACCACAGTGCTGTTACATTTTCCCTGCCAACTTACCGAGGTGAAAGAACGATTAACGATTCAATATGATCAACAAAAAGTGTTAATCATAGATGATAATCTGTTTAACCTTGAGATTTGCAAAGCCATGCTAGAGCACTATCATTTTCAAACCTTCAGTGTTGATAACGCAGCGCAAGCACTTAAGATGTTGATTCACTCATTGCCACATATTGTTATTGTGGATTACCGTTTACAAGATATGAATGGCTTGCAACTTATCAAACAGATGCAACAAACATTACAAAACCTTGCCAGTGATACCCAGTTTGAGCATCACTGTCGCTTCTTTTTGCTTTCAGCTAATGATAGCGATGATATTCCTGAGTTAGCATTATTCCCTGAGGTACATTTCATGCAGAAACCTTTTAGTGCTGAAATATTTCTCAGTAAATTGGCCGTAAAATCGTAAATTATCAAAGCATTGGATCTGGTTTTTAAAGCTTATTTGCCGAATGTGTGGGATTTACATCGCGGTAGAGCCAATCCCGTTGCGGAATATGGGGGTAAAGACAAAGACGCTGTGATTAGTGTAGAACGCTGCTAATCTAAACATGTCGGAGATCTTCTCTAAAAGCGTCATTGCTAGGAATAATCGATGGAAAAAGAATCTCTTGAGTCTGTTTACCCCTTTTTAACTGAAGCCTTACGGCTAAGCGAGAATGGCCTCGCTGTTTTGGACAAGCACAATCATTTTATCTTTTATAACCATACCTTTGCGAAAATGTTTGGTTTTGTTGATCAAGACATGGCTGGCCGGCATTTTGACGACATGATGCACTTTGCCTTTACCCATAAGCAAGGGCCTAAAATTGATCATGAAACCATAGAGGAATGGCTTGAACTTATTCATGCGAATCAACGTAAATCAGCTTTTCGACGTTTTGAAGTGGATCTGGTCGACGGTAGCTGGTTGCAACTTTCTGAGCAGGTCTATCACAATGGCGATATGGTCATTGTTTGCACCGATATTACCCAGTTAAAACAGGTCGAATTTGCCCTAAGGAATGCGCAGACTGAGTTGAATCGACTCGCACTCACCGATGAATTAACCGGTATTGCCAATCGACGGCATTTTTTCCAGCAGTTAGAGCATGAAATCAAACGCTTGAGTCGTCTACAGTTACCTTTGTGCCTTGTCATGATGGATATCGATTATTTTAAACTCGTTAATGATCGCTATGGGCATCAAGTGGGTGACAAGATACTGCAGCATTTTACCCAATTTATCAGTGCTCGCACGCGCCCATACGATATCTTTGGTCGCTTCGGCGGTGAGGAATTTGCGCTATTACTGCCAGAAACATCGATCGATGTCGCGCAGAAAATTGTGACGCGTATGATGTCAGCGCTTGCGAATGAAGATATTTCAGCGATAGTCGCCGATTTTCACTATCAATTTTCGGCAGGAGTGAGTGCGTTAACACCTGTAATTACTCATCATGCCATCGAAGAAAACAGCGGTATTTTAGCGCTTCAGTCTGTGCCTTCACCGATTGAAATAGGGAGTCAGTGCCGTTCAGATGCTGAAAAGCTGGTGGCCGAGGCCGATAAAGCCTTGTATCACGCTAAAACTACGGGGCGAAATCGTGTCGTGGTTTGGGATGATGTGATATTAACGGCTAAAACTTAACGAACCCTGTGGTTGACGAAATCTAAGCATCGCGATACCAAACCAAGGGTAAGCGCTGCTTGGCTCCTATTCTTAACTTGATATTGCACTTAATGCAGCGTTTTGTTCCTGTGCATTTTCACCTAAAATAGCCAGCTTAATGTGTCTCTCACTGCAAAGGGTTCAAGGGAAGCCGTGTTAATCAATCAGCAATATAACCGCCATGGACCCGATTATCGATTTGGTGAGCAAGTCACTTTTCTTGATATTAAACAAACCTTTGGTTTTAGCCATGTGCGTGTGGGCCGCTGGGTGACGCGAGATGAATCGCGCATTGCTGCAGATTTAGTGTTTGATTCGCTCGCCGATCTGGCCTTTATCTTAAAATTGCCACCTTTGACTTTAGGACTGCGAGAAACCGTCAGCCTGGCCTTTGGTCATGGCGGCCAAAAGGGCGTTCAGGCCCATTATGCACCCGCGACCCGAGAGTTGGCATTAGCTAAAAATGCAGGTGCAGGTGCTTTAGCCCATGAGTTTTGGCATGCGTTTGACCATTATATTGCCGCTAAATCATTCAAACCTACTAATAAGCGGTTTCAGTGTGCGAGCGATCTTTGGCTATCCGATCTGCCCATTATAGAGCATCCATTAAATGTTCGATTATCTGAGATCTTCAAAGTGACATTGTTGAGTGGACAGGGTGATGAGCCCCATGATTATGTTCGCCGAGCGATTGCATTAGATAAAAAACATGGGATGCAGTACTTCTCTCGGCCAACGGAGATGATGGCGCGAGCATTTGAAGCCTGTATTGAATCCTATACTGATATTTCGAATCCGTATTTAGTGTCGGGAACCCGTTTCTCAACAATGGCAAAGGAGGGGGCTTATCCCGATGAGACCCACAGACAAGTGATTTTTCAGGCGCTGATCAATTACTTTGAACCGTTGGGGATCGCATTGGGTAAAAATCCCTTAACTAGGGCGTGTTGACGTTTTGAGTCATGCATTTAAACAGAGGTTGGTTTAGCGTCGGTAGAGGGCAAGGTAAAAGGTAAAACGACATTCGCCTTAGGTATTTTGAATGTGTTTTGAATGCGAATGGCAGTGGACAGGGGGGAGGGTCACGAGCCGTTTGAAGACTGATTGCCAATCACAAGCTCGCGTGCTTAGTCGACAACGTTTGCCAACAATAGGCCAAACTATGGCGAATCGCATCAAGATATTGAGATGCCTGAGTATCCATTAAATACCAATTGCTGGATTTTGATTCTGGCATGTGGTTGAAAAATAAAGCTTCAGTATTGATGAGCTGGCTAGGATGAGCAAATTGCTGCCAAATGTTGATGGGTGTATGCGCCAGTGTGATTAGCCATTCAAGTTGCATCTGCCGCGTGGCTGGATTTAGCGCATCTGCGATTAATAAGCTCGACTCTTGTAAACGCTCAAGTAAATCAAAGGGATTACCTGCGTTTATCCTAGGTGCGACTTGGCATGGTTGCATTTGGTTTATTGCGGATAGGCGAGGTAAAAATACGGACGCTAAGCTAAATTCAGGCCAGTCGAGCGATGGTACCAAAGCCTGGGCAATCCGCCGTTCGCCTAACCAATTATGCACCATGCAAGGTAAGTGATCGTCAGGCGGTAAATCATTGGGTCTTGATAAACTCGGAAACAGCGACATCCGCTGCACTTGCACATGCTGAGACAATTGCTGCATCAATACTATTGTGGTTAAGCCAGATGAAGGCCAGCAGCCAAGCTGAGGCGTTAATTCAATCGCAACTTGTGTCAAGGCTTGCGTAAGCAGACCACTTTGTGGATGACCTTGTACCACAAAGGCATATTTTGATTCAGCAAAACCACCGTTGGCGATATTTACTATCTGATTATTTACATTGCTGTTTTCAGCCCATTGAGTACCGTTAAAAATAAATGTCGTACCTGTGGTCGCAGGCTGCCAATCGCCGGAAGCATTACCAATAATGGTCACTTGCTCAAAGGCAAGAGTGCCCACTAGAGCTTGCAGATCTAATTTAGCATGTGGCATCTGCAAATGTTGATGCATGTGGGTGTGAGACTTAGGCATAGGCGGAACATCTGTTTTACGAACTCAAAATGGACTTCATTGTAATGGATTATCCCACTGAGCCCAAAGGGTTAATCCATTGAAGTTTACCGGATGCTGTTTTAACGCAGGATAGTTTAGCTTTAGGTATACCGCGCATAAAAGTGATGCGCGGTATTGGCGATTAACAATTAGACTAAAAATTATAACTCAGGCTAAGTTCGACATTTCGCGGTTCGCCGAAGAAACCTTGATTGTAGAAATCGATACTCGAGTAGTACTTTTCATCAAACAAGTTTCGAATATTCAAACGAACAATCGCATCATCAGTGAGTTGATAACTTGCCATAAGATTGGTAAGGAAATAACTGGCTTGTTCAGAGCTTTCGCCGTTAGGCCCCGCGTTTTCTACATAAATCTTGCTCTGCCAGCTTAAGTTGCCACCTAATGTGATATCTTCTAGAGCGCCATCAAAGTGATAGAGCGAAGATAATCGTACTAAGTTTTTAGGCAAATGTGTGCCAAAGGCCGAACCATCGGCTTTTTCAGATTCACTGTAGGTGTAACTGAAGTACAGATCCCAATCCTCTGTGGGTCTACCCGTTAGTTCCATTTCAAAACCACGGTTACTGGTGCCATCCACTGCGCGCATTGGAAAGCTACCATCAGGAAGTGGGTCTTTAATGTTAGGATCTTTTTCCGCCACATTTTCCTTTTGAACTTTAAACACTGCAACACTGGCGGTGAGTTTTTCGTCGAAAAAATCGGCTTTACTGCCAAGTTCAATATTATTGCCAGTTGTCGGGTCTAAGCGTTTGTTATTAGCATCTTTGGCATCTTGAGGCTGAAAAATCTCAGTGTAACTGGTATAAATCGACACACTGTCACTGATATCGTAAATCAATCCTGCATACGGCGTAATGACATCATTGTGCTCATAACCTGGATCGACTTTATATTGGCTGATACGGCTACCTAACAGCAGTGTGATCTGATCGTGCAGATTGAGTTGGGTAGCAATATAGGCACCTTTTTGGATCTCTTCAGTCTCTTCATTGGTGGGAATCGATGGATAATTTGGCTCTGCAATCGAGCCATCCCACTCAAAGAAATTGCCTACGCTTAAAACATCTGTGGTGTAGAAAGAGTCGGCGCTAATATCTTGTTTTGAATAGAGTAGGCCGGTTGTTAGCTTATGTTCTCGACCCAATAGTTCGAATGGCCCTGAAGCAAATATTCGCGCCGCATCTTGCTTACGGGTTGATTGGTAGATCATAGGCAATGCACTCATCCCCAAACCTGTGGTTTTATCTGGGGAGCCATATAAATATAGCAAGTGTCCATCCATCTTATCCTCACGATGTTCTATGTCGAGTTTGAGTTCCCAGTTATTATCGAAGTTGTGTTCTAAAGTAGAAAAAACGTTCGCACCATGGCGTTTCCAACTAGACCAAGATGCTGCAGTGGTAGTCGAACGGGGAAGGTCACTCGCTAAACTGCCGTCGGCATAAAACAGTGGCAGCGCTCCCCAAGTGGAGCCTTTAGGATCGCGGTCACTATAGTCCACGCCCAAAGTGAATAATGTGCTATCACTTAATCTTGCAGTAACGACGCCATAAATTTGCAGATTTTCATCTTCGGCTAGATCGGTAAAACTATCTGATTTTTCATAGGCGGCGGCAAAACGTGCTTGGACATCGGCATCTTCTGTTATGTCAACTGAACTATCACCTTCTACACGATAACTGTCCCATGAACCTACTTTTGTACTGAGGTAACCTCCTGGTGAAGATTTTGGACGTTTACGAATGAGGTTGATGGCGGCCGAGGGTTCTCCTGCACCAGTTAATAATCCTGTTGCACCACGAACCACTTCTACTCGATCGAAGATAACCGTATCGGTCGAAGCATCATTGAAGAAACTAGAATAGTTAACAGGCACACCATCAAATTGGAAGTTAGTGATTGGATTACCACGGGCGCTGAAAAAGTAGCGGTTAGTTTCTGCTTTCTGTGCAGAAATACCCGGTGTTAAAAACATTAAGTCAGCAACATTGTTAAGAGAAAAACTCTGAATAAATTCTTGATCTATAATCGTCACTGACTGCGGCGTTTCTCTCAGTGTTAAGGGTAAGCCCGTTGCTGTAGCAGCTTTATCTAAACGACTACCTTTAATACTGATCACTTCGATATTGGCGTCTGCGTCTGATTGAGTTTCGTCGGCGTAGGAACTCGGCGCTAACAATAGGCTCGAAATGAGCGCTGCTAACAAGGTTTTATCCATCATGATTCCTCATCATAGTATTTTGTGACCGGCATTCTAATTGAAAACAATTCCCAGTACATCGTATTGATAACAATTTGCATTACCTTTACACTCGCGAAATACGATAAGTGTTAGGAAAGTCACAAATGGCGAAGATCAGTAACCGATTCTGGTTTATGTTGCATGGTTGGGTGTCGCTCCCAATTTGGTTGTTATTTTGTTTTATCTGCTTGACGGGGACGATTGCGGTACTGAGTCATGAGATCACTTGGTTAACGAATCCTGCATCGAGGGCGTTGAACCCTAATGATTTACCCGTAAAACCGGTTAGTGAATTGATGACGATTGTTGAGGAAGCCTACCCAAGTGCGGCAGTCTCTGGCGCTATGACCTTAGAATCTTATATGGTCAATGTGATCATGTTCAGTGACGCGGATAAACCCTATGCCATGGCCTATGTCAATCAATACACAGGTGAAATCCAACAGATTAATGAAGGCATGACATTTGCCGGCTTTATCAGATCTTTACATGCTTGGTTATTATTTCCTTGGCAAAGCGGTTACAGCTTGGGCTATTACCTTGTCTGTTCGATGGCGCTGTTTATGCTCGCATCTTTAGTGACGGGACTCATTGTTTATAAACGTTTTTGGCGAAGTTTTTTTGCTCCGAAATTGCGTGTGAGTCAAGGTAAAAAGACACTATTGGCCGATTTGCATAAATTGTCTGGTGTGTGGTCTATTTGGTTTATCGCGATTATGGCCGTTACCGGATTATGGTATTTAGTCCAAGCCATTTTTTGGCATGCAGATATTGATATCGAGCCACATGCGCCATTGGTTGCTGCTGAGCAATTGCCCTTTATCCAAAAGGGTGATGTGAATCCCGCAGATCCAAGCGTGTCATTTGCACAAGCCTTAACATTAGCACAAACGCACTTTCCTGACTTTCAACCAAGCTATGTGATGAAACCCGAGCATAATCGTGACATGTATCATCTGAGCGGTAGTGGCGAGCACATTTTTTACGATCAGTATTCTTACAACCTTAGCATTAACCCTTGGACGGGGGAGATTACAAGAGCGACATCACCCGAGACGATGACAGGAATACAAACGCTAATGCATATCGCAGATCCTTTGCATTACGGTACCTTAGGTGGTATCTGGACAAAAATCATTTGGTTTATTTTTGGGGTGATCCTATCGGGTATGTCAATCACGGGATTTATGATGTGGGGACTGCGTAATGTGCGTGCAATTAAAAAAATGGGATCCCCCAGTACTGTGACAGATAGGTTAGAGGAGGTACGTTAATGGCTTTCATTCATTCAACTTTTTGGCAAAAAAATAAATATAAACTGAGTGGGTTTATTCTATTGCTCCCCCTATTGTTTTTGTATCAGTCGCTAACACCTACATTTCCACCGGCATGGCAGGCTCAAGAGTTAGGTGAATTTAAAATAGCCCCTTTACCCTTAGATCTAAAAGCACCCTATGTGCATCATGATGACTATGTGAAAGATTTCATGTTGGTTTTTGAAAAAGGTGAGGTAGGCAATATACGCCAAGGCTATGCCAATATTGGAACGCAGGCTTTGCCAATAGCAGATTTACAGCGCAGTGAAAATGGTATTTTACACGGTAATAAGCATGGCCAACACGTACACGCCATCGCAACTAAGACGCTAACCTCCGCCGATAGTCTGTGGATATCGATAGAGAATTGGCAAGGTGAGTGGCAAGTGGCAAAGTGGCCTCTGCCTGCCGAGCTAATAGTACAGACACACTGATGAAGTAAAAGCTAAACACTAATGGCGATCCTATGGAGTAATAATCTCAGGGTCGCTTTTAGTGGCGTAGATTAAGAATGATTAACCGAATACGGGTAAAGAATAACCTTTTTCACCGTAAACGCTCACTTTTGAAGGCATAAACACAGCGGGGACGTTTATTCCTCATTAATAAATGATGAATTTGTTATATACATCACCAAAATACAAATGAAAGTGATTCGCAATAGTGTTACCGTATATCCATCCTAAATAAACTCCCTAAATTACTATGCGCTTTTATCTACTACCTCTCGCGTCTGCCATTACTTTGGCATTAAACCCTTTGTCAGTTTTGGCTGCAGAGCCGTCTTCTGCAGCAGATGCAAATGATCAAAATATTGAAAAAATAACAGTGATGGGCAAGTACACTGTGAGTCGAACCATTGATACCGCCACAGGTTTAGGGCTGTCACTGCAGGAAACGCCACAGTCAGTGAGCATCTTGACCGCTGAACGGATCCAGGATCAGGCACTCAATACCGTTGTTGATGTGGTTAATAACACAGTAGGTTTGTCTTCATCTAAAACAGATAACGTTCGAAATGGCTTTATGGCTCGTGGTTTTGCGGTTCAGAATTACCAGATCGATGGCGTACCTTTATCTTGGAGTTTGGGGGGCGATGCAGGTGAGACTGTGTCTGATATCTCTCTGTACGAGCGTGTAGAGGTGGTGCGTGGTGCAACAGGCTTACTAACGGGGGCAGGGGATCCTTCTGCTTCAATCAACCTAGTGCGCAAACATGCCGACAGTGACGAACTTAAGGGCTATGTTGATGTTGCTACGGGTAGCTGGGATAAAAAACAAGTTACCGCAGATGTTTCTAATGGCCTCAACGACAGTGGCAATGTGCGCGGTCGCATGGTCGCGAAATATGTCAATAGCGATTCTTATCAGGATCTTTATCAAGACCGTAAGACCATTCTTTACGGCGTAATTGATTCAGACATTACTGACAATACTATGCTGCGCGTCGGCGGTAGTTACAATAACAATAACCCCAAAGGAGCGATGTGGGGTGCGTTACCAGCAGTATTCAGCGATGGTTCGGCTACTGATTGGGATGTTTCTACTACAACAGCGGCAGATTGGAGCCGTTGGGAAACGACTAACATCAACTATTTTGCTAACTTGAACCATTATTTCAGCAATGGTTGGCAGTTGGTGGCGAACTATAATCGCATGGAATATGAAACCACCACCAAAATGATCTATATGTCTGGCTTGCTGAATAAAGAAACCGGTGCAGGTTTGAGCGGTCAGCGTTATCACAGCCATGGTGAAAGTAACTCTGATAATTTCGATTTTCAGTTGAAAGGCGATTACCAACTCTTTAACCGTGAGCATCAATTTGTGACTGGTGCCTTATACAGCAAACAGAAATCCTATGCTGATACCTATGAACCCATCCGTGAGAATATGACGGGCTGGGACTCAAAGGCAGTTGAAAACTTTTATGATTGGCAAAGCAACGCCTTTGAAGAGCCTGAATGGTCAACAAACGCCAATCGTCAGTTGAATATGGATACCGAGCAGAAAGGTTTCTACGCAGCAACGCGACTGACAATTACCGATGATTTAAAAGTGATTGCCGGTGGCCGTATTTCTAGTTGGAACCGCGAAGGGGTCAGTTATGGTACTGATACCAACTTTGGTGATGATGGCGTGTTCGTTCCTTATGTTGGCGCCTTGTATGACATAAACGAAGAGCATCGTGTTTACGCCAGTTATACCGAAATATTTAATCCGCAAAACAGTAAGGATATTAACGGTGATTATTTAGAGCCACTCGAAGGTAAAGCCTATGAAATCGGTTTAAAGAGCGCTTATCTAGATGATCGTCTGCACACCGCAGTGGCACTGTTTAAGATTGAACAGGATAATCTGGCAACAGCCGCTGGAACTATCATTGTTGACGGTACTCCCACCACTTATTACAAAGCTGCTCAAGGTACTGAGAGTAAAGGCTTTGAGTTAGAAGTGGTGGGGGAGTTTATCGATGGGTGGAATATCACGGCTGGCTATTCGCAGTTTACAGCGGAAGATGCTGACGGAAAAAAAGTGGCGACTACTAGCCCTCGCAAACAGTTTAAACTATTCACAACTTATCAGTTTGTTGATTACCTGCCTGAATTGACCGTGGGTGGTGGTATTAACTGGCAGAGTGATAGTTACTCGGAAGGGGGGACAGTAAAAATCGATCAGGATGCTTACTCTTTAGTCAACCTGATGGCTCGTTATAACTTTACTGACAATATGGATCTGCAACTTAACGTAGAGAACCTATTAGATGAAAAATACTATGCTTATATGTCTGCCTCAGCCTCAATGTCCGAAGCATATAGTGTGTATCACTACGGAACTCCACGTAATGTGACCCTGAGTTTTAATTACCGCTTTTAAATTTTCCGCTAAGTAAAAGGAGTAGCCGAGTTATCGGCGACTCCTTTTGTATCTTCTATTATTGTTATTCCCAATATTTTTATGGCTTGTTTAGTGCGTATTAACGACTCAGTACTGACATCGGTAAATATTGAGCTAACTCACCTATGGTTCGTTCCCAAATCTAATACTGTTATTAACTGAAAGCGGGAAGATGATGCCCTTCAATCTAGTTATGGAATGGCACATATTGTATTGGTAGTTTTCCCTCTTTATTGTGCGCATTGTATTGTCAAGAATCAGTGCGGCAACGAACAGAGTCAATAGAAAAATATAGGTATACTCATGCCATTAGCCTTATTACAAGGTTGTGGTTTATCGCCAGCTTTTTAAGCTAAAGACCAGATGTTACATAGATTAAGCCGTTGTTGGACTTATAAAGTATTTTATGTTGATGACAAGATGTCAACAATTCATATCAATAATAGCCATCAGCTTGACTATTTAGTCAATAATCATTTCAAAACTGCGTTTTTAATGAGAAATAATGCCATTGTAAATATGGGCTTGTTTAGTAAGTTTACTTTCATCAATGCATAGAAAAGTGATTCATTTTAAATATCATTATCTTGATGTATTTGGTGATGTTCACACAAAAATTGAGACACAGTGGAAACAGAAAGGTCAATATAATGGTTTTGCAGAACATGTACATAAATCTGCATCTATCCGTGATGACGTTCCCACGAACTCAAAAATATGGACAGAAGTCAGACCGACAACGTCGGCCAATGCTCATTTAGTGCTTAAAGCCATTGAACTTATCTATGACAAAAACACCAGTATCAATATGGCATTGAAATTTCGGAGTGCATTTTTTATCGACGCATTGGATATTGGTAAGCTTGAAATACTCTATGATCTGGTTGATTTCTATGGGCTGGAACAGAAAAAAATCATCTCAAGCGTTCATGATGGTTCAGCTATAGCCGCATTAATGAGCAACTATCAAAAGTCAACACAACAAAATCTACAAGGCAGTCCAAGCTATATTATCGACGAAGGTAGACAAATATTTTATGGTAACGTAGGTTATCGTGTTCTTCTTGCGAATATAGAAGCATTATTGTAAAAATCAGCAGTCGAGGCTAATTGGTGCTAAACAACCTTAGACTACCAGCTGTGGTTTTCTAAGCTCTACAAGATGCTATAAACACCTCTAGATCATTTTAACGTTTTAGAGTTATACCTCTTAGTTCCTTCTGAGCTTATTCACTGAATATTCATATGTTTAATGGCATCTATAATATGTCAAAATGTAGCTACATTAGGTATCAGCTGATGTTTCATTGTGTTTTAAGTTAAATTGCGGATTAAAATATTTATAATGTGTACGCTATCGCACAGACACACTTTTAGATAAATTATAAATTGGATACAGAGTTTAGATTGATATGCCTTTAATGGGTAATCTTTGTCTTAATAAAATATTTTATGTTATTTATCTTGATGTTGCGGCTCATCATTAGGATGTCGCTTTAACTGAAAAATCACTAGATAATTAAATAATGGAATTCAGTCATGATTAATACTAAATTTTCAGTAAATAAAATGATCACCACAATATGTTTAAGATAAAATTCAAGATTGCTACAAAATATTTTCCTATTAAAACCAATGTCATATTGTAGCGTTAATACCTAAGTTGACGCGGCGTGATTGATGTAGAGCCAGTCACACAATTTTATGAAAATACCGCGGAATTAATTTTAGTCTAATTTTTATGTCGCTTTACTGATATTTTACCAACTAAGATATTTACTAAAAATATTTAGATGTTTGCTAAACGCTATTTACTAAAATGAAAAATAGCTCATAGCTGATTGTTAGCGCTCATTATTATTTAGATGTTATATCAACAACAAAAGGAAATTGACCATGAACAAAGACCAAATAGAAGGTTCAATAAAAGATGCTGCAGGCAAAGTGCAGCAAAAAATTGGTGAGATCGTTGGCAACCCGAAACAGCAGATGAAAGGGGTTCAGAAACAGATAAAAGGTAAAACTCAAAAAGCAATTGGTAATGTAAAAGAAGCGGCTAAGGATGCCGAAAAACACAGTTGATGTCAGAGGCTTTTACAATTAAGTAAGCACCTTAAGCATAAAGTTTGGCAGCTTTATGTGGGTATTTAAAAGGATCTTTGTCATATTGATTAAGATTTCTGGTTCGAGTTATATCCATAATGTCTAGGAGACTCTCATGAGTATAGGAACAATATTATTGGTGGTTTTGATTCTGATGCTGATCGGTGTGGCTCCGACTTGGCCACACAGTAAGAGCTGGGGGTACGGCCCGAGCGGTGGATTAGGTTTGGTAGTATTGATCCTCGTTATATTCCTTCTACTCGGTAAAATTTGAGCGATAAAGCCTAAGTGATGTATGACTTCAATATTGAGTCATCATTTCTAATTGCCGTAGGTAGCTAAAAATAGTGAGTGATGTTTTTAGTCGTTCAAAAATGGCTGACATCGCTCGTTTTTCTTGCACGGCAGTGCTCGCCATTCTGAGATTGAAAGGTCCTATACGCCTAAGATTTACACGCAAGATATTTCGTTAAGGTAGCATTAGGTGAAGTCCTTCACGCTAAAAACGAAAGTCACTAAGTCCGTAGAATACAGTGTCCGTAGTAATACATTTGCACGCTAGTATTCTGCAAGGCTGTATGAAATGAGCTAAATGGTGCAATAACACATGCAGAGGTTTGTTTTATAAGAACGGCAGCTTAGTGACTAAAGGCGTTTGCTCACGAAAATGGCTTGCTCAAACAGCCAGATTGAATACTTATTTGTGAACAATAGCTGTGTGAGCAACAGGCGTATCTGTAAAAAGGTAATGTTTTAGCTGTTTATCAAAGCTCGGATCTTGTCTCCTTATCCATTCTTGTAGCATTGCAGCATGTTCTTTTTCTTCGTCTCGATTATGTATAAGTATCTCTCTCAACTCATTATTTTTGCACGCATCAACTCTTTGGTTATACCAGTCTATTGCTTCAAGCTCTTCCATCAGTGACGTAAGTGCACGGTGCATGTCCTTGGTTTTATCGGTGAGTTCAGTAATGGGTTCATGATAACCTTCATTCGACATTGGGATTTCCTCGCTAAATGCAGATAGGATCGCTCACTATTGAGCGGTGATGATAATTGCAGATGATTGTCTGAACGCTATTTTCAACGAACAGACTTTGAATGCATTATTCTGCGACCTTAACCGTCGAGTGTCTGTTCGATGCCGTACTTAGTCAAAAATTTTTAGGCCGCTCGTTTAAAAGGATTGGAGAGGGTGCAGAAATACCACTGCGAATATTTGATTTAGCACAGGATATTACTTTGGATTTTGAACTTTGAGATATTTGGGAATGAATTTTAAATCAAAAGATAAAGGCAGTGAAAACCATAAACACCTGCTTTAAAAGGCAGATTAATTGTATTTAGCTTGATAAGCAGGGGTGGATTAATGAAATACATAATAAGAAATGGTACACCCGAGTGGACTCGAACCACCGACCCCTACCATGTCAAGGTAGTGCTCTAACCAACTGAGCTACGGGTGCACTGTTTGAATTTCAAATTTAGACTCTTTGAAGAGAGTGGTACACCCGAGTGGACTCGAACCACCGACCCCTACCATGTCAAGACGTTAATATTCATTAATTAGATAAAAGCCACTTTAGCATTATTTCCATAAATATATGTTTTATATGGCGAAATTTAAATTAAAACTCACTTTGCTAGGTGTTTTGGCGTATTTTCAAGCATTTATTTACTTGATTTCGGCACACTTTAGGCACAATCTGTAAATGTCATTTTTGACCACTATTCCATCAAAGGGTAGGTTTGCAGATGAATCATCAAGTTGAAACCATACGGCGCGAATTGGAAAAGCTTCTTGAAGGTGTTCAATTAGAGAGAGTCGACTTGAAGTTGACCACTCTTGATAAAGATGTGGAGGAATTTGCTAAGAGCTTTAATTTAATTAGCTCATTGAAACCATGCTCAGATGATTCATTCGAATCGCCAGCGACAATTTTACTCGATGCCTACCAGTCCCCCTTTTTGGTTTATAAAACCGAAGCAGGACATTATCGGGTGTTATCAGGTTTATTAACTTTTCAGAAGTTATGCAAGGCCAAATATGCTAAAAATGTGGATTCAAGCGTCCCTTGTTTAATCCTGTCTCGAAGACCCAAGGCGCAACTGAGACGATTAATTTTAATGAACGATGTAGTGAGGCCGCTGTTAAAAGAATTTGTGGATATTAGCGCCGATACCATTAACTATACATTGCCCCATTTGTTTACGAGTGTAGATCAGCCATCAGTCTTTTTTTCCCCCGAATGGCAGTCATTATTCCCGTCGATTAAAACAAAGACTGAACTATGTCGATGGCTACATATCAGTACTAAATCGGTGAAGTTAAAATGACAACACTTGAACAAAAAGTCCTAAAACACATAGAAGGCTATTGTAAGATAAACGCTATAGAGATCGATGCCGAGACCATTTTAGCTGATCTCCATGAGTTTTTAGAACGGGTCAATGCGCCTGATGATCTGAGCGCTTTTTTCCAATTAATTGTGTTAATTACTCGTGTGAATAATGTTTCTACTGAAGTAGCGAATTTTATTCAAAAAATGCTGTGTCTTGCGCCTTACATTTATAATGCCTTCCATGCACACCAAATGGTAGTGAACGATTTATCAATAAACAAAGAGTTTTATCGAAACACGTATCGTAAGGGATGGTGTCATGAACGCCCATTTTATGTGCTTTTGATCTGTTCTTGGAAATATAAGGTTGATTACCATTCCTGTGCGTTACTTGCCGCATTCATCAAGCAGTATTTTGATACCCTTGACTCGCTGACGGATCCTGAATTTGCCACTAAAACGACATCAAGAGAAGAGGAAGCATGCAGTAATTTTCGATTAATGATGGAATTAGGAGATAAGACGTTCGACGCTAGTCGAGTACACATTTTGAATTCTCATCTTGATAGCCCAGAATCAATAGCAGCTAATCTCGATAGCATTTTTGCTGGAAAATATAGCAAACTTAATATTTATCCGACGTCCCATGTTAGAGTTCTGCGCCATTTTTTTCGCAATAGTTGGTGTCCCGCCATTAGCCGTACTCGTGGACATGGCGATAAAGATAGAGGACCCAAGAGATATGGAGATCCGGTTACCGACCCCATAGTGGGGACTGATGATGGTTTATCTGCGATATTGCCACAAGATAATATGATTCCAGATAGCGAAGGTCTGGACGAAGATGATTTCTACCCGTCGCAATCATTTGTGATGGCTAATGCTGATATGTCGGAAAAGCGAGACAGAACGGCGTTGCTTGACGTTGCAATTAATTTTAATCCAATGGTTAAGCACCGGACTGAAATTGATGTTACTAGCCGAGTAAGACGATCTCATAACATCGGCATGCAAAATACTCAGTTATTGATGCCTGCCGAACTCTACCTGCTCGCTAAAAAATTATTGGTTTATGGCCGTCGCGGATCAACTCGAGAAACCGCAATAATTCTATGGACTATGCTGATTCTCAGTAAATCGGTTTCAGAGGTCAAAAATCTGTGTGTGTTTCGTGATTTGTCATCTAAAAAACAAGGTCTTTATATCGATCCTAGCGGAAATGGATGGTGGTGTTTTCCTCTATCGCACTCAACAGGACCTCGTCTGAACCAAATAGGGCTAAGAAAAACGGTTGAAGATGTCTTTACTGCGTGTCCAAACTTTTTGGTTAAATTAATCACCATTCACATGGGAGCACGTTTAGTCGGCAATCTTATTGAGGACGTTGACGTTGAAAAAATTGAGTCTAAATTGGCCCAAAAGCTGGCGAAAATTTCTGACAACTCCGGTGGTGGGCGTTTAAGTCTTAAAAGATTAACCAACTTTGTATGCAATTACATCAACTCTACAAATGTGATAGATCCCATTTATATCGATTTTAGTTATGCAGTTAATATGTATACAACTCGAGTCGCCCGCAGTTATTCAAGTGTTCGAGATCAAAAACGCTGTGAGCAGTTATTGCATTTTTGGAACGATGTTGAAAAGGGGATCTCCGTTTACAGTGGTAACCCACTTACAGTCAGCTTATTTGAGTTGAGATACTGGCAGCAAGACGAGCAATATTTGGGCTCGACATTTACTCCTACACAAGCCACTATTCAGCAATTGATAATCCATTTGTCTTTGCAAACAAAGGCGTTATTCCCAACACCTCAACACAGGTTAGAGGATATTTTAGCCTATCATAATGCATTTGTAGCTTACACTGCATGGATGTTGCTGTTTGGTACCGGCTATCGTGCGGCTTGGAATCCATTACCTACCTTGGCTTTGTTTCTACCTTCTTTTAATTTGATGGGAATAAGCGACAAAGACGATAGCGACTTTACTCATTCACGTATTGTCGCAATCCCATCAGTGTTAACGGCTCAATTAGTCGAATATCGAAGGCACCTTGGCTGTTTGCGCGGATTGTTGCGGCTATTAATGCCACAATTATGCAGCGAACTAGACAATATAATCGATGTTGATCGGCAAGTATTAAGCTATGACAATTTACAAGCCTCAGCTTGGTATACAAAGATAAGAAACTCCCGAAGTCAACATGGTCCATTTTTTTTCTTTCAAAAGCAAAAGTCAGGAATTGTTACCCGCAGCTTGTCTCCTTCACAATTAATTAGCGTACTAAAGGAAAAAAACTCTATACCAGCCAATGCAGGTCGTCACTGGTTAAAAAGTAGTTTATTAGATCAAGGAGTCGATCCTGAGTTAATCAACTTTCAAATGGGTCATTGGCAAGCTGGTGAAGTACCAATAGGAAATTACTCAGCGTTAAGCCATATCGAAGCCATTAATGAATTAGTGCCTATCTTAGATAAGTTATTCAGGGAGGTAGGATGGAAACCACTAAAGTCAGTGCTTTCATAATCCAGCTATCAAAAGAGGGGAAGCTACATCCATTATACATAGAATGCCGCACCGCATTTTTAAACAGCATATCGCCATCTATTGCTGTAAAAAATAAAAAGTCAGAAAAAATTGAAAACGAATTTTTTGCATCCTATCACAATCTGCTCGGGCATCTAAAAAAGGAGATTAAACTTTCTGATAACGCTTTTTTACCAGAAGAGTTAGAAAACGTGCTTGCCGCATTGAAGCCTGAAGTGCTAAGCAAACAAGCACAACTTCTCATACTGCAATCTATACTCAACTATGCCAAAAAGTTCTTAGACATAGACTCGCCAAACATTCCGTCAATCATCACGTTAAAACGTGATAAACCGATGTTGACCCCGGTAGATTTGACAAAATTACCCATAGTCGAGCTCATTAACACTCAATTAAGCAGGGAGTTGATAGCGCCTCATAGAGATTTAGATGACAAGGCTAAGTTGGGGAGACTATTACTCGTCTTATATTACACAGTGAACATAGAGAAAACTGAACATTTACAGCTTATGGTTGAATACCCACAGGACATATTCTACGTGGGAGGAATTTGTTATTGGCAATGCCAAAATATCAAAATAAATTCGCCACGGTATGTGCTAAGTGATATGGCTGTCATGGCTTTACAGCAATGGCATAATGTGCACCATAGCGCGTCTTTCGCAATAAAGCCCAGTCAGTTCAAAGCTGCTTTAGTGCATTATCTTAATTACGGATCGTATTTCGATTGGTCAGATATATCACTATTGAAGCTAAGGGTGCTGCGACGAATTGATAACGTCCTCCGTTATGGCCCGGTTCAATATCGTATGTACATGTTACCTGGCGTTTGCCAGCCATTGCCCACACATGCGTTTGTACGTATCCTGACAGGAAAAGTTTATGCAAACGCCGAACCGTACCTTTCAGAAGCCATTTCTGATAAAACCAAGGCTTTTCGTGATTGGTCCGTTGTCACGAACGAGAAAACTTCTTTTGTGTCGATGGAAAAGACCCTCGAACAATTAGATAAGGTATATACCGAGCTCTGTAAACTTGTAGATAGCAACAAACTTCGAGCCGATTGTCTTGGGGCTATAGCAATCATTCTGGATCAACAATCATCTAAGAGTAATCCATACTTTTGGATTTTATGTGCATGGCTGTATTCGTTACTAAAGACAGGTGGTACGCACAAGCGGCGGCTAAAAGTCTCGACAACTATTGATTATGTCAAAAGTTTAAGCCGGCCATTTCTAATCATTTTTTGCACAAGCGATATTTACTTATTGTCTGGTGAGGATTGGGCTGAGAAATTAAATGATGCTGCTGACCATTTTTCTTCGGCACAGCGAAAAAAATATATCTACTATTTTGCGCAGTTTCTGAGTGATTCAGGCTTTGTTCGAGATTTATGTTTATCTGATATTGAGGTGTTTGGGAGCTCCAGTGAGGTAGATAGCAACCTGATTTCCCATGAGCATGTGCAAGTCATGTTGTCCTATTTAGATCATCAATCGGCACATTGTCCGGCGCACCACGATGCCTATTTTCTTTTGTGTTTCTGTTTTTACAGTGGATTACGTCGAAATGAAGCCGCCAAGTTAACCTGGGGGGATTTTACATTCTCTCTGACTGAACCAACCCATAACAACTTTGATTATGTTCAGCTTTCAGTGAGACCTAATAAACATAGGACATTAAAAACGACCTCCGCCAGAAGAGAGTTACCTTTAGACGCTTTGTGGCCGAAAACGGCATTGAGTAAGTTGCGATACACTTATCGAATCGTCAATGGAGCAGGGGCTAAGAATAGCACTTTACTATTTGATAATCAGAGAAGAGTGAATCAGGCTTATGACTTAATAACAGACTTAATGCGTCATTACACCCAAGATCAAAGTTTACGTGTACATCATTTACGACACAGTTTTGCTAATTGGACCTGGTGTCGTTTGAATGCCAGCATCATAGAGACGGGCAGGCGACATTTGACCTTGTTCAATGATGAGTTTTTTGATGAAAAGTATCTAAAAAGGTTGCAAACTCGTCTTTGCTATAGTGATAACACCCGCAAGAAAATGTTTATCCTGTCTCATATGATGGGCCATAAAGACGTGCAATCGACGCTAAATAGTTATCTTCATTTAAAAGACCTACTGTATTACCTGCAGCACAATTCGCGCTTTGAACTGACAAAATACTTTACATCAGAGTGCGTGGGTCGTGTGACACTGCAACCCCTTGAACCAGGATTGAGTCTAGCTGAACGCATAACGTACTACACTCAGGACGTAATGCACAAACTTGCCATTAAACCAGCTCAACAAACAGTCAGCCTAGTGATGCCAAGTTTAGCGAACTTCTCTGTCAATATAAAAACAGACTTAACTATCAGTAGTTTAACTTGGGCCAAAGCATTAAATGCGTTACATACATCATCCACCATCGAAGTTGCCGCGCACTATGTGGTTCCATTAGAGCAATTACAAAAGTTACTCAGTAATGCCGAGACTATTCATAAGAATTATCCTCGCAGAGGTAGGCACTTCCCCTTAATCCCTAAGTTTCCGCGTATAGACGTTTCAGTTGTTAACATCCAACAAAATAAACATTTAGCTAATTCAACACGTGTGTTTATCTTTTTATGTAATAAATTGGATAACAACATTAGTGAAGGTTCATTGACCTTAGAAAATATTCGCCTAGGGATAGAAATTTTGCGGTATGCGGTTCCCGGTAAAAATTACGCCTTACGCTGTCCAGACGCAAATATTTCAAGAATGTTTATACGCCTATGTCAATTGTTGGATTTAAAAGCCAGGCATTTAAATTTTCGCTATCATAATGCAAACCTAACCCCTGAAAAGTCTAATATTATCCAGGCTAGATGGAAGAAGACGCTTATCGAACATGGTTTCAGTGACACTAAATTTGTCGTTGCTAGTGAGACTGAAGGGCTTTATTTAGGCAAGCATGATGGTAATGGGTTTCTAGAGATAGCCGTAGTTAACAATTCATATAAGCGAATACAAAGACATCAAAGCATATTCAGTTTTTTACATTTGCTGCTTATTTTGAGCTATTGATGTAGATCTTTTTTGAGGTTTATGCCAACGAAACTCTGATGGAACAGTTGTCACATTAGCATTTTTTATCGTCATTTATCATTAAGATTGCTCAACTTAATTTAATCTTCGGATGACAGAATCACCGACTTTTCTAAAATCATAGTGGGCGGGTAATGACTTAAACTGATCACGTACATACCCCGATTGTGCAGAGCTGCGGTCTGCTTGCTGAAGTACGTATTCCATTGCATAGCGGACTTTATGGCCATAGGGTTTTGCAGCAAGTAAGTCGCTCAGTAGAGCAAATACCTTACTGTTGATGGTGCCCAGTTCACCCAGAGGCTTAGCTAGAATCGCGAAGTTGTAGCTCTCATGTGGGCCAGGCACATAATGTTCAATGTGCTGGTTTAACATGGCATAAATTTTACCAATATCATGAAATAACCCCGCTACCAGTCCTGTCTGACACTCGATTTCTGAATGCTGTAGATGTTTGGCATTGTGATAGGTCATCTCAGCGACCTCTATGCTATGTTCAAATAGTCCATTGGCATAGGAATGGTGATGCTGATAACTGGCTTGGGCCTTGATAAATATCTTAAGAATGTCTGTTCTCTCAAAGATAAAATTGACGAAGGGCTGTAGTTCAGGACAAGTCACTAGGCTTAATAACTTCAAAAAACGACCCAGCAACTTCTCTTTTGTCGAACCCAGTAGCTGAGTTAACTGAATATATTCATTTTCACTGTAACGAGTGAGTATGGGTTTCATCGCACAGATAACGACATTACCTCGGCTATCATGAGTAATGTTCATTTGAGCTAGCCCATAGTTGAATTGACATGTCCTGGCAATATCTGCAGATGTGATGGCATGTATTGTCTTTTGGTTTGAAATAAATTCACAGTTAGCAGTAGGTAGATGACCACTGATTTTAATGTCTTTAACCCATGCAAATATAACGTTATTCATAATGGGGATCTCCTGATGTAGCTAGCTGAATTTGTTTTACTAAGCGGTCGAAAGCACTGCCGTCCTGTCTTGTGATATTGGGTACATAACGGCTATACACCTCGAACAACATTTTGGTCGTGCTATGCCCCATTTGTTTGGCAATCCATTCTGGGCTCTCGCCAGCGGCTAACCATAAGGTTGCGCAGGTATGTCTCGTCTGATAAGGGCGACGACGTTTGAGGTTCAAAGCGGTTAACGCCGGATACCAGATCCGCTTGGTGACATTTCGATGATCGAGTGGCTTACCTTTAGAGTTACAAAAAACGTACGTCAATCTCCCTGTTAGGCTGAATTGACGCTTAAGCGCCTCAGTTACAGGTTGAGACAATTGAATACTGCGATAAGATGCCGATGTCTTGGGTGTTTCGACATTGCCATCAACCAGAGTCTCTTGAACTAATATCTCACCACGCTCTAAATTGACGTATTGCCATTTAAGACCATCGATCTCAGCAGTTCTCATCGCGGTAAAAAAACGCACCGTATAGTAGTCACGAAAATCTTCTCTAACATTAGATAAAAACAGCTGTACCTCTGCCAATGAGAAAGGCTCTATAGGCGTTTTATCAATTTTTAACGGCTTAATATTGGTAAATGGCGTTGGGAACTCAAAACGAAGAGCCGCTTCGTTTAAGATCCCTCGCAACGGAGTCATAACATGATTAATCCAGTCATTACTGAGTTTACCTTGCCTTCCTTTCCGTTTCGGTTCACTGATACTAGCCCGATATTTAATCAACTGTGGCCGGGTGATTTCGTCTAAACGAAAATGCCCGAATTCAGGCATCAAGTAACGCTCAAATATCATAGCGACATTCTTGTAGTGACTAATTTTCCACTGTATCCGGTTCTCAGCCAGCCATTCAGCGGTAAATAAACTGAATGTGGGGATATTGCTGAGTAATGTTGATCCACTGTATTTTTGTACTTCGACTAGATTGTTCTCGATAAGCACATCAGAATCGACAAAATGTGAGCATCGTGGACTTGATGGAAAATAATTCCTAAATACAAATCTATTTAATCTTATCTCGGCTTCCATTGTGTTAAGCATTCCCATTAGACGAGAACGGTTCAGCCGGTTATCGAGCAATGTGGTCTGTTCGCGACACCTAACGCCCTGATAGGTAAAATCAAATAACAATTTACCATTTCGTGCACGAATATTAGCCATGACATACACCTCCTCTAGCCATTGGAATGATGAATTTAGCAGGGGAGCTTGGTTTAAATAATTCCTTTTCAATTACTTCCCAGATGTAGAAAATTTTTCGACCACCGAATGGCTTTATGTAATGAACCCCTTCGATGAAAACATTATCTTTCAATGTATGGTTGATATAAGGCGCGCTAAACTTTATTCTTTGAGAAAGTTCTTTTGCATTGAGTAATGTTTGTGGCATAAATACCTCGAAATGTTCTTTGGGTTGATCAAATGTTCTTGATAGGAACATTTAAGCATGGCGGCGATGTTCTTACAAGGAACATTTAAATGTTTTTACGTATTTTAAGGATGGAATTGAGTGATTAGATTTAAAATCAAAGAGTTAATTGCTGAAAAAGAATTCAGAGAGCGAAGAAAAATCACACTTCAGGAAGTCGCAGATTCAGCTTGTGTTAATCGAACGGCCTTATCTAAGATGATGAACCCAAGCTACGAATACTCGACGACGACCAAAGCCATCGACTCTTTGTGTCACTATTTTTGTTGCAAAGTAGAGGATGTGATTGAGTACGTAGAAGATTAATAGCTGCGTTTCTTAGTAGTAAATAAAATTATTTGATGTAATATTATTTACAAACTAATGGATGAGTGACCACATTGAACATACTACTTACCTGGCTTGGTAATAAAGACCTTGAAAACATGCAGTCTGACAAGGGCGCCGCAATTGTAACCTTGGCAATAAAATCCAAAATTCCCTTCGATAAAATAGTTATTTTATCCAATAAAGATGAACAGCTGTGGCCACAATTTGAACGCTATTTAAAAAAACAACTGGCCATTAATCAGCGTCCTTTTCACGATATTCAAGTCTTTAAAGCCCATATAAATAGCCCGATTGATTATCAGTCAATTGCAAAAACTAGCGAACATTGGATAGCAAAACTGAGTGATGAAGCGCAAACGCTTTCAATAAACCTCACATCCGGCACGCCAACCATGACCACTTTGTCAGTGCTTATAGGTAAAGGAAAGCCCAATACCCACTTTTTACAAACCACCCCAGATAATCAATTAATTGAGGTGGATATCCCCCTCGATTTTATTCATACCTATGTCAAATCTGCCGCTAAGAACATTGCCTCGAGTGCAAGTGCTTTATCCATGCACAGCACAGCGTTTACAGCTTTAACTGCCCAATCACCCGCCATGAAAGCCCTTATTGTTAAAGCTCAAAAAATTGCCGCCGCTGAAGTCCCTGCATTGATTTTAGGTGAAACGGGTACCGGAAAAGAATTAATGGCTCATGCCATCCATAAAGGAAGTTTAAGGGCCAATAAACCCATCAGAATCGTCAATTGTGGCGCTTTTGCGCAAAACTTGGCAGATTCTACATTATTTGGCCATAAAAAAGGGGCCTTTACGGGGGCGGACAAAGACTATGCTGGTCTATTTGAGCAAGCCGATGGCGGCACGCTTTTTCTCGATGAAGTAGGGGAGCTGCCTCTTGATATTCAAGTTAAATTGCTACGAGCCTTACAGCAAGGTGAGATTAATCGCCTTGGAGACAATAAACCCATTTATTTGGATGTGAGAATCATTGCGGCCACACATCAAGATCTACAACAACAGATCGCCGCTGGCCAGTTTAGAGAAGATCTGTTTTATCGACTCGCGGTCGGCATTATCAAAATGCCAGCACTAAGAGAGAGAAAGCAAGATATCCCAAAATTAGTCAATCAGCTCATTAGCCAAATTAATCACGTTGGGTCCAAACATCCTCAGTATCAAAGTAAGAATATTTGCGAAAAAGCAATAGAGTTTATTTCCAATCAAGCTTGGCCAGGTAATATTCGTGAGTTATGGAGCACATTAAATCGGGCCTGCTTATGGTCCGACTCAAGCATTATCACAGCTAACGATCTTGCAGATGCCTTGCTTACATCACATAAACCACAACAAGCCACTGATATATCTATGTCTCTTCACGATAAAGTTGATATAGTTCAACTCACTGATGATATTCAAAAAAACTATGTCAAAGCCGCGTTAAAGGCCAGTGGCAATGTAAAAAAGCAAGCCACGCAAATGTTGGGCTTAAAAGATCATCAAACGCTAACCAATTGGATGAAGCGTTTGCAGATTGACATAGAAAAATAACCATCGCGGCAGATTGGCATTGTTATTGCGAATGCAGTAGGGACATAAGGAAGCAACACGGAATGAAGCAATCAATGAATTTTGAGCATATTCAAACAAAATGGCCACAGCTCCATCAATTAGCAGCATTTGCTGAAGAGTATGCGATATCAGATCCACAAAGTGCATTGGTTAAACTTCGCTGTTTTGCTGAACAGGTTGTCGGCTATTTTTATAAAGAACTTCAATTACCTGCTTTTCCCAATTCAAATATCTATGACAAGCTCACATCGGATGATTTCACTAGCGTAGTCCCCAATTTAATTACCGATAAACTTCACGCAATACGCAAAAGCGGTAATCAAGCGGCACACGAAGGTCGAGTCGATCAACAACAAGCTATTTGGATTTTAAAAGAAAGCTATTATGTTGCCTGTTATCTATTTATGGCTTACGGAAATGGGAAACAAGCTGATTGCCCAGAATTTACTGCGCCAGAACAAAAGCAGCCCTTAAATCAAGGTGATGCTGAATTTACTAAAAAAAATAAACAACTAGCACTACAGCTGAGCCAAAATGAAGCTCGGCTCAAAAAAGCGTTAGAAGAATTAGAGGCGTCTCAACAAGCACAAAAACAAGCCCAACAAGAAGCCGAAAGACTCAAGCAAACGATAAATGAAGCAAAAGTCGGTGAAATTAAGGCGCTTAACAAACTTATCACTGCAAGTTTTAACTTTAGCGAAGCAGAAACTCGTGCGCGGATCATTGACATGGATCTACGGGCTGCTGGTTGGCAGGTGTCTCTTGATGAAACGAGCACAGATGAAGTAGGTAAAGAAGTACAGGTAACTGATCAGCCTACCAGTACAGGCATAGGTTATGTAGATTATGTGCTTTGGGACGATGACGGAAAACCACTCGCAGTAATAGAAGCGAAGCGGACTCGTGAATCTGTCGAAAAAGGCAGGCAACAAGCTAAGCTTTATGCCGATGCACTCCACAAACAGTACAATCAACGACCGGTTATATTTTACTCTAACGGTTACGACATCCGTATATTAGACGATGTCCAAGGCTATAACAGTCGTAAACTTTACGGCTATTACTCTAAAGACTCGCTGCAATATCTAATTAAACAGAGAGGCCTTAAAAAAGATTTAAATCAAACACCAATCGATACCAATGTCGCAGGCCGTTTGTATCAAATGGAAACAATCACTCGTGTATGTGAACGTTTCGCCGATAAACATCGCAAATCTCTTATCGTACAAGCAACCGGCACAGGAAAAACGCGTGTATCTATTGCGCTGGCTAAACGGCTACTCGATGCAGGCTGGGCCAAACGCGTACTGTTTTTATGTGACCGTAAAGAGCTACGTAAACAGGCGGGCAATGCCTTTAATGAGTTTACCAATGAGCCACTATACATCGTAGGTAAAACCAAAAAAGAGTTAGCTACAAATTCAAGGGTATTCATTGCTACTTACCCTGGCATGATGAGTATTTATCAAAAATATGATGTTGGTTATTTTGATTTAATTGTCGCTGATGAATCACACCGTTCTATCTATAATATTTATGGTGATATTTTTAAATATTTTGATGCACTAGAGGTCGGCTTAACCGCCACACCTGTTGAAATGGTATCGCGCTCAACGTGCCAGTTATTTGGTTGTGATTTCAAATTGCCTACGGCTAATTACCCATTAGAAAAGGCGATTGAAGAAGGTAACTTAGTACCTTATAAAATTGTTAGTTTAACCACTAAATTTTTACGCGAAGGTATCAAAAAAGATAACCTCACAGATGAACAAATCGCACAATTAGAAGATCAAGGCTTTGACCCTAACGAGTTAAACTTTGACGCTAAACAAGTCGATGAAGCGGTAAAAAATAAAGACACCAATCGCGTTATTTTACGTAATTTAATGGAAAAAGGCCTGCGTGATAGTGACGGTCAACTACCTGGTAAAACCATAGTATTTGCCCGCAACATTGCTCATGCTGAACTCCTGTCGCAGCTGTTTGGCGAAATGTATCCTCAATTAGGCAGTAACTTTTGTCGCGTTATCCATTCAAAATATGAACGGGCAGAAGAGTTAATTGATGACTTTAAATCAAATGAAGTAAACAGTGCTCGCATTGCTATCTCAGTAGATATGCTCGACACCGGAATTGACGTTCCAGAATGCGTAAATCTTGTATTTGCCAAACCCATTAAGTCAAAAGTCAAATTTTGGCAGATGATTGGTCGTGGCACACGCCTATGCAAAGATCTCTACGGAAAAGGCAAAGATAAAACCCACTTCTTAATTTTTGACCACTGGGAAAACTTCAACTACTTCGATATGGACCCAAGCGAAGAAGATGTAAAACAGGCTAAATCTCTTACGCAAAAACTGTTTGAAAGCCGTCTGTTACTGGCTGAAACCGCGCTTAAAAAGGCAGACATAACGACCTTTGATGCCGTGATAAAGCTTATCCATCAAGATATTAAAGCACTTGATATGAACACTATCGCGGTGCGCGATAACTGGCAAGTGGTTGAATCCTGTAAAGATGATAAAACGCTTAACCAATTTGCGCCACAAACAAAAGCCAATTTGTTTGAGTATATTGCACCACTAATGCAATGGCGTAACATAATGGGGCAATCTGAAGCCTATAAATTGGATAATGAAATTGCCACCATTCAAATGCTAATGTTTACCGATCCCAATCAAATAGATCTTGTTAAACAAAGTTTAATGGGCAAGGTAGAGTCATTACAAATGCACCTAAATGAAGTGCGTGCAAAAGCGAAAGATATTGCCAACATTCAAACCCGTACATACTGGGACTTGCTAACCTTTGATGCATTAGAACAAAGTCGTTTAGCACTGCGCAGTATCATTCATTTACGCGACAAAACTGCTCAAGTTCCAACAGTTGATTATGTTATTGACGTAAAAGAAGAGGTTAGTGAAATACGCGAAACAACACGACCAACAAAAATTGTCTCTATCGACTATCAAATATTTCGTCAAGAGGTAGAAAAAACACTTTCGCCATTGTTTGCAACGGACCTAGTTCTGCAGAAAATTCGCAATGGCGATCCGGTAACAGAGGATGATTTAGCAAAACTAAACTCCCTTGTGCATACCCAAAATCCGAACGTTGATTTAAATACCCTAAAAGATTTTTTCCCTGAATCAACCGCCACGTTAGACAAAATATTGCGCACTATTGTCGGAATGGATAAAGACAATATTGAAACAAAATTTACTGAATTTGTTCAACAAAGCCATACCCACATGAATGCCAAACAACAGCGTTTTATTAGCATGTTGCAAAATCATTTAATTCGTTATGGGTCGATACAAATATCCCAACTTTATGATGCACCATTTACTCAAGTCCATGACATGGGATTAGATGGGGTATTTAGCGAGCAGCAAGCAGATGTTATTCAAGATTTCATTACTCAATTTGATGTTCAATTAGGCAATAAAATCTATTTAATTGAAAAAAATCAAGAATTTAAACAAATGATATGACAGGGAGTCATTCAAAATGAATCAATTAATAACCCCATCACAATGGCTTGGTCAATTTCTAAAAGACAGAGGATTACGGCAACCTACAGGTAAGCCATTATATGAATATCAAGCAACTGAAGCTGAATATACGTTACTTAAAGAACTAGTTTTTAAGCATAAAGACAGTAAACTTCATGGATACAATAATATTTCATGGGCAGCCATTTTTTGCTTGTATTGCTCCGTATGGTATCAGCGTAACTATGAAAGCAATGATGGTTGGAGTTGGCATGCTATATGGGTTGATTTGGGGGATGAATTAACTCCGTCTCAAATTGAAAAAACAGTGCTTAAAGGTATTGAATCTTATTGGCTGAGACCTATAAAAACTTACACCGAACGCCGTAATTTTTTAGGTACTCTGTTTTCAGAAGGAGGACTTCCATTTAAATTGTTAAGTAACAATGACAATAAATTTGGGCAAGTCCTTAAGCGGATTTTGAAAAATGTCGCGGTAGCAAAATTACTTGGAGAACCAATTGAAAAGCTTGTAGCCATCAATGTTCAATCGTTACCTCAAGCATTTAATGAACAAGAATCTATTCAATTAATCACTTTAATGACAGAAAAACTGGTCAATCTTGTGGATATTTTTGCATTAGAAAACAAATCAAACCCCGCAGACTACCTAGATAATGTTTCACCCAAATGGCGCGAAGATTTCCCAATTCCTCTAGATAACAGTATTGGAACAAACATCGTTAACTCTTGGTTATTACAAGCAAGTCATGAAGGTTTTAAACGCACCAAATTTAATAAAAAGTTATTAACAGAACATTACCTAAATATAAATGAGCTAACCATCACTACAAAATTGCTTTTACCTGATGAACTCATAATGAAAACACAACCACATCAACTTAAATCAAACCGATTAGAGTTGTTTTTGGCGGAATCAACCCAGGATTTACAAAATTTAGGTGTTTCATATATAAATGGAACAGGTGAGTCCGCATTAATCAAAGTTAGAAATCGAAGTATTAGGGTGTTGAGAAAATCATCCGAGACTCAATTGTCAGTTGTAGCTAGGCAAGGTGGAAACGAAATTGCTCGATGGTTATTGGATAACACTAGTGTGTTTCTCAATGAGATGCCAGTTGGATTTATCAAGCAAGATGGCGAGTATAAATATGCTGGTCAAGCCACATTTAGTCACAAAGAAGAGTTGTATTTAATATTACCAAAATCGTCTAATTACAACATCATTAACGGTGAAGTTTCGTCATGGCCACAAAATATTCATAGTTCAAAACCCAATTTCATATTACTTCAAGGTGAAATTGTTATAACCCTTGACGATGATAAATATCGTGTTAAATCATTGAATACATCAACAGCCGAGTTAGGACTTAACCTATTCGGGGACATGATAACTTACGACACGGAACCTAGTGCGACGTATCTAGGACTGCCTAAATACCGGTTTATAGACAGTGACCTTTCTTTGGATCATGTTTTAACTGAATACATAAGTGGCCAACCTAAGTCAGAATTAATGTTGCACGAACTTTATGGTCGCCAAACATTTGCATTAAAAAACCAACATGGTGAAACCTTATTCCGAAAACGAATAGGCCTGTTACCTCCTGGAGTGAAAATTTCAACTAAAGCAGGAATACAGATCGGTCAGGGTGAAATAAATATAACAACAAAAAACAAAATGATTTACAGCATATCAACCGATAGAGTGACTTTTATCAAAAAAGATACACCCGACGGAGTTTGTTTACAGTTATCTTGTGACGGACTACCGCCATCAGAGTTGACCCTAAGTATTACACCAAACTTAATGGCTACCCCAATTCATATAAAGCTGCCTTATCCAAGACAAGGAGCATTTGTATTTGATGCTATAGGGGAGCCTCTCAAGAAGCACTTATCAATAGATGATCTGCTCGGCAGTCGTTTACATTTGTTTGCATCAGCTGAATGCTCTGCTAACTTCGAAATAGATATTGTTTTAGAAAACCAAGGTCGATCGCCACCATACTTTAAACATCAATTCCGTGTTGGTGAACAACCTACAATTATAAGTTTACATAGTTTTAAAGATGAAATTAACGAATTACTTTCTTTAGCCCCAGATCTGGATGCACAGGTCACAATCTGTCTCTTCTACACAAATAATTAGTAAAAAAACGGAACTCTCTTGACTGCCGATGATCTGATCATGCAAATTCATTTACTTCACCATTTTCCATGTCAATTTTTAACCCGAGCCAATGGGCAGCCGATCACTTTCATCATGCTGAGCTAGGTGATAAACGAAGAGCGGCAAGGTTAACCGTCGTTGCTGAACATATGGCGGTTGGCAGCGGCAAATCGGTTGCCAGATCATGTAATGGTGAAGATGCC
>NZ_JAKKRY010000021.1:0-76572 GCF_025653795.1 Shewanella sp. SM73
CGTATGCGGTATTAGCAGTCGTTTCCAACTGTTATCCCCCTCGACTGGGCAGATCCCTAGGCATTACTCACCCGTCCGCCGCTCGCCGGCAAAGATAGCAAGCTATCTTCCCGCTGCCGCTCGACTTGCATGTGTTAGGCCTGCCGCCAGCGTTCAATCTGAGCCATGATCAAACTCTTCAATTAAAGTTTTGTTGCTTCCGTCTTGCGACTTCAGCGGCTCAATGAATTCTGATTTTTTGTTTCTCGCTAAAAGAAACAAACTGTACATATTACTATGAACACTCATTGTTACATTGATTTAAATTTTTGACTGCCAACCCGAAGGCTAAGCAGTTTCGATTAACTCAACACCTGTGAGTGTCCACACAGATTTCTTGTTTTATCTTGTTAAAGAGCAACTCAATATTCGTAAGAGAACTTGAGTACCACACTGAGCGTCGAACGCTTCCCGTTGGCTAGGGCTGCGTATTCTACGCATTTCCCGTTTCGCGTCAAGGAGTTTTTGCAAACTTTCTCAACACTCATCAATCAGTAAACTCATCGATGAACCGTCACATCAGGCTGCTTAACGCTGTCTGCCGTGTCAGTGGATGCGCATTATAGGCAGCAGGAGATTTTGTGCAACCCCTATTTTAAGGAAATTTGCAGTTAATTCCAATTACCTAATCTAGCCACACCATATCCACCACTTACCCCCAAAGTTATCCACGCCCGCTCATTTTAGACTCAGTTTCAACTTAAAATGAGGTTTGATGAGCCTCTATATACTAATAAAGCACGGAGATTCCGTTGATTCTCGAGGCCAGAGGTGGGTTCTTGATGCAGCTTGTTCTAATAAATGGGCGAACGATAGATTAAAGAAACTCTTTGCCGACTTAATCAGAGATACAGGCCGTATTGCACAAAGCTGATATTGGCCACTTGTTAGTTATGAGCTTATCTATATAAAGCTAAGTTGATTTATCAAAGACGTAATGCACATTAAGAGTGACATGTTCGCTTACCTATATTTAGTGACAGGAAATTTAGTGACAGAAAATTTAGTGGCAATAATTTAGAAGCAAAAAAATACCCGCCAATGGCGGGTATTTTCTCATTCAGCTATGGCCTTAAACGCTGAGCTTATTCTTCAACAGGCGAGACCACGAACAGTAAGTCGCCTTGAGACACTTGCTGACCATTGCTGTTCAGGATGCGCTCGATACGATACTTCTTATCTTCAGGGTACAGAATCGCACTCTGACGGTTAAAGCCAGCTAAGGTCACTTGCGAGAACATCTTCATCGCTTCTGTTAGTGCTAGCGTTTGATCGACCGTGACTATGTCACCTTCTTTCACGAAGTCCGCTTCACCCGGTGCAGAAGAGGTATAGAAGATACCTGCGCCTTGGGCTAACACTTTCAGTTCGTTACTTTCGCCAACACGCAGTGACTCAGTATCTACTTCCACAGTTTCAGCGGCAGCTTCCATTTCTGCGATCAACGCAGGAATATCGAGCTCAGCCATTAAGCGTGGCAGATAGTTAGTGTCGTAAACACCTTCGTTGAAGGTACCATCTTTCAAGATCAGCTTGAGTAACGGAATGTTAGTCGCGATGCCTTTCAGCACTACACTGTCTAAGTATTCGTACAGTTTGGCAATCACATCTTCACGGTTTTCACCGCGCATGATGATTTGCGCAATCAAGCTATCGTAGTATGGCGATACTTCTTTACCTGGCGCAGCAATCGAAATGATTTCCACATCTGGATGATCTGGGAACACACACTCAGTGATCTTGCCAGGATTTGGAATAAGCTGCAGTATGCCATGGCTATCGAGCGCCGCTTTCTCAGCTGTCACACGTACTTCCATCGCATAACCAATTTCTTTCGGTTCTAACGCTGCAATTGAACGGCCAGCAGCAATATCAAACTGCGCGCTAACGATATCAATACCTGAAGTCGCTTCCGTGACGGGATGCTCAACCTGCAGACGCGTGTTCATCTCCATGAAGTAGACTTCGTTCGCATCTAAGTTATAGATAAACTCTACGGTACCTGCGCCCATGTAATCGGTCGCGTCGCCTAAGGCACGGGTATAGGCCAGCACTTGTCGCTTCAGCTCGTCCGGCAGCATAGTTGAGCCAGATTCTTCGACCACTTTTTGGTTATTACGTTGAACCGAACAGTCACGCAAACCTAATACTTTCGCGTTGCCGAACTTATCTCGCAGTAACTGCACTTCGATGTGACGTAGTGATGTCACATACTTCTCTAAGTACAAGTCACCGTTACCAAAGGCGGCGGCCGCTTCAGTTGCGGTTTTTTGGAATAAACCAATCATGTCTTCAGGACGTTTTACAACCTGAATACCTTTACCGCCACCACCTTGTACCGCTTTAAGCAGTACTGGATAGCCGATTTCGCTCGCCACGTTTACGGCTTGTTCAGCATTGGTCAGAATACCGTGCGAACCAGGAACAACAGGTACGTTTTGCGCTTGCGATGTCTTAATTGCGTTCGACTTGTTACCCATAGTCGTCATTGAATGCACGCTAGGACCGACGAAGTTAACACCGTTATTCACACACAATGCAGCAAACTGCGGGCTTTCTGAGAGGAAACCAATACCAGGATGCAATGCATCAACCTGTTCATATTCGGCCACTTTCAGCACTGAGTATGCGTTCAAGTAACTTTCATCCGATGTGTTACCACCAAGACAAACTAACTTGTCGGTTTCTTTAAGCATATCCGCGGGGACTGACGTCATATCAGGATCCGACGCCACTAATACCACATTGATATTATTGTCATGCGCCTTACGAATAAGTTTTACAGCTGTACAACCACGAGCGTGAACCAATACTTTGTTAATTGGCTTCATTAACTTACGTGGATCGTTCTGCACGATCACTTCTTCTTCAACAGTAGCTTCAACCACTAAGGTCGACAGTGCATTGATGATCACGTCGTTAATTTTTGCCGAAGGCATTGGCATCAGAGGATCGATACCTGCTAACTGAGAGTCTAAATTGTCGCTGAATGGGTTATGGACTAAGCCCGCCATTGCGCCAGGTACTTTTGACAAGTAGTTAGAAAGCGTTGCCGTTGATGGTAAGTAAGCTGGCACCACCATTTGACCCGCGAACGGCATGTTAGTACCAGACAGGTAGTAAGTTTGCACCAATGGGTGAGTCACAAAACTCGCCTGCGCACCACCGGTACAGTCACCAAAACCAAACATCAATACTGGCAATTCGTTATCACGAATAAAACGCGTGATACGGTCGTTCACCACAGCCATAGAGAATAGCGCCGCGGCGCCTTCTTTAGTCTGCATACCGCCTGAACTGATAAAGCACACAACGGGTAATTTACGCTTAGCACACTCGATCAATAATGCAGAGAATTTCTCAGCACTGGCCATATCGAATGCACCCGCTTGGAATGCGGTGTTAGACACAGCCACACCCACACGCACTTTTTGACCTTTTTCTTTAAAGTCAGCAATACCTGTGATCAAACCACATGGGCGAATGCCTTTATCTAATGCGTCTTCAATCGATAAACGGAAGCCTGGGAAGTTGAGCAAGTTAGCCGACATTTTGTCGCCGTTGATCTCTTCGAAATGGGTAAAGAACTGCTTCACCACATTTTCCCAAGTCATGTTGCCTTTACGTTTTTCGTCACGCAGCACTTTTTGGATTAATAGATCCTGATAACCCATGGTCAAGCGGTTCCAGAAGTCCTTACGACGACCGATACGCACAGGGTTGATCGCGCCAGTGTACTTGCTGGTATCGCTTTCACTATCGAAATACTCAGGCAGTAAACGCTCGAAGAAGTAAGTCAGTACCACGAATAGACTGTCGTTAAGTTGTGGGAAACCCACACTCTTCCACTGCTCTACTCGCACCAACAAATCGGCGCGGTTCGATTGACCCATAAAATACTTGAGCCACTTATAGAACTTAGCTTTGTCGTTCGAGGTATCTTGCGTCGACAATGCATGGTCAATTGACTTGTGCAACAGGTTGTTCACTGAGTTACGTGACAAACTCTTCGACATCATGGCTTCTTTAGCGATTGACGCTAAGCTGCCCACAACGTTGTCATACAAGGCATTGAAGATCAGAATGTTATGGCATTGCCAAATAAAGTCTTCACGCAGTTCTTCATTTACCACCACATCCAGCACAGTCAGCTGATTCAGCTCAGGCCATTTAGCTTGAGTCACAGACTTTGGCAAACTTTCTAAGTGCTGAATCAGCCCTTTAAAGTTGTTAGCCGCATTGCTCTTCCAGCGGTGATACAAAGACCAGCTGATGTTGAATAACAACGCCTTACGTGCTTTTTTATAGTTCTCTTTTGGCTCACCCAAAATCAAACGTGTCAGCATGTTACGCTCGGTAGAAACTTCGTCACGTTTAGCGACAAAGTTAGTCCACAATTTATTCAAATCTTCGTCATAAACTAGCTTATCAGGGTTAGACAACCAAGCTTGGAACACACGGTCTTGTTCCTGTTGAATACGTGCCAACAGATCACCTTCTGGCACGCTAGCGCGTGACAGACGACCATATTGCTCTTGAGAAATAGAATGGATACGGCTACGTAGCGTTAAATAACGCAAATAGCGATAGGCGCTACCGAACAAGTTATGGTGACTGGTCGGGCTCGTTGCCACAGCCAATTCTGCATTCAGTTCCAAAGCCATCAAGTTTTTAGATGGATTAAGGAAACGAGTTAAACTGCGATCATAATGCTCACGTAAATCTTTAGATTCACGCACAAAATTCATCGCTGCACGCTCAACCGCTTCTACGCTGCTAATAATAGCGCGGCGCAGATTGTGCTGACGCTCGTCGCGATCGCCCGGTGAAAAGTCGATGATACCGTCGATACAACCTGAGGTATAAAGCTCTTCTGGTGATACACCCACAGATTTCGCACATTCTTGCCAAGATAAGTTGTACTTACGGGCAATACTTTGCAGACCTTGTGGCTGGATCGTGTTGAAAATACCGTCACGCAACGACAACAGAATGTTCGCAGCCGCTAATGGAATTGCGCCACCAGAATAACCAGCACCAATTACGATACCGACTGTCGGTACGTCAACGTTGGCACTTTCTGCGATGGCTTTAGAAATTGAATGCGCTTGGTTTTGGCTGTTAGCGATTTCGCCAGCATCCGCCCCTGGGGTATCAATTAAATAGATAATAGGCATAGACAATTCGGCGAAATGACGAATTGCTTTACAAGCGGCGTAATGATGCTCAGGCATCCAAGCACCGTTAGCTGTAGTGCGTTCTTGGGCAATAAAGCCAATACGACGAGTGCGTGAACCAAAGTTCAGCTCGACCTCAGCACTGTAAAAAGAGCCCAAGTGAGTTTCCGTAATCAAACGACCTTTAAGATCGGCAATAATACGTTTTGCACCAGGACGACCTTTATCTTGGGTCGGCTGGATCACTTTAGCAACGTAACCGTCGACATCTAAAGATGCCAAGTCTTTTAAGTTTGCTTGAATAGCATCCTCATTTAAAAGACCTTTAATTTCTTCCGATAAACTCTGTTTACTGTGCTTAGGAAACAGAGAAAAATCTTTTGCCAAATGCTCGGCCTGTAAAAAAAGCGGATCGGGCGTTTGGGCTTGAGTCATGTGTTTGGGCTGATTATTGCTGGTCATCAAAAGATCCTCTGCTTAGCCTCTGAAAATTTTTAGCCAATAAATATAACTTTGTTATCCCGTCAAATGCCATTAAACTGCATAGGACGCTTTGTTCCAAATATGAGACAGTGGGAATAACATGCCAGATTTAAACGGTATGATGCTATTTGCAGCCGTAGTTAGAGCGAAGGGATTCTCCCAAGCTGCACGTGAAACCGGCCACCCAAAATCCACCATAAGTCGCAAAATCGCGCAGCTAGAAGAACAACTTGGCGTGCGATTACTACAGCGCGACACCCGTAATTTGAGTTTGACCCAAATCGGGGCACTCTTTTATCAACACTGTGATTCGATTCGCAATGAGGTAGAAGCGGCCAAGGCAGTTATCGAGAATACTCACGATGATGTGTCAGGATCATTACGCATTGCAATCCCAGTGTCATTTAGCCAAGAACTTATCGCTAACCTCTGTAGCGGATTTATGCGTTTATATCCCAATGTTGAATTGGATGTCCAGTTTACCGACAACGATATTGGTTTAGTCGGTGAAGGATATGACATAGCCATCAAATATGGCCCACTTCAATCGTCGGACTTAGTCGCAAGATTACTGTTTGAACGCCAGCCAATTTTAGTGGCAAGCCCTGCATACTTAAAACTCAAAGGCACACCCGCGACTCCAAAGGAACTCAGCCTGCACAGTGGGATTTTATTGGGGACTTCTCGCTCAGCACCAATTTGGCCATTGGGTAAAGGTTCGCGTAAAACCATGGCGAACTTTCAGCGTAAAGTGAGGGTCAACAGCCCGATAATGGTGAAGCAATTAGCCATAGATGATTTTGGCATCGCCATGTTATCCAATTCAGCCTGTAAGACTGAACTTGCTAATGGACAGCTAGTACCGATTTTACAGGAGTGGCCGATTGAACCTTTTAAGGTTTATGGGGTTTATTCGAGCCGACGCCAACTGGCCACCAACATCAGTGTCTTCTTAGACTTCTTTGTAAAACGCTTCAGCAGCCAAGAAAGCCTGCAATCCCTAATGGGTTAACGTTTCCCGTCGCATCAAGGAAGCCTGTTTCAAGAAAGCCCAATAAAAAAGCCTAGATCTGAGTCTAGGCTTTCAGTATCACGATTGATGTCAGCTAAGTAGGCAGCGTCATACGCAATTCTCGCAAGGTTTGGATACGCTATGCTTACGCTACCTAGCATGGGCTAAGGAATAACGCGTTCCCGTTTTAAGATTTCCTTAGTAATGGCTTGACGCAATGGTAAACCTGCGGCGTCGGGAATATCCATATTCATCGCAAAAAACCATACATTATCATCGAGTTCAACCCAACCTACCCACCAGCCAATGCTTGGCTCCGCTCTGACTGCATAACCGGTTTTCGCACGGATAATATAGTCAGAATTCGCTTCAGTCAGCATGGCTTGCTTAACAATACGTAAACTGCGCTCAGAAGCGTGTATCTTGTTGTGATAAAGCTTACGTAGGAAATCGATTTGCTCCGTAGCAGAAATTCGTATGCCACCATCTAACCAAAAGCTATCCAAATTTCCCGAAATATCCTCATTACCATAATCAAACGAGGCGATCATCTTCGACATACGCGCCTCACCAATTTGGCGAGCAAACTCTTGGTAGACAGGCACAACCGAATACTTCATTGCAGTAATAAGGTTATGATCACGATTCCAAGTTGCGATATCTCGACTTTTACCATCCCACTTAAAGACTTGATGCTCATCCTTCACCACGCCAAGCTCTAGCGCGATCAAACTGTTAGGAATTTTAAACGTCGATGCAGGTAAAAAACCTTGATTGGCACGTTTAAGATTATTAGTGAATCCCTGTTGCTTGTTTTCATTCCATAACACCACTACGCCTTTAGTTTGGTGCTGAGTAAAACTGGCATCCCAACTGCGGGTTTCTTGCCACTCCTTAGCTATAGTAGATGCAAAAGTCGGCGCCACTAAGCTTGACGACACTAAAATAGACGACATCACCAGCACAGCCGATATGGTGAACAAACGCATAAAGTCTCCTTGTAGAAAAACAAACAATCCAATGAACTAAAAAAGTGATTAAGGCTATCACTTAGGGTTTTGGCAAGCCCTAGCAAACTGCTGACCAATTGTGGCAAAAAAGAGGCAAACTAGACCCTATTGCACTGTTGCAGATGGATTAATGCTAGCGCCACATGATTTGTGATAGAAGATATTGACATAAGATGACGAAGATCACTGAGCTTAACTTTATTACCCTCAGCTTGTAGTGCATACTTTTTGGCATAAGAGCCTATCCGTACGAAAAAAATAATCATTATTTCCAATGAATAACGTCTAATCACTACAGGGAAGCCAAACATGTTAAAGCCAGTGTTAACACTCATCCTCACCACCAGCTTAATGACTACAGCCAGTGCCGTGCAGTTATTTGGTGATCTTGAAGTTTCCCGCCTACCAACAGCCGAAAAAACCATAGGCGACGTAGTCACTCGCTATCAAGCACTTGACGATGGTCTGGCTCAACTGAGCTCAAAGAAAAACGAAGTTGACGCCACCCAATTAGCTGCGCGCCAAGGACACAGATTATGGCAACAAGCTGTCCGCGATGTACAGTCAGGGCATTTTGACGACCGACCTTTATACTGGGCTCGCCTTGCCATGCTTAATAGTCTAAAAACCACCAGCGCCAACTTTAAAATGGCCGATTGGCAACAAGACATATTAATGAGTGCGGTTGAAAAAGCCTCACGGGGTTTTAGCGATATTCAATATGGTGATGATGTCCAAATCAAAATATTTCTCACGGGTTTCGATCCTTTCTTCCTCGACAAAGATATCACCCAGAGTAATCCTTCAGGTTTAGTCGCCCTCGCCTTGGATGGTTTTCGCTTTGAAATTAATGGTAAAACGGCACAAATCGAAACCGCTATGGTGCCAGTACGTTTTGCAGATTTTGACCAAGGGCTTATCGAGTCGCTATTGAGCCCGATTTATCGCGATCCCAAAACCCAATTTGTGTTCACCGTTAGCATGGGCCGAACTGATTTTGATATCGAACGCTTCCCAGGGCGAAATCGCAGTGCAGCGGCGCCCGATAACCAAAACGTACTCACTGGCGGCACTAAAACCGCACCGGTTGCCCCAAAGCTTAATGGTAAAGATTTTATCGGCCCCGAATTTGTGGAATTTTCACTGCCTGTTTCGGCTATGCAAGTCAAAGATGGTCAGTGGAAAGTCAATGATAACCATACTGTCACTACCCTTGCCCGCGGCGAATTTAGTGCAACATCATTAAACGAACTGCAAAACGAAACGTCAGTCGAAGGTTCAGGCGGCGGTTATCTCTCTAATGAAATCTCCTATCGCGCCATAGTCTTGCAGCAAAAGTTTAATAGCCATGCCAAGGTCGGCCACATTCACACACCAAGAGTCAAAGGCTATGACGCAGATACTGAGCAAGCCATAGTCGAACAAGTACGCACTATGGTGATGCAGGCGGCAGCGAGTTTATAGCCAAGTCACACTGGCTGAAACTGGCTGAAACTGGCTGAAACTGGCTGAAACTGGCTGAAACTGGCATTGTCAGATAGCGTTCGCTATGATGCTAACGCTTCTGATGTGAACGCTTAGGCAGGCTTAATCACCGATAAGTTTTAAGCACTCAATTTTATCTTTAACCGACGAGATCCAACGCTAACCCTATGCTGAAACCCGCTGACTTACTCAATGCCTTACGCCGTCGCAGCAGTGAAGCACTTGCCCCGCTGACAAAATCGACGTACGCAGCCTTAGGCCAAAGCCAAGATAAGTCGCAGGTGATAACGAGTCCACCATTACAAAATCCGGCTCAAGCACATATTTTCACCGGTTCATCACGTCCACTCTCGACACTACAAATTCAAGTACTAGAGCGAATTGAAGCCTGTTATCAAGAGGCCGAGATATCGCTTAAGCGCACTTTTCCACGCCCAGTCACTCAATTTAGTCTAAGGGGTAAGAGTGCGGGTACGGCTCATCTGCAACAGAATCGCTTGCGATTCAATCCTGTATTGCTACGCGAAAACAGCGAGGCATTTCTGACTGAGGTCGTCCCCCACGAAATTTGTCATTTGCTGTGTTTTCAGCTTTTTGGCAAAACCAAGCCCCACGGTAAAGAATGGCAATCTTTGATGTTAACGGTATTTAAGGTCAATCCGAGTACCACACATAGCTTTAATACCACTTCAGTTACGAGTCGCGATGTTGAGTATCGCTGCGCCTGTGGACCGATTCGACTGAGTATTCGCCGCCATAACAAGGTGTTGCGTGGTGAAAGTCGTTATATTTGTAAACGCTGTAAGACCCATTTAACTGCGATCTAGCGACTTTCAGCAAACAAAACCCCCACCTAAGTATGACTCAATTTGCATAAACAGCGATATTTCCCTTACCATCACGCCATAAAAGATGAGCCAAAGGCTCGCGTAGTGTTTGTTATTTTGGGATAAATTTTGAACAAAGCTCCTTTAACCGTTAATTCACGGCGACTTTTGTTGTGCCTAATCACTTGGGCGGCGACCTTATCTGTGCCCGCAAGTGCCTCAGTGTCACATCCCAGCAGTTTCAGCCAAGCGAAAACCAAGTCACAGGCGCTCTACGCAGGCAGTCGCCAAGGTACTCTGCCCGCAGTCAGCTTTTACTGTGGCTGTGAAATTCAGATCAAAGGCAAATCGTGGAAACCCGATCTCGCCAGCTGTGGTTATCAAGTCCGTAAACAGGAAACCCGTGCCAACCGTATCGAGTGGGAACACATAGTCCCCGCCTGGGAATTTGGCCATCAACTCCAATGCTGGCAAAAGGGCGGCCGTAAAAACTGTGCCGATAACAGTAATGAATTTAATAAGATGGAATCGGACATGCATAATTTGGTACCCGCAATTGGTGAGGTCAATGGCGATCGCAGCAACTTCCGATTTAGCCAATGGAACGGTAAGGCCGACCAATATGGCCAATGTGCTATGGTAGTCGACTTTAAGAATCGTCAAGCACAACCTCCCGCAAATACCCGCGGTAAGATAGCCAGAACCTACCTCTATATGCAGCAGACCTATGGTCTTAAAATCGCCTCAAGCCAATTAAAATTATTTAAGGCATGGGATAAAACCTATCCAGTTGATACTATTGAGTGCAAACGTGATAACGCCATAGCGCAAACCCAAGGTAACCATAACCCCTTTGTGCAGAATGCCTGTAATGCGCCACCACAGCGTCAACAATTAGCCGAATAAGGTCGACAATGAGAGTCCCAAGAATTTATCAACCTCAGCCATTAGCCATCAATCAACAGTTGAACTTAGACGAAGATGGCGCGGCCCATATCGGCAAGGTGCTACGCATGGGCAACGGCGAACATATCAGTCTATTTAATGGCGATGGCAATGATTATCTTGCTGAAATTGTCGATGCAGGTAAGAAGCATGTCACAGTAAAACTGCTCTCATGTGAGGCCAATTTATCTGAGTCACCACTTAACTTGCACTTAGGCCAAGTGATTTCCCGCGGCGATAGAATGGAGTTCACCATTCAAAAATCGGTCGAGCTTGGCGTGAATACGATTACGCCGCTGTTTTCAGATCGCTGCGGTGTGAAACTCAACGGTGAACGCCTAGAGAAAAAAATTCAGCAATGGCAGAAGATCGTCGTGAGCGCCTGTGAGCAATCGGGACGCAGCCAAGTGCCCGTGGTTCGCCCAGCGATGGACTTACACGATTGGTGCACTGAACCTACCTCAGCGCTTAAACTCAATTTGCATCCACGTGCCGCACACGGTATCAATGGCTTAGATTTGGCCCATACCCGCGTGCGACTATTAATTGGCCCAGAAGGCGGTTTGTCGGCGGAAGAAATCGCCATGACAGAAACCTATCAGTTTACCGATGTGTTGCTTGGCCCCAGAGTGCTACGCACCGAAACCGCCTCGCTCACCGCCATTACGGCACTGCAACTCAGATTTGGTGATTTAGGCTAGACCGTCCACAGCCGCACACTGCGGTGGTATGGCCCCCCATTATCCAATAAATGCTTTTTTGCCTGCAAACGGCGACAAATAAGGAACAGATTAATGATAAAACTCGGCATAGTGATGGACCCCATCAGTGAGATCAACATTAAGAAAGACTCCAGTTTTGCCATGTTAATGGCCGCGCAGGAAAGAGGTTATCAGCTGTTTTATATGGAAATGGCCGATCTTGCCATGGTCAACGGTGTGGCTATGGCCAATATGCGTCCGTTAACTGTTTTCAATGATGCGAGCAAATGGTTTGAACTAGGTGAATCTCAAGACACGCCGATGAGCGAACTCGACGTGATCTTAATGCGTAAGGACCCGCCATTCGATACTGAGTTTATCTACGCAACTTACATGCTTGAACGCGCCGAAGAACAAGGCGTGTTGATCGTTAACAAGCCGCAAAGCTTACGTGATGCTAACGAGAAACTGTTTACCGCATGGTTTAGCGAATTCACGCCAGAAACGATCGTGACCCGTGATGCCAAACGTATCCGCGCTTTCCACCAAGCGAAGGGCGATATTATTCTTAAGCCACTTGATGGTATGGGCGGCACCTCGATTTTCCGCGTGAAGCAGGACGACCCAAACCTTGGGGTCATCATAGAAACCTTGACCAGCTATGGCCAACAATATGCCATGGCGCAAGCCTTTATCCCTGAGATAACCAAAGGCGATAAACGCATTTTAGTGGTCGATGGTGAGCCTGTGCCCTACGCCTTGGCGCGTATCCCAATGAAAGGCGAAACCCGTGGTAACTTAGCGGCAGGCGGAAGCGGTGTGGCTCAACCTTTATCCGACAGCGATTGGGCAATTGCCCGCGCCATTGGTCCAGAACTTAAAAAGCGTGGACTGATTTTTGTCGGCCTCGATGTCATTGGTGACAAGCTAACTGAGATCAACGTAACTAGTCCAACTTGTATCCGTGAGATCCAAGCAGCATTTAATGTCGACATCACCGGCATGTTAATGGATGCTATTGAAGCACGCATTAACACCAAAGCATAAAAATTTACCAACGAGTTTGTTGATTTAAGGCGCTTTGACATCACAAGCGCCTAGCCACTTTCTAGGGATGTGATATGAGTTTCACCAAAGCGCCATTCTTGTTACTCGGCATAGGTTTATTACTATCGACTCCGACTTGGGCCAACATAGAAACAGGTCCAACGAAAGCACCGTCGCGTCCCAAAAATATTGTCATCATGATAGGTGATGGTATGGGACCGTCTTACACTAGCGCTTACCGTTACTACAAAGATAATCCTGACACAGAGGAAGTCGAACAAACCGTATTCGACCGTTTACTTGTAGGTATGGCGAGCACTTATCCCGCCAGTGTCAGTGGTTATGTTACCGACTCAGCCGCGGCAGCAACAGCGCTCGCCACTGGCGTTAAATCTTACAATGGGGCGATTTCGGTCGATACCCAAAAGCAACCGCTGCCGACCATACTCGAAAAAGCCAAATCCCTTGGCCTCAGCACAGGTGTCGCTGTAACGTCGCAAATCAACCACGCCACGCCTGCAGCCTTTTTAGCCCACAATGAGAGCCGTAAAAACTACGACGCCTTAGCACTCAGCTATCTAGAAACCAACGCCGATGTATTCTTAGGCGGTGGTCAAAAATACTTTACCCCTGAACTATTAGCGCAATTTAAAGCCAAGGGTTATCAACATATTACTCGTTTTGAAGACCTCGCCAGCATCACCCAACCTAAAGTGCTAGGCTTGTTTGCCGAAGTCCAATTACCTTGGGCGATTGATGAAAAAGATGCGAAAAAACTCAGCACTTTAACCCAAAAAGCGCTCAGTTTACTGTCGCAGAATGACCAAGGTTTTGTACTGTTAGTCGAAGGAAGCCTCATCGACTGGGCGGGTCACAATAACGACATTGCCACAGCCATGGGTGAAATGGATGAATTCTCCAATGCCATTGAAGTGGTTGAGCAATTCGTGCGTGAACATCCTGATACCCTGATGGTGATCACCGCCGACCATAACACCGGTGGCCTATCGATTGGCGTCGATGGAAACTACAACTGGAACCCTGAAATCCTACGTAACATTTCAGCCAGTACCGACACATTAGCCTTAGCCGCCATCAGCGGTGAACAATGGCAGGCCGATCTTGCCCGCGGTTTAGGTTTTGAGCTCAACGAAGAAGAAATCGCAACATTAACGGTCGCCAGAATGCAGGGGTTAGAAACCATCGCGGTTGCAATTCGCCATGTTATTGATAAGCGAACTGATACGGGTTGGACAACCGACGGCCATACAGGCACAGACGTACAAGTGTTTGCCGCAGGTCCCGCATCTGAGCTGTTTAACGGCCATCAAGACAATACTGATATCGCCAATAAGATTTTCAGCTTATTGCCAAAACCGAAGAAACCTAAGAGCTAAGCGTTAATCGATTCCTTTCATTAAAGGCAATCACATAAGGCAACCGCATAATGCAGTTGCCTTTTTTATTGGGTCTTTTTATTAGGGATTTTATTAGGTCTTAGCGCAGTGATTCGATGCAAACTGGCTCGGGCGTGAATAACGGGTATAATGCCCACACTTAAGTTTATAGGTGCCTGTAACTGTGTTAACTAATCCATCGCAAGTCATTATTCGTAATCAAGACAGCCTAAGCCAACATAAGGTGTTAGTGCTCAATCATGAAGCCGATCTACTGCCAAAAGCCCTGCTCGATGTCGCGGCCTCGGTCGATGCCCTCGCCTTAGATTATCACCATTATTTACACTTAGCGCCGCACGCGAATTCAAAACTGCGTTGCTACTTCGGCCACGAACTGCCACATCAAGACCCAATTAAACCAGAAAAGTACGATACGGTTATCGTTTATTTCCCCAAGGCTAAACCCCTCGCACCTTATCTGTTTAACCTCGCCGCCAGCCATCTTGTGCCTAACGGCCAACTATTAGTGGTTGGGGAAAACAAAGGCGGCATTAAGTCTTTAGTTAAACTCTTGCCTGAGTATTTTGCGACGGGGATGAAGCTCGATAACGCCCGCCACTGCCTGCTGTTTGGTAGCCATTTAGAGGGCAGCGCTCCGGCAATGAAACTTAGCGACTGGGTCAGTCAGTATCAACTCACAACGCCGCAAGGCGAGATCAGTATCTGTAATTTAGTCGGGGTATTTAGCGAAAAACGGTTAGATCTCGGCACTGAATTATTATTGTCACACCTACCAACACTCTCGGGTCGAGTGCTCGATTTTGGTTGCGGCGCTGGCGTGATCACCGCTGCCCTACTAAAAGCACAACCGAGTCTATCCCTAGAATGCGTTGATATTAATGCCATGGCGTTAGCTTCTTGCGAACTCACCCTCGCGGCCAATGGCATGACAGCCAAAGTGTATCCATCCGATGGGCTCACGCAAACCACAGGAAAATTTAACGGCATTATCTCTAATCCGCCGTTTCATGATGGCCTCGCCAGCACCACCAGCATAGCGCAGAACTTTGTCACCGATAGTGCTAAGCAATTACAACATAATGGTATTTGGCAAATAGTCGCCAATCGCCACCTGCCCTATTCCGATATTATCGCCGCCGAATTTGGCCAATTGAAAGTGGTTGCCGATAACAACAAGTACAAGTTGTATTACTTCCAGCACAAATAGATGTTTGATTAATAACGCGCAGATGCTTTCGCTGAAGCGCGTTATTGGCAACCCAGCCACTCACTCTTATCCCAATCCCTGTTTGTTTTCAGATAAAACCTCCCTTTCATTTTGTTACAAAATTCAATATTGTGATCTGCCGCATGCCCGCAATTCTGACAATCCCCCACTTATAGTCACTCAACAGCCGTTCCTAACATAGGGATTCGATTTAAAACATCAAAATAATGGTTAAACCTAAAATCAATATAAGTTGTGGTTTATTCAGTAATTTTTGTTATAAAACCAGAGATAACACTGATTATAAGACTCAATTTTTTATAAAAAACTATTTTAAAATTCACTCATAGACCATTAACAACAAAATGACAACATTTGCTGATTTTGCAGCCAAAAAGGCTTCTTTACCCTAAGTTTCTACTGTTATACTCAAAACAGCTTCTTAACAAGAATAAAACGCAATTACTAGGAATGCCCCTATGCTGGACCCTGAACTCATAGAGCTAAACAGCGATAAGACAAAAGCTGAATTGCGCCTGATCCCTAATGTCCATGGTCCAGTCACCCATGAAGACATAATGCGCCTGTTGTCTTTACCTGAATTCGCCGCCCTGTTTCCGCTAGAACCAGCCATTACTAAAACCGTCGCTAAAATCAACTCTCTTTGTAATCAAGACGATGGAAAATTTGAGCTCTATACTACTTTGGCCGAACGTCGCGATGGCAGCATAGCTATCGAGATTAGTCCCGATAAAATGCAAGCCAGTCTTAAACTTACCGCAGCATGGGGTGGTAAACAGATAGATTTGCCAGAGATTCTCACTCATCTCAAAAAAAACAACGTCTGCATGGGGCTAAGCAAACTCAAAATTCAAGCTCTACTAAAGCAACTCAGCACACTCAAGCCAGGGGAAATCTGCCAAAGTGAAATAGCCCAAGGCAAAGCCCCTGTAAATGGACTCAATGCGGTATTAGAACGCAAAGTATTCCTTGCGCGGGAGCGCTTGCTTCAGCCACAAGAGCGCGAAGATGGCAGTGTCGATATGCGCAATTTAGGCGCAATGATCATTGTTAAAGCCAATGATCTCTTGATGGTTAAACATTTAGCCACCGAAGGCACTCCGGGCTACAACATCAAGGGCGAAGTCCTTAAACAAAAACCAGGTAAGGATGCCGTGCTTCAAGTGGGAACAGGCACAGCTTTTCATCCCAAAGATCCCAATAAGCTGATCGCCATAGTGCCGGGGCAACCCGTCGAAACCCGTACAGGTATGAATGTCGATGATGTACTGCAACTTAAAGATGTCGACATCAGCACAGGCCATGTTACCTTCAAGGGCAGTATTTTAATCACAGGTGATGTCCACGAGGGCATGATAGTTAAAAGCTCAGGCGATATTACCGTGATGGGGTTTGTGGACTCCGCCACCCTTGAAGCAGAAGGCGATGTCACTGTGAGTAAAGGCATCATTGGCCGCCAGATTAAAGCCAATGAATACTCTACCAATATCTATTCTCAAGGCCAGATCAGCGCCCAATTTGTGCAATATTCTCAATTAGTTGCCAAAGGTAATATCTTAGTCACTAAACAGTTGCTGCACAGTAATACCAAAACCGCCGGCAGTTTAACGGTCAGCGATCCTAGCGGTCGTCGTGGTGATCTGGTTGGCGGAGTTGCACACGCTGAAAAAGGCATCACGGCGGTTGTCATAGGTGCAACGGCAGGGACTAAAACTGACGTTTACTGCGCAATGGGACAGGCTGAACTCAAGCAAGATCTCAAGCTACTCGATGAGAGCGTTAAAGCTATGGTCGTCGCCAGTTTAGATATCGAGGCTCGCCTCAATAAACTGCCCCCCAAGTCAGAATGGCAAGCTGACGCGGTTATGATTGAGCAAATAAAGATGATGCTTGATGAGAAGAATCGCATCATGGACGAACGTACCCGTGAAGAGCTTGAATTCGATACCTTTAAACAAGAAGTCGAAGGCTACTACGAAAAATACCGCATCGAAGTGCTTAAACACGTATTCCTTAACGTTGAGCTGCATATAGGTCCAGCAAATCACCGTACGGCACGTGAACACGGCACTTGTTGTATTGCCAATGTTAATCAAGAGATTAACTTTGACTATAACGCCAAGGCCAAAGCTGCACCGAGCACATAAAGTTCACTAGGGTTCTTAACGCCAGTGCTGAGGCGGCTTTCGCTCGGTAGCCAAACCTCTGAACTCGTTCTGGCCTCTATCTATCTTCTCCAAGCGTGGCATACTGCTCACAGATAAACGCACGCAGCAGTATGCCAAGTCACCTTCTTGCTAAATCCTAATCCTTGTTTACTGCCGCCGATTGATCTCAGAGAATACCTCAGAGCCCATTTTAAACTTCCTAAGGATCTGAAATGACTAGCGTTAAGATGTCGAGTATTGAATGGCCAGCGATTGTAAAACTGACTCAAAATGACGAATTACTTTACCTAGAACATCAAAGAGATTGGCTCGAACTGGCCTGTCTCTATCAGCATCACTTCATCGAAACCGATCAATTATTAGACTCCAAAGGTCAGCGATACCTTATCAGTGCCTGTCCACAAAAAATCCATGAAGATCCTGTTGGCGAATTACCTCGATTACTGCGCCAAAAACAGGATTTACCACTCAATGAATTTATCAAATGGGTTCAAAATCATGCCCAAGCACTAGGACAATGTTGTGTTGCTAAACTGGCTTTCACGACAATTGCCCAAGGAATCGAAATTGTTCGTACCCTCGATGAATAAACAGCAAACACATGATAAGCCATAATAAATGGCTATCAATGACTCAGTTAATCAATAAAAAACAATATGACCTTAAAAGCTAATATCCTCATAATCAATTCACAGGCATAATTTGCCGCGGTGCAACAGCGCTAAGCCAGACGGTAAAGCGCTTAAGATGCACTCCAAAATAACCGTTTTCTGCGTCGACTCAAGAGATGACGTTTAAGTTGGCACTAAATATACAAATAGATGGAACCGAAATTGGAACTACTTAAGATTGACTGCTTAGGCAAACAACTGCGCTTAGAAGGCCCGCTCGCGGGCTGGCAACAACTCTACTGGGACAACACCTTAGTCTCACAAAAAGAAGCTTCCGTCGATAATGGCGGCCTCAAAGTCCATGTCTTTGAACTCACCCACCACAGCAGCCCATTGGTGACAGAAAATGGTGAGCAAGCCATCGCCATAACAGAAGCTAAAATCCAAGTTCGCCTCGAAACCGATCTCGTTTGGCAGCCTTTCCGCCTCGATTACTGCTTGCTGATGGATGACAAGATTATCGACCAAGGGCGACGGACAGAGAAAGATATCGAACGCCAAACACCAGAAACGCCCATCGTTAAGCAGCAAAAAATCAGCATGATAGGACTCGCCTCCCTCGGCTTTAAGCTGTTAAAGAGCGCTAAAGTCATAAAGGTGGTGTTAGCGGGCGCCAGTGTTGCCGCTTACTCTTGGCTATTCTCCTTCCAATTCGCCCTCGCACTTATCGCCTGTTTGGTATTCCACGAATATGGCCATATTCGCGCAATGAAATATTTTGGGATGAAAACCAAAGGGATTTACCTTATTCCCTTTATGGGCGGACTCGCGCTCTCCGATGAGAAAATTAATACACGTTGGCAAGATGTGGTGATTTCTATCATGGGACCTACCTTTGGGCTCTTGATGTCCATCGCTTCCTTGATTGCTTACCACGCAACGGGCAATGTGTTTTTTGCTGGCCTTGCCGCCTTTAATGCGCTGCTTAACCTATTTAATTTATTGCCTATTTTGCCACTCGATGGCGGCCATATTTTAAAGAGCATCAGTTTTTCGATGAACAGCATCATGGGGCTGGTCGCCTGCGCCGCCGGTGCCGCTTTCGGAGTGTATATCAGCTACACCTTAGGCTTAGCGCTATTGGGCTTCTTGTTGTTGATCGGCAGCTTAGAAATCATCTTCGAGTGGCGAACTCGCCATCAAAGCCATCTGCTGCCATTAGACAGATACGGGCAAATCTTCTCGGTTATTTGGTACTTGCTCACAGTTGGTGCCTTAGTCGGCATAATCTGGCACTTAGCGGGAACGGGCGATGATATGCTCAGCTTGCCGCTGCAAATATTACGCAGTTAATCCACTTAACGGCTAAGCACAGATTCAAACACTCACCCTGAGCAATACAAAAAACCGCTATTAATAGCGGTTTTTTATTTTTCTGTCGCGCTGTGATGCTTTTACAAAAATGCGCTATTCCTTTGCCAAAGGAGGGGCGATATCGCTGCCACCAAGAGCTTGATAAAGCGTCGCTTGGGCGGTGAGTTGGTTGTAACGATTCTCGAGTAAAGCCGCCTCGGCGCTGCGACGATTCTCTTGGGCATCAATCCAATTCTGAATACCGATAGCGCCATTGCGGTACTGGCTCTCATAAATGGCTTCAACAGCCGCCGCTGCACTGAATTGCTGCGCCAACTTCTCCCCTTGATAGCGATATTGCTGCTTAGCCGAAATCGCGTTATCGACATCTTCAAAGGCGGAATAAAGCGTCTTGCGATAATTCACCACTGCGGTTTGATAATCGATATCGGCAATGTCATTATTGATTTGCATTTGATTCCACTGCAAAAAGGGCAAGACTAGCCCTGCGCCTAAACTGCCAACGGGATTGCGTAACAACTCTTTTAACTCAGAGGTCGACTCCCCAACACCGCCGGTTAAACTCAGGCTTGGGAAATAACTCGCATAGGTCGCATCTTTACTCGCCAAGGCGGAGCGCAGTTGATACAAGGAGGCCTTCACATCTGGGCGTCTCACTAACAAATCTGCGGGTACACCCACGCTCACATCAGGTACTGCTACGTCGGGGAGTTGCTTAATCTCAACCCAAGTTCCCCCTGAAGCTAAACTCTGCGCAGGAACAGCTGCAGGAGTCTGATTGAGTAATATCGCTAGGGCGTTTTTAGCCACAGTTAATTGTTGAATAAGCTGGCTATGGGCTGCCTCTTGTCCCGCCATACTGCGCTGAGCTTCGAGCACATTCACTTGCGTCACGGCCCCAGAATCATACTGCCTTTGGGTTAATGCCAGCGTTTGCTGACTGTACTCGATACTCTTTTGGCTTAAATCAATCCGTTGATTTAAATAACCTATCTGCCAATACAAGGATGCAGTGGTCGCCACTAGGCTTTGGGTGGTACTTTCTCTATCTTCGGCGCTCGCCAGCGCAGCCCATTGAGCTTGGTTGATATTGGCCGACACTTTGCCCCACAAGTCCACCTCATAACTCACGGACAATTTCGCTTGATAACTCTTAGTCGCATCGCCACCCTCAAATGGCTGATTACGGGAAGCGTCAAGGTTTGCCGATAACTGTGGGTATAGATCATCCCGCGTTAGCCCTGCCAGCAAGCGTGCCTTACGCAGCGTTAAGGTCGCCAGGGTTAAGTCATTGTTAGTGCTCAGCACTTGGCTGACCAGCTTATCGAGCTCGGGCTGATGAAACTGCTGCCACCAAGGATCTACTCTCACTTGCTCGTTCACTGTGGTGTTTTGCCACTGTTCAGGAATAGCCAGTGCGGGCGGTTCAAAGTCTGAACGCATAACACTGCCACAACCACTCAACAGGGCTATGCACAGAGCTGGTCCCAAAGCCGTACAAACAGCAATAGCGCAGCTACGAGGCGAAAATGGTTGATTAAATAGTTTAGTATTCATGGTGTTATTATTCTCTGGCTAGTGCATCAACGGGATCTAACTGCGCCGCATTGCGGGCGGGTAAGAAACCAAATAGCACACCAATTAAGGTCGAGCAGGCAAAGGCAGCAACGATGGAGGTGGTGGAATAAATCATTTGGAAACTGCCCCCCGTTTGAGCAAACACCACGCCAATTAAGTAGGACAAGGCGATGCCTAAGGTGCCACCACACAAACACACTAAAATGGCTTCGATAAGGAACTGGCGCAAAATATCGTTCTGGCGCGCACCCACGGCCATACGAACACCGATTTCACGGGTTCGCTCAGTCACAGACACTAACATAATATTCATCACCCCAATTCCGCCAACGACAAGGGAAATCACCGCGATAGCCGAGATCAGTAAGGTCATGGTTGCCGTGGTTTTTTCAATGTTCTGCCTAATGGTATCGGTATTAATGGTGAAGAAATCTTGCGTGCCGTGGCGCATCTTAAGCAGCGCGATAATGCCCTGCTCCGCCGCGTTACTCGGCACAGTTTCATCGAGTCGAACGGTAATACCATCCAAATAATTTTTACCCACCATACGGCCAGAAACTGTGGTGTAAGGCACCCACACATTAAGCGCATCGCTGTTACCAAAAGCACTTTCTTTAGGTTGAGTCACACCTATGATACGTACGGGTAAATCTCCAAGGAAAATCACTTGCCCTATTGCCGAGTTATTGTCGGCAGCGCTGTTAGGAAAAAGCTCCTTACGGGTGTTGTCATCAATCACCGCATCTTGGGCGAGCGATGCGACACTTGCATCATCCCAAAATTGGCCCTGCGCTAACTCGTACCCTCTTACACGGAAAAACTCAGGCCCCACACCATTCACCGATGCCGATACCGCTTTATTACCAAAACGAACCGTTGCAGTAGAGCCAATGCTTGGTGTCACGCTATCAACATAGGGCAGATTTTTAAGGGCATTGGCGTCCGTTGCGGTTAAGGTGCGCACCCGCGCCGAGCGTCTATCGCCAAAACCTGAACCAGGGCGAATATCAATCGTGTTAGTTCCCATCGAACTGATACTTTTGAGAATGGCCTGCTGCGAGCCTTCACCTAAGGCCACCACAGAAACCACAGAGGCGATACCGATAATAATCCCGAGCATAGTCAAGAAAGTACGTAACCTGTGGGTCGACATTGCCACCAGCGCCATTTTAAGCGCTTCGACATATCTGTCCCACGAAGCCACCCGCGCACGCGAGCCATCTTTTGCTGCCACTGCACCGTTAGGCTTTTGTGACGCCGTATTTTGTAATGTTGAGCTTTGCGACGTCGAGCTTTGTGGCTTAGCCGTTTGTTTATCCTGACTGCGCTCATCGCTGATGATCACGCCGTCTTTGATTTCGATAATGCGGTCGGCATATTGGGCCACATGCATATCGTGGGTCACGATAATGATGGTATGACCGTCGCTGTGAAGCTCCTGCAACAACTGCATCATTTCTTCGCCGCTGTGACTATCCAATGCACCAGTCGGCTCATCGGCAAGGATCACATCACCGCCATTCATCAAAGCGCGCGCCACACTGACCCGCTGCTGCTGTCCGCCACTGAGCTGATTGGGTTTATGGTCAAACCTGTCGCCAAGGCCTAAACGCGTTAACAAATGCTCGGCCCTGTCTTTACGAACCGTGCGTTCTTTACCCGCATACACAGCAGGTACTTCGACGTTGCCTATGGCGGTCAAATCGCCCAGTAAATGATAACGCTGAAAGATAAAACCAAAGTGCTCGCGGCGCAGCTGCGCTAACTCATCAACGTCCATAGTCGAGGTATCTTGGCCGTTGATAAAATACGCGCCCTTTGACGGCTTATCTAAACAACCAAGAATGTTCATTAGGGTCGATTTACCCGAGCCAGAAGCACCTACTATCGCCACCATCTCGCCACGGCCAATCGACAAGTTCACATCTTTCAGCACAGTGAGTTGCTGCTCACCCGCCTGAAAAGTGCGATAACAACCTGAAATTTCAAGTAATGCCGTTGTCACTGTTAAAACCTCACGCTAGGTGGGCGACGTAATTTACTGCTGCCATCATCGGAAGACGGCATGCCAAGCACAACCTGATCGCCTTCCTTCAAACCCGCGGTGATTTCAGCATTGATTTTGTTGTTAATCCCCACAGTGACATCCACATATTGCACTTGGTTATCAACTAACACAGGCACTTGATATTGCGAGCCGCTGCGGGCTTTACGCTCGACAGACTTAGCCTCTGGCGCCGCGGATTTCTCCCTCGGCTTTATACGCAATATCTGCGCAGGCACTAATAGCGCATCATCGGCCTTAGCTAACACTATGGACACCTGCGCCGTCATGCCGATACGCAAGGTGCGGTCAGGGTTTTCTACATCAAACAGACCATGGTAATAAATGGCGTCTGAGTCGCTAGAGCTCATATTGCTATCGTCGCCATCCATCGAAATCGGCCCAGGCTCAATCGCCCTCAAAACGCCACGGTAGGGATGATTCGGTTTTCCAAGGACAGTGAAATACACGGCTTGACCCGGATGGACATTGACAACATCGGCTTCGGAAATCTGCGCTTTAACTGTCATGGTATCCAGCTGCGCCATTTCAACTATGGTCGGTGTTGTTTGATTAGCGTTAACGGTTTGCCCCACTTCCACCGCGGAATACACCACAGTGCCATCCATCGGCGCGGTAATTTTGGTATAACCTAAATCGATTCTGGCACTGTCGACGTTAATCTCAGCCTGTTGTTTTTGCGCTTCTAATTGCTCAAGCTCGGCTTGATAAACCGTTAGATTAGCATCGGCCACTTCATAATCGGCACGAGAACTGGCCTTATCGGCAAGCATTTGCTGCTGGCGGCTAAATTCCAATTTAGCTTGGCGGATCTGCGCCTGTTTAGCACGGAACTGAGCATTGATACTCTTGAGTGATGCGAGGGCATCCTTCAAATTATTCTGCTGCGCTAGGCTATCAATCTGAGCAATCAAATCGCCTTTCTTTACTTCATCACCCAGTGCCAGCGGCAAACTTAAGATTTGCCCCGATACCTGTGCGCCCACACTCACCAGTTTGGATGCCTGCAACATGCCATTGGCAAGTACTGAGTTTTCGATATCGCCACGGCGCACCGCTTCAGTTACATAGGTAGGTACCGTTTCAGGCTTATGCCACATAAAATAAGCACCGCCACTGAGGAGTATTAAGCCGCTTAACGCGAGCAGCAATTTACGCTTTGAGGATTTTTTCATCGGTATTGTCGTGTCCATCAATGCTAAAGACAGCAAGCATTCATCTTGCTAAGGAACTGAAATTGTTCCAACAGTATATAGAGTTAGCCAAAGACAGTAGACGAAGGAAGTGTCGTTAACAGGTAAAGATTTGCAAATATCTGTGTAGAAATTGACAAGGAAAGCACGATTGAGTGGTGCTTAAACTGCCATGCCAATTTAGTGCGTTATCAAATCGTCAGGTGATAAATTGTTGGGGTCTACATTCTATGACTGTGCCACTTGTGGTAGTTCAGACATTCAAACGAATCTAGATGCAGACTTCATTTGATTCTTTTTCAAGAAAAAATCAACGTCGTGGAGTTTCACCCCACACTTGCAGATACCATATCTCTGCGGCGTGCGTAAAACTAACTTAGTGCAAATTCAGAGTAATATTTTGGTAAAATTGATTACTTCAAACAATATTATGCGTGGCTACTTATTTGAATTTCATAGATTCATTATGGGATTCGTAAGAGACAATTATCATCAAGGATTCTATTTGATTACAATAAGACATGTTACTCCATATTATCATAGGATATTGTCATCACTAGACGTAAAAGCTCTGCTACGGGTTCAAATAGGCTCTCTGGAATCACGTCTCCTGCCTCAACGTGTTTAAATAAGGCACGGGCCAATGGAATGTTCTCGACAATTGGCACCCCAGCTTTCTCAGCTAATGCCACTATGTGTAAGGCCATGTGATCTTCGGCTTTTTCAAGCACTTTAGGCAACGGCGTCTCACCTTCACTATAATACAAACACACGGCAATGTGGGTTGGATTACGCACAACCACTGTGGCTTTGCGAACGTTACTGGCAAGACTACCAGACGCCACTTCTCGCTGGGTTTCGCGGCGTTTTTGTTTCATTTCGGGGTTACCTTCAGAATCTTTGTATTCTTGTTTGGTGTCATCTTTAGACATTTTGAGTTCTTTCATTAGGCTATAGCGTTGAAATGCATAATCAGCGATCCCAAATATTAAGTAACATCCTAAAAAGCTGCCCCAGAGCCAAGTGATCATGGTCGAAATCACACTGATACCGCAGGCTTCTCCGCATAAAGGCAAGTATTGAAAGGCGTTAACGTAACGATGGAGCAGATAGTAAAACACTAAACTCAGCACTGTGACTTTAACGAGATTTTTAGCGAGCTCAAACAGACTTTTCAGTGAAATAAGTTGCTTAGCATTATTCATGACATTGAGTTTATCCATGCTCGGCATTATAGACTCAGCCGCCCAAACGGGACCTGTTTGGACTAAGTTCCCCACCACTATGGTAAACACGAGTACTAATGTCAGCCCACCTAAAAAACGTAATGCCAGCATGGCGAAGGTACCAACGATTTGCTCGGCCGCAGTTTCAAGGGGAAGATTGATGGCGTGAATGGTTAAGTCGATTAACGCCATAATGGCTTGGACGAGTGCAGGCCCTTCGTAGAGAAAGTAACCGAGAATGATCGCCATCTGTAACCCTGTGACAATTTCAGCACTTTTAATGACCTGGCCGCGATTTCTCGCTTCTCGTAAACGTTTTTCTGTGGGTTTTTCTGTTTTCTCGGCCATAAGTCATATCCACCAGGGGCACTAGTGCCCTGCTAAGAGTCCAAACAAAATATCTACGTGCTGCTCTACCCCAGAAATGGTCTGCAGGTAATGGGACAAAGCAAACTGTAAGCTGTAGATCAATAACAGTAAGACCAAAGCGCTTTTAATGGGCATAGACAAAAAGAAAACGTTTAACTGCTGCGCCGAGCGGTTTACTAGCCCTAAGGCTACGTCGACTAAGATCATAATCACCATGGCGGGCATGGCAAAACTGAGACATAGTTGGCACATCAATTGCCACTCATGGGCTATAAACACCATCAAGGGCTGGCTTAGCGTTAAATTAAATCCTGGGGGTAATTGTTGATATGACTGATAAAGTGCAGTTAGCAGAAAATTAAAACCACCCGAGACTAAAAACAGCACAGTAAGAACTTGAGTAAACAGCATGCCATAAATCGATGATTGCAGTCCCATCAATGGGTTAAGTACAGTCGACATGGATGCCCCCCGCATTGTGTCAATTACAAATCCCGCCATATCTATGGCCCAAAAGGGAATGGCGGCACAGAAACCGAGTAACATGCCTACAATAATTTCTTTGCCAAATAGGCTGATGAGCATCCAAGTGTCGGCCTGCTGCAGTATCGGCTGCATTTCATCCATTGCCAGCATAGTAGGTAAAGCAAACATTAAAATCAGACTATTACGGATTAATGCGCTCCCCATTGCCCCCCCTTTAAATAAGGGTAATAGCAGCATCATGCCTAAAGGGCGCATCATACAGAGTGCCAACACCGGAAGCTGTGCTGTTAATAGGTTGGGTAGCAGAGTTGTCATCACTACCCCCCCATTTGGCTAATTTGATCGAAAGCCATGCTGGCGTAATTCAACAGTGAACTACCCATCCAGTGATAACAGACCACAAGTGTCACGCACACGGCGATGAGTTTGATCAGAAACTGCAATGTTTGATCTTGGATTTGGGTTAGGGCTTGAATAAGGCTAACCAAAACTCCGACAACTGAGGCCACGATAACAACAGGTAGCGACAGCAGTAACACCATCCACAGTAGTTCAGAGGTGAAATGTACTATGATAGTTTCACTCATGAGAATGACATCATTAGTTGACTGATCAGTTTTTCCCATCCACCCATCAAGATAAAAATCAACAATTTGAACGGTAGGGCTATCGTCATGGGGGACACCATCATCATGCCCATTGCCAGTAAAATATTGGAGACAATAAGGTCAATTGCGACAAAGGGAAGATAAATGAGTAAACCTATCTTAAATGCCTCTATGAGCTGACTCATAGTAAAGGCTGGCACCATCACTAACAGTGAGTCTTTGGTCAGCACTTGCTGGTATTTTTCGGGCCAGACCTTATGGCCAATATTGGCGAAAAATTCAATCTGAGTATTGCTGGTATTTTTTTCGAGAAATGCGCGGTAGGGTGCTATGGCTTCAGTGTTGATTTGCTCAAATACATTGGGTGCATCGAACACTATAGGAGTGGCTTTTAGATTGTCATTGATTGCCATCCCCACGGGTGCCATGGTGAACAGAGTGAGAATTAATGCGAGGCCGTAAATTGCCATATTGGGTGGGATCTGCTGGATCCCTAAGGCATTACGTAACATAGAGAACACAATTGCCAATTTCAAGAATGAAGTGCCCATCACGGCGAACAGCGGCAGCAGTGACAAGCAAAACAACATAATGATCAATTGGATTGGATGGTCGAGTAAGGTCATGGAAACCTCCTTTGTGGCTAGGGTTCCATCATGGCGCGCTTTGTGATTGACCTGTATCAGGTGAAGACCTTAGCTAACTAAAAACCGCTGACATATCCGTAAAAGCAACACAATTCCCCTTATACTAGAGCCTCGATTTGTGCGAGTAATCCCGACTCTCCACGCAGGAGATGAATACTTGCCAGAGTTTGGTACAGCTCTTGACCGTACTGATGACTGAACCGTCCTAAACGCACTTGATTATTCAGCGTAACCTCCAGCGTTAACTTATCACCCGTCATCATAGCGCCGAGCTTAGCCAGAGGTAGACTCACTCGACCAATATCGGCGATCAAAGGGGGCTGAATAGCGTCCATCTTAGGCAATAAAGACACAATTTCGAGTTGTGCTTGAGGACCATCAATAGGGGTGATGAACTTGATCTTAGCCAACGGTCCATCCGCCCATAACAGCGCTTCCCCCTGCTCGATTTGCACATCACCATCGAGCCATAACCCCCCGCCTATTTCGGGTAAGTCAGGTGTAGGCGTTATTTGGGGCACAAAACCGGCCACTAAACTCAAACTAACATCCACCGTTTTACCTGAGAATGCTGACCATGACTCGACTTGGCTCTGCCAGTCCTCTTGCGGCCAATCAACTAAGACACAAGCCAATTGAGTGGCACTCCCCTCGTCGCCTTGTTCCAATTGCGTAGTTTGAAGCGTTAGCACGGGATAAATATCTGGCACCAATCCAAATGGCTTAGGGACTTCTTCAAGGCAATCGACCAACCATTCACCCGCTACATCAAATGCTGCCGCACTAACACAGGGCAATAAATCACAAGCAATCTCAGTCGAGGAAGTTACGCCAGTTACTGCGGTTACCCACAGTTGCCAATCCTGTTTAGAACACCACAGACCCGATCCTGATGGAGCATTGCGTCTTTGCCAGAATACTCCATCGCCCCCGATACGCGTCAGTTCGATTTGGCAAGCTTGCTGTGCTAGGCCACGGCCTATGACTTGGCTAGCATTGATCAGTTTATTGATGTTCATTCATCTACCTCGTCACTGCTGTGTTGGTTGGCATAAGATCTAAATGAATAGCAAAGCGTCGCCCTTGTAGTTGCTCGCTGAGTTGAGGTAAGAGTCTTGCGAGCAGTTCCGATTGACGCGCTGTCTTAGGAAACAACTGCAATTGAATTCCTCGAGGTTGGTAACAGGCTTGGATCACTAATCCCATCATAGGGCCATTGAGCAAGCGATAGCATAGTTGCTCACCTTGCCGGATTACTTCGGCCGCTCCTTGTCGGTACACACCACCATCGCGGCTGAGTAGTGCCTTAGCGGTAAGCCGATCTTTGGTAGATAGAGTGTTGTCATCTTCCTGTTGACCGCAGAAATAACGGTTAAACAAGCGACGCATTTCTGGATCCGACTCTTGTCTGGCTTCGACACTGGGGAAAGATATTTTCGATGTTCGCACTATCGCCATAGGATTATTCATCGACAACCTCCTGCAGTTTTTGTTGGGATTTAACTAACTGAAGAATCGCCTGCTGCATATGCACCATAATGGACTCCAACTGCTCTTTTTCTATTACCAACATCTCAGCAGTTTCGGCTAATGTCCTTTCTTTTTGGTATTCTTTCATTAAGGTCAATTTAAAAGTGATTAGCTCAGTTGGAGTTAATATTTGTTCTGGCATCTGCTGCAGACGCAGCCGATTAGTTTGCGCTTGCCGCTCGAGATTGATGAGGATTTGCCTGTCAAGTAGCTCCCTGAGTTTTTGCCTATGTAAGGCTAGCTCTCGGCGCAATTTAGCTTCTTTGTCACTACGAATTGCGAGTAATCGCTGTAATAATTGCTCGTCTTTCGCTGTAAGTTGGGATGGGTTCATTATTGAGTTCCTCCCATTAATGGCTTAAAAGCAATAATTTCAATTTTTGTAGTGTCTCTTCATAGGGACTGAATTCATTGACTGATTGACACAAAAACTGCTGAATATCCTGATGGCGAGCCACTGCTTCATCGGTTTCTTGATCTTCACCTTGCACGTATTCACCCACTCGGATGAGTAATTGAACCTCTTGATACAATGCCAGTAACTGGCGCATCTTGGCGGCATGACACCGCTGCTCAGGGCTAACAATCTGATCCATTACCCTGCTGACACTGGCATTGATATCAATTGCAGGGTAATGGCCCGCTCCCGCGAGTCGACGTGATAGCACTATGTGTCCATCAAGTAAGGAACGAACTTCATCGGCGATAGGCTCATTCATATCATCCCCTTCAACCAGTACGGTATATATGCCAGTGATACTACCTTTGGCTGCAGGGCCAGCTCGTTCGACTAAGGCCGATAAATTGACAAAGACACTTGGAGGATAACCGCTCGACACTGGGCTCTCGCCAGCCGCCAACGCAATTTCCCTCGCACTGCGGGCAAATCGGGTCAGTGAATCCACCATCAACAGCACATTTTTACCTTGATCGCGAAAGTACTCAGCAATGGTCGTTGCCGTTAGTGTGGCTTTCATTCGCTCAAGCGGAGGACGATCCGATGTAGCAACCACCATCACAGTGCGCGCTCTTGCCTCTGGCGTGAGGTTATATTCGATAAACTCACGGACTTCACGGCCACGCTCGCCGACTAAGGTCAGTACAATCACATCCGCTTGGCAGTGCGCGGCGATCATGCCAAGTAAGGTACTCTTTCCCCCTCCTGCAGCGGCAAAAATACCAATCCTTTGGCCGATGCCACAGGCGAGGGCGCTGTCAATAGCGCGGATCCCCATGGGCATGACAGTATCAATAAGTTGTCGTGATAATGGATTAGGTGCAGAACCTTGGTTAGGCCTTAATGACGTTGCAGTCAGTCCATAGCCATCCATAGGAGCACCAAGGCCATCGACCACTCGACCAAGCAAGCCTTGACCTAAGGGGACTTGATGCCCATGGCCTAAGGTTTCAACTAATTCTCCACTGCATAGTCCAGCCGTAACGTCGAAGGGCGATAACAGGGCTTCATCGCCTTTTACCGCAACGACTTCGGCGCTGAGGCGATTACCAATGAGACAAAGCTCTCCTTGATGTGCACCGGGCAAAGTTGCACGCACGAGTGTGGCCCCCACTTCTTGAACTTTGCCGAAATAGCGAACCGATGGAACAGGCAACAAACTCTGAGTGGCGAATAAACTAGGTTCGAGTTGTGCATAAAGTGTTTCTTTACTGGGTAATTTCATCTATCGCCTCCATTAGCTCGCCAGTGCGGCATCGAGTACCTCACCCACTAAGTCCACTTGGCCTATGACTTTTATTTCTGCATCGTCGCCTAATTCCTGAAACGACAAAACGGGTGTGCTAAATAACTCGCGTTCTACGATTTTTCGCAGGTAACGGCGCACATCGAGCGAAGTCAACAGTACACAGGTTTGTTCCGGTGGCAGCTGTTCTTGAATGCAGGTTAATATTTGCTGAGTTTGTGCCATGTCCAAGGCCGAATAAGAGCCAGCAGTCGATTGTCGTATCGATTCACGGATCACATTTTCAATTCCTTCTCCGACCATGAGCACAGCGATCCAACTTTGTGGAGTAGCAAACTTGCGACGAATATGACGGCGAAGCGCAATCCGTACATACTCAGTTAACATGATGATGTCTTTCTCCTTTGGCACCCATTCTACTAAGGTTTCAAAAATAGTTCGTAAATCGCGCACCGAAATCCCCTCTTCAACTAACCGTTGTAGGATCTCGGCGACCTTTCCTACTGACAAGAGGCGTTGAAGTTCCTTGACGAGCTCACCGTAGCGAGCCTCCATAGCATCCATTAAATACCGGGTTTCTTGTACACCAATAAACTCCCCTGCATAGCGGTCGATCACTTTACCCATCACATAAGCGGGAATTTGCTCATCACGACAAACAGCTAAACCTTGGGCTTCCGCCTGTTCAAGCGCATTACCTTTGATCCAATGCAATCTTTGATTACTAAAAGGGATGGACTCGACACGGCATGGAATCGTTGCGATGGAGTCAATCAAAAGGGCTTCCTGTGGTACTAGCTGCAATTGCAATACAGATTCTTGGTACAAGAGCACATCACAACAACCTAGGCTGCCTTTCTTCGCTATTTGTAATTGGATTTCCGGTAATGGCACGCCCAATTGTTCAAACCATTGCCAACGTAGTTTTTGCAGTGCCTCTTTAACCCCATGGATAGGCACATCGGCTCCAAGATATAAAATCAGTGGTACAGCCCCTGGTGCCATATTGTCGACATTGGCCGTGTCACTTTTGCCTGCTTCAGTGAAATGGCTCTCCTCTCCTTGAGCACTTGCTCGTTTTTGCTGACGCTTCAACCACAATGAAGCCCCTAAAACGACCGAACCGAGTGTGCCGAAGACTAAAATTGGGAAGCCAGGGATTAAAGCAAAGATGAACATGACTATCCCGGCCATTTGCAATGATGCGGGTTGACGTCCTACTTGCATCACTAATTCGTTGGCTAAATTCTGTCTCTGCTCTCCAGGAACTCGGGTCACAATTAAGCCTGCAGTGACTGAAATCAGTAACGAAGGTATTTGGGCTATCAAACCATCCCCGACAGACAAGACTGCATAGGTATTTAATGCTTCGGCAGCCGACATATTGTGCTGCATGACACCAACAGCGATACCACCAATGATATTAGTTAAAATGACAATAATACTGGCTATGGCATCGCCTTTTACAAACTTCATCGCGCCGTCCATCGCGCCATAAAGCTGACTTTCTTTCTGAACTTGTGCCCGTTGACGCTTTGCCTCTTTAGCGTCAATGATGCCAGCACGCATGTCGCCATCGATACTCATTTGCTTACCAGGCATACCATCGAGGGAAAAACGTGCACTCACCTCCGCCACCCGCTCAGACCCCTTAGTGATAACGATAAACTGCACTATGGTGATGATGGCAAAGATAATAATTCCGACCGCTAAGTTGCCGCCAACCACGAAGTTACCGAAGGTGTATACAATATCTCCAGCATCATGCTGCAGTAAAATTAAACGACTGGTACTGATAGTAAGTGCCAGACGATATAAGGTTGTGATCAATAGTAGGGATGGAAATACTGAGAACTCTAAAGGGTCACGGATGTATATGGCGATCATCAATAACACTATCGACAAGCCAAGGTTTAAGGCAATTAATACGTCGATCAAAGGTGTCGGTAGAGGCAAGATCATCATAAATACAGCTACCATTAACATAGCACTTAAGATGATATCGTGACGCCCTGCGGCTTTACTTAACCAACGACTGATGAGGTTCATCATTGACCTCCTATGAGCATACGATTTAGGAATTTTTGTTGCAGCTGGTACAAGTGATACCAATCATGACCCTGGTATGTCGATGGACAGAGGCAACTGATCATTAAACGGTTTTTGACGATGAACAATCGCTGAACTCTGCCCGCAAAAGCTTCTGGATGCCAACGTGATAAATAAGGTTTGAGATCACGTGCGGGAGTGTTAAGCAACCAAGTCGTCATCAATAATCGTCCTTGATGGCACTCGAGTAACACTCCGTGTGGAGGCCAATGGCATTCAATGCGTTCCTCAAGCTTCACAGGCCAGCGATTCACTAACCGAAAAAATTGTTCGAGGTTGCGCATTAGTAGTAAATCCATATCGCTTCTCCAGCATTAACTCTCGATCTTATCATCTCCCAGACAATAAAAAGCGGGTATCAGGTGAACACCTGAATACCCGCAAGTACTAAGTCAACAGCGATTCAACCACTATGGATTATCGAGAAGAATTCTCCATCAATAAGGCCGCATCGATTTCTTCCATACATTGCTGTAATTGTGCTGGTACTATGTCAAGTTCAGCAACCCATTTCATAGCCAGCTCGACTGTTTTCTCCCTGTCTATTGCTTGATTAATTTCTATTTCGTGACTTTTATCATTGGCATATTGTTGCATGCTCTGAACAAAGATCGCCTGCTGCGCATCACTATCGAGGCCGACTAATTGCGGCAGTAAATGTGCTTTTAGCGCGGCTTGGTGTTGTTCAAGCCCCAATACATCCGCCATCGATTTAGGGATTTCTGGGGTGCCTGATACGCTGTGGGCAATTGTCTTAATTATTGAAGTTTGAGATACGGGAGTATGAGCCAATTGCGCGAACGCTTGCTCAATTCGTTTTTCTGTCATTTCAGCCTCGGCCGCGCGGGCAGTATCGGCCATGCCTAAAAAATTAGCCCCTTGTAATGTCGACACCACAGCCTTGGAAAAATAGGCGCCTACCATTAATCCTCCCAATCCAAGCCCCACAGCTGCCACTATTCCGACGCCGCCAGTCCCTAAGGTAAACAATGCCGCCGCGATCGCTCCCGCCGATACCACAGAGGCAACCACAAGTGTCGTCACCACAGCAAAGACTTTGGCTCCCGTTGAAGCATGTTTCCACCAATTAACGATATCTGTGAGTGCACGCTTAACTGCACCGACTTTACCGACTTCAAAACAATCACGGGAGACTGTACCAACATCTTGCAGGGCCTGTCGCTGTAGCATATAGCCAGCGATGGCCTCACCACGAGCACTAAGCCCGCCTTCTGCCTGCATGCCTTTAATTAAAGCATTCACCATAACTTCACTGCTACGATACGCACGCATGTTATTGGCAAGCTGACGTTCTGACCAAGTTTGCAGAACGCCGCCAACTAAGCCGACGACAGGTGTAGCCATCCCTGCGCCAGGAAACATCATCCCAAATACACCGCTTACTAAAGGCCCACCTATGCCTGTATTAGCAGCCCCTTTCGCCCCACCAGCAATATACGGCGCTAACTGTGCCATGTGTAATAACGCAATCATTTGCGGTGTCATAGCGAAATTCGTTTTATCCGGCAGCTCTTCTCTCTTACCTTGCAGAATATCGTGCACTTGGTTTTGTACCGTCCCGGTTTGCCACACTGTGGTGACAGTGTTAACCAATTCCATTCCAAAGGTCCCTGGGTTGGCCAAAATAATATTGTAGGCTTGAGTTAAATTGCCTGCGAGCTCACGTGCCTCGATCGGATGTGCCATCGACCAATTATGCAGGTCGCCCAGTGCAGCCATCATGTTTTGAGGCGAGGTTAAAGCTGACACATTTGCTACGCTAGCTTTCGAGGCTTTAACACTTGATGCTAAAGCAAGATAAGCCTCCGCGACACTGCTCATGTTATTTTTGGCCAGCTGTCTAGATAAAATAAGTTCTTCTAAACTTGGACGATATTGGGAAGACCAATTGCCGACAAACTTTTGTACTAACCAACTTTGCCATGCATGTCCACTCGCCATTCCCCCTTGATCTGGATAGCCGCCATTATTTTTTGCTGCAATTGTGGTCTTTTTCAGCTTTAACAAACCATGTTGGTAGGCATCATCGAGATCTTCAATAGAGCGATTGACTTCGGCTAACTGGCGAGTCACAGTGTGAAAAGCTCGCAGTTCAGGGGAACTTGCCTCAGGTTCGGCTAAAGTGAGTACTAGCCCTTCACCATATAACTGCTGTAAATGTGCGGTCAATTTTTCCAGTTTAGCCGATAAGAGATGCTGCTCTTGAGTTAAGGCGCGCACTTTTTCATTATTAGTTTGTAATTCAGGAAGATGGCTAAGAAAATAACTTAAATTGACCTCGGCACGTTCAGCATTTGTTTCCCTCCTAACTTGCGCGAGTTGCTGGGTTAACGCTGACAATTTAGCGACATTATTTCCCGCTATCACTAGCACATCTTGTGCACTCTGCAGTCGATTGAGTCGCTCAACTAAAGTTCGGGTCGCATCTTGATCCGCACTAATTTGCACTAGCTCTTGGGTTAGCTGATTGCGCACCGTCTCAGAGGGAACAGCCGACAGCAACTCGGTCACGGCTCGGTGATAATCATTACACAAGGCAAGACGTTCGGTCAGAAAACTGTGATAACGAGCTTGATCTTGCTCAATCTGTGAGACTAGTTGCAGGTTGTTAACATCATCAAACAACGAAATATCTTGCGAATTATTTGGGCTAAAGCTGATGGAGCTCACTCCCTCGAACCAATTAAGATGATGCTGAGTTTGTAGAACTTGCTGCGCTAAACTTGCCACTTGAGGTGTTAAAGTATAGCTATCGAGCTCATTTCTTAGTGTCTGCTCAAGGTCGAGATCATCAAAGTTAACAGGCTCATCGAACTGTAAACGACTGCCTTTCTCGACATATTCTTGTCCGCCAAGATACAGTAATGTTGCGGTGAGATCTTCGAAATGAACCTCTTCCCCAGAAGGGTTGATAGCCTTATACAATATAGTACTGAGTTGGGTTCCAGCCTGTTTCACTGCAGCTAAATGATCTTCGATTTTCACTTGCTTGCCGACAGCGATTAGCGATTGTTCGCTAAGATTACTGGCCCGAGTAAGGCAGTCGGCCAGTAAGGTTTGTGCTTGTTCTAGCTGGATTAGATGTTGCTCGGCTTCAGCCTGTTGCGCTTCAAATGGAGTCTTAAATGACGAACTCATGGCTAGAGGTTCTTGTATAGGGTTTAGCACAAACTGGTTAATAAGTAATACTAAGCTTTTGATCTCTGGCATTATTTTTTTTTGCCCTGAGACTTCGCTGATGTTCTCCTCATTGAGCATAGAAACTAAGCTTGCCGCTATATATTCAACTCTCTCTGTCTGACTGAGTTCATTTTGCATTAAAGGGGAAAACAGTTGATAACTACTCACTAAAGTATCCGCTGTCAGTTTGTTTTGTAGTGAATAGGGAAGCTGGGCATGAAACTCAGATAAGGCTAGGCGCATCGGGGTCGATGCTAATAAGGCTTGCTCAAATGTCTGCATTGCCGTAGTTAACACATCATATTGCGATAATCCCAGATTGACTTCGGCCAGTAGCGGCGACAGAACACTGCTCTGCTCCACCGACAAATTAGCTTTCAATTCAGCGACTAGGGTTAAAGCCTGCTTAATTTGCACTAGCCCAAATTTGACATGATCACGCATTGCAGTCAGTTCATCGCTGCTAATCAAGGGATCTCGACTCTGATTTAAGTTCTGTATACATGTCGCTAGCTGAGTGTCGCTAAGTACTTGATTATAATTTTTAATAGCTTGTTGTAAGGTTTTAATGGGTTCAGGTTCTGAATACACCCAAGACGCCAGCCAAGTTTGAGTGGTCGGCATAGTTAATTTTTGAGGTACTGGTGTAGTTAACAACTGCTTAAGGCATTGATTCTGTGTGTGTAAAATATCCTGTGGCGTAATAAGCTGCTGGCTTAAAATATGGAAAGCCGTTCCCCTGATGTCTTTATCGACGGATATAGGTTCTGCTGAAGGTTTAAGCACTGATGGGCTGAGCGTTTGCTTCTCCGACGATTTGGACTCAATCCCGCTCTGGGAAGGTAAAGCAAGAACTTTGAGCGTATATTCATTAGTCTCGCATATGTTTAAAGGAGGGAGCGGCATAAATGCTTCACACCGTTCGGTGAGTTGCTCGATCGTACGCCGAGTAAATGGAGTATGACCGGACAAATCGACAGCATCTACCATATCCAGTGCAATATCATGACCAAATCTTACCGCCAATGCCTGCAAGAACACGCCCAACACTTGCTTATTATCGAGTGACAAGCCATTGACATAATCTTGGACCGCTTGGGTATTTTTGAGTAAAGGAATATGGCTCAGCATGCTAAGTAATTTTTCTTTAAAGCCTTCTTTGGCAACTATAATCGTCGGTATACCCTCGGGGGTATCGACTAAGGAAAGACGGCCGTCAAGCTTAGCCGCATGACTAAATGCACTGATATCTAAGGCCATATTATTGCCCCCCCGCACTAAGATTTATGGTATTTATTGATGAGGTTGTCCCAGTCATTTCGGTTTCAACATGGCTCTGCAGAGCTTGATACGTGTCGACTAAGTCACCGAGAAATTCGCTGAGCAAGGGGGAACTAGCTGGCATAGGAATAAATGTTAAATATAACAAAGCATCGGACTGAGGCTCATAGCAGATGCAGCCCTTACCTTGTTCGGCAAGTTTGAGATTCAATTGCAAACAAGTTTGCCAATAGTGGTTTTCAGTCAGCTGCGGCTTCTGAGCGAGCATGCAATAAAAGGTCCATTGCGCATCGCCGTAACGTATAGAGATCATTAATTTTTGATCTAGCATTAGCAGACATTGTCCATTAGCATCAAACACTAATGGTAAGCCGAGTGCTTGGCCGAGCTGAGCTAATAATTGGTCATGTACATTCATCTAGCGTCCCCTCAATTGGTGAAAGTGTGACCTTGATGAAAGTTTGTCCTGAGTCAGGAGGAATGAATATCAGGTGTACACCTGAGACTAATCGAGTTCTAACTTAAATACCTGTTGTATTACGGGTCAGTCTCGAGTCTTATGCGGCAAAAAAAATCTCGCAGGTCAATCAAGCAACCATGCGTCAGCGAATGGACAGTATAGGTATTCCACATAGTCTGAATGTAGATCTTTCCTGTAATATCATCACAGTTGCCTGAGTTCTGCGTTACGCTAACATTAGCAGATGCTCATTATTCCTGATCACACCAGTCATCGAGTAAGCCCAACATGGCCTCTTCAATATGTTCTTTCTGTTCTGGATCGCGAAAACATGCCAGAGGAATAATACTCAGCAGTTCCCGCCAGCGCCGCAGAAATCCCAATCGTCTTGCGGGCATTAAAGGTAATAATCGTATTTGTTCATCTATCCATTGGGGATACACCCAAGCTTGTTCTGTCAGTTGTAACGTGACTTTTAACACTTGTTCACCATCAAGCTGAGTCGCACGGGCGAGCATATAGCAATGTTCCTCTATCGTAAGAAAAATAAGCAATCGACGTAAGTCATCTACCGCTGCAGCTATTTTGACCATGTTTCTCCCGCTGTGCTGATCGCTCAGAGGTTCAGATAGTGCTCTAAGCAACACACGGATCCGCTTACGGCGGTCAGGAAGATGCTGAAGTAATTCAAACCATTTGGCTAGGCCGGCATCGCCTCGAACCGCTTGTTGATAAAGTTGTTGCAAGGCTTGCAGACCAGCATGATCGAGTGCAACGCCTTCAAGGGCGGCAAATAATGCTATTTCAGCTCCTTCTTGCGAGAGTAATTCTGTCAGTAATTTGCGTAGCTTATTATAGGCGGATTGACCTAATTTTCCTGACATGACTAGCGCCATCATTAATAGCATCATGTTACCGCTGTCTAAACCCAATTGTTTAAGTTGCGAAAGGATCTCATCACCATCGCCTAAGCTCGCAAACTGTTCGGCCAGTTTATTGACAGTGCTTGCTTGCGTGTCTCCCAGTTGTTGCAGTAACTGCTCGAGTGCTGTAAATCGGGGATCAGTTGGCTCTTTACCTGAGGTTAACTTTTTCAAATGGCTGCTTAATCCGAGACTTAATCCTTCCATGGTCTCTTCCAATGCTTCAGAACGCACTTCCGCTAATTCTGCGGCCGCCATGTCTGTTACATTGTTTGCCGGAAACACTTGTCCATGGGTTTCGTTAACACTCGCTGTGTTATGAAAATCCACTGCGTTGGCACCATCGATACGCACCATAATAAGCTCCTTAGCCAACGCCCTTTAATGGTTCGGGGACAAACGCCGCCAGTAATTGCTGTAAGTGTTCATTAAGATCAATTTTAGCTGTCATAGTCGAAGAACTTAATTCGGCCTGTCCAGAGACTAACTCCGCTGACACTTGCACTGTCATACGGCCATCGAATGCCTTGGCTAGCGCGGCAAAATCATCATTTGAAACCAGTAATGTTAAGGCACCTTGCCCTACTCGTTCGCAGACTTGATCGGATAACCGTTTGATTAGAAATGCAGACAACTCATGTTCTTGCATCCAAGTCGTCAACACTTTTTTAATTTGCTCGGCAATATTGGCATGTAATTTATCGGTAAGCGATTGAATTAACTGGGCTTCGTTATAATGCCAGCTAATGGCCTCATCGATGGCCACAGCTTTAGCTTGCTGTTGCCACTGTGCGCTAAGCGCTTGGGCATCCTGTTGTGCTTGCTCTAGTATCTGCTCACTACGAGTTTGCGCGGCATCGCGTTGACGGCGGGCTTTTTTGAGTGCTTTGGCAATTCGCGTACGAACTAAGTGTTCCATATCCGCTAACTCACTCGCCCGATGTAACGCTGTGGCGCTGATCAAATGATGCCCTTCACGACGGAGCTCGCAAGGGCGTACCTCAATTAAAAATGGGTTCATAGTAGTCGCTCCAATCTCATTAACCAGCGAGGAATATCTAAGGAAATAGGTGCTAAGGAGTCCGCTTTACATGGCAATGTTGCTTGCACAGGTAAGGTCAAGGCTAATGCCCGCCAGAACGGTTTGTTTCCCCATAATTGTCCTATCAGAGTAATAGCGCAGGCCTGGGCTACGCCAACTAACTCTGTCGCAGTCACTTCGTCTCGATAGACATATGTTGTAAGTTGGGGCCTCTGGGGCCACAAATTCCAAATTTGTTGAATTTGTGCTTGGCTTAACTCTTGATGCAAGGCATCACGATATTCACGTAATGACACATAATCAGGGCGGTTGAGGAGAAAGAGCCCCAGCGCCGTCACTATGGCACTGAGTTTATGCCGGCAGGCTAACAGGTTAGCCTCGAGCTCATTAAATTCCTTTGGTAAATCTTGACCTGCCAAACCATAACGGGAAACCACAACTGCTTCGATTCGCTGCGCTAATCGGGTACCCGCTTGATACTGTGCCTGCCAAAGAGTTAATTGTAATTCTTGCCACCAGCTCGGATGCATAGTCGCAACAGGTTGCCAAACGAGACGATTGAAGGCCAATAATGCTGGTGATACAACTCGATTTAACTTGTTTTGGCCAGTAGCTTCGACCCGTATTAGTGGTTGATTAGGGGTCAAGTCCTCCATAGTTCCTCCAGAAACAACAATTGTTATGGTTACTTACGTCTCATCCACCACATACCGCCTATGCTGAGTAGCATTATTCCAGATAAGCTGATCACTAATGGTAACTTGTACGCTTCAACCTGGGCTAAAAATTGAGATGAACTACTGCTAGTCGGCTGGGTAATTGCTTGATAACGATAACTCGCAGCTTGCAAAAAGACACTGATATTGTCGTAACTCAGTCCTGGAACGGCATTCTGCACTAAGCTCTTAATCTGATTTTCCGTATTTGTTAAGTTAGCCTGAGGTGAATATTTAATGTAAACGGAGGCCGACTTAGTCTGTGCAATCTGACGCCCTGAGTCGGGTGCTGGTTCAGCAATAGACACCCTAGCGCTAATCACCCCATCCATACTCGACAAGGTACGCTCAAGTTGTTGCTCTTTTAGATAACCCATTTTCGCTTCCTCTTGGGCGGGTGAAGTCACTAACTGACCCGAAGGGAACAAATCCTCGATATTGGCATAATGAGGTTTAGGAAAGCCATTTTGCCTCAGTAATTCAACGGCATTGATAAATTGATCTTTATCTATTTTTAAGGACACATTACCTGATTTTTGATCCGCTTCAGCACTGGCATCTATGTGATTAAGCATCAACAGGGCGACCATTTGATTCGCTTCATCTTGTGGAAGATCTCGATAGAGATCGACTTTGCATCCAGTCAATGCGAAGACGAGCAACAATATTGACCATTTAGAATATTTCATTGCATATTCACCAATTTGTTTATGGATTGGGAGACGGCGCCCGCAGTCTTTGCCGCCAAATCGACCTCAACTATGGCTTTACCCATCAAGAGCTGTCCGCCTAACATGGCCTCTGGAGAGGGTGAGTGGCCGACTCCGTGACTTTCAGCACTCTGTATCACACCTTGTAATGAACCCGAAGCCTGTGGCTGAGTTGCTATGTTCACCGCCTGACTTATATCCGATCCCCCTAATTGCATTAATTGTGAAAACTGGCTTGCTAAGTTAGGGTCTGCTTCTGTAGTTTTGCTGGCTTGCTGGGTGACTTTAGCAAGCTGACTTAGGCTATGAATTTCCATTGGAACCTCCACGTAACATCTGTGAAATAATTTCACTCCGCCCAGCTGTTGGGCCTGAACCTGAAAATAAAAACCTTAATCCTTGGGCTGCTTCAGTCTGACAAGAGGCTAATTCTCTTAATGCTTTAGTATTTTCATTTAAACCAAAGTAAATAAGGCTGGCACAAATATGTCTGTCTTCATCATCGCTAATCAGTTGAGGAAAAATGGCTAGCAAAGCATAGGCTTGCGATGTTAGACCATGGTTTGAGGCGGCAATAGCAGCCTCTACTAACAGTTGTTTATCGGCACTGGTTAACATAATTTTTCCTTGCAATCGAAGGGGGTTAAATCTTAGAAATGATCCCTTGGATCATGTCTTTAATCGCTTTTATCATGGCACTCTCATAGCCGACAAAGTTAGAGTATTGCTGCATGGCAAATTGGGCTTTGATCATCTTGTCGGGATCGGTCAAATCGCCTGCAGACATCTTGGCCTGTACCTCTTGAGCTGAGCGCGTCGATAGCTGAGACAATTGATTAACTATGGCACTTAAGTCCATGGGACCTCCTTATACAAAGGTTGCACGCAGTACGGTTGGGCTGCATAAATAACGTTTCTTAAACGATTCGGTAAAATGTGCGTGATTACTAAAACCACTATCTAAGGCAATATCGGCGACTTTTTTCTCAGTCACTATCAGTTGCTGACGGGCATAACTTAAGCGCCGTTCTAACAACCATTGCTTTGCCGATACACCATAGTTTTTATAAAACAAGAAATTGAGTCGGCGTACTTCAATGCCTAAATTTTCGGCAAAGCGTGTGACTGGCCAAGGTTGCATAAAATTGCCCTCAAGATAGCTCAGCATCTTGTCGTTATGGGCTAAGAAGTAACGCATTAAACCGGAAAAGTAACGGTTATCCATGCCAAGACAGTACATAAAAATAAACTTAATCAATAAATTATGATTACCTTTCAACTGTTCAATGACATTGCTTAACTCATCAAATACAGGGAGTATTTTTGTTGATTCTGGTTGAAATCGATTCATCTCAGCACTCGGGCCAATCAGATCGGCAATTTCGTGAAATAATGCGTGTAGCTCACCTGGATAACAAAAGATGCTCATCCAATTGTCACGACTCAAAGCAGAAGCTGTTGCCTCCTCAGTGGTTACAACTAACTGATTACTGCCGACCGCTAGATTTTCACCCTGATAGTGGATTTTCCCTGGCTGTCGAAACAAAATTATTTGTATTGCACTCATATGGATTAACCCTTACTGCAAACTATGATTCATTGTGAAACGCGAGCGGATAGGTTGACATCAGGTGTTAACCTGAGATCTGAATTCGCTTAAATGCAGCTGCGTCAACAACGACTTATGAGAAACTAACCCGTGGGATAAGAATCGAAGGAACGACTAAAAAAGAAAACGATTGATATACTAGCCAGCATCCTTGCTGACGGTCCGTAATGACTCAGACTAAGCCACTGCGTAATGCATTAAGATCTTGACCCCGTTGAACTTGTTTATGAATTAGCAGGAGGTCATACACTTTATGGTCAATTTGTGCAGAACTAAAACTATGGCCCTCTTTTCCGTATAACCCCTTTTTTTCAATATGTTTATCGACGACCCGATTCATTTTCTCGGTCAAACAATGGAGTGTTTTTAAGACTAATCTATCTCTAACTGCGGTCATTATTGCGGGATCTACGTGTTCTAGTCGATCGAGATGTACTCTATCGACTAGGACCCTTGCAGCGCTCTCAAGGGCACTCTTGCCTGCACTGTGTCTATCGATTTCGAGCATAGTAGCGATATCAGCCAGTACCTGTTTGTTCACCTTAGGACTCGCAAGATAACTGCCATGCTGGATCAATTTGTCTAACTTTAGGGCTGCATAGCATAAGATGTGCTGCTTAGCGGCATCTTGCTTATCAGCTTGCGTTCCCAGGGCATTAAACGCGGATTTACATGCTTTTGCCACCACAGAATCCCCGTCTCTGCTAAGCCATAGTGCATCAGATAATTGCGTAATGTGTTGGTCTTTAATCGCTTGTCTTTGAGTTATCGCTTGATCTGGCGATAACCGAATTGCTTGCCTTGCGTTCTCTGAGGGAGAAAAACGGCCTAACCCAGTCGCTATGCTAGCGTTAAAGGCGTTACTGCTTAACATATTGTCTCCTCGCTATATTGTTTAAGGACTGTTATTGATTTAGCTAAAGCTATTATTTCTAGCTCTCGCAGGCTGTAATTCTGCTAATTGCTGCTGTAGCATTTGTAGTTGCTGCATCACGCCTGATAGTTGAACGTTGGATTTATCGAAGCGTGACTGTAGTTGCTCAAATTGATTTTGACTCTGCAGTAGCAATCCCTCTTTCTCTGCAAGTTGTTGCTGTAATGTTTGATTAGTTCCTCTGAATCGCTCACTCTGTTTCATACGGATTTCGGCATCAAATTGCGCCGTTTTTTCATTGGCTTGGCTCTCTTTCAGTGCTAACTGCACCTCACTGAGTTTCATATTACCTTGCTGTGTAAGGGCAGAGGCTTGTAACTGACGCAGTTGGTATGCTTTTACGCTAGACACTTCTGCTTCGAATGATTTATTTTGAGAAGTACCTTTTAACTTATCCAGTACCTTGGTCGAGGTATGGTTCACTAAACCGATAACCCCTTCTACGACAGGTTCGGCGCTTCTACGGGCCATATTCACCATATTAACTGTGCCAGCAATATGCGCGGGAAGAGAGGGAGGAGATACCACCGCACTCCATAAAGTGCCTACTGCTAGCGCAACTCTTGAGCTAATGGAAACGGCTTTGCCCCACCACTGTGCTCTATCATCATTTACCCCCATCTTGCTTAACAAGATATTTAGCGCATTAGCAATGGAATCGCTGCCCATGGCGAGTCCTTCTCCCCCAGCCGCTTTACTACGCCAGTCAGCAAAAGCACAACCCGCGTCGGCGACCGCTAAGGTAAAAGCAACGCCAGAGGCTATCAATAAGGGAACCCCTGCCCCCCCCGTGAGTATTGTGGCAGCGATAGACACGCCAAGCGCAATACCAGCAAAAGCCACCGAAGCGAGCTTACTAAAAAAGCCGGACTTGGCCAGATCTACCCCCACTTTTTTAGCCTCATCGGCAGCCACTTTAGCTTCATCCCGAGTCAGTTGTGCCTTGGATTGAATATCAGTGACCTTACCGTCGACTTCAGAGCTCAGGGGCACTTGTTTGGGATCAAAACTGCCTAATTGTGTTTTTAACAAGGCGCGGGCCGAACTGACTAAATCTAAACTACTTAAAGTCGGGGATGATAAAGGAACATGTGTTAACTCATTCATAATAAACCTCTTTCAATAATATAAATGAAGATTGCAAATCCTATTGTCTATTGATTATTGAGAGCACTAAGCAATTGCTGTGCTTGCTCCCCCACAAAATGGTGCTCTGGCTTACTGTAGCTCTGTGAGATAGCCATCTGTAGCGCTTCGATTGCCGAGGCGTCATCATCTAAGCTCAGAAAGCACTGCGCAATGCGGAAACTCGCGTCGGGAGAGCAAGCATCCATCACGAGTGCATAACCATAGAAGGTCAAGGCATGCTGGTATTCACCTAGCCAATGTAGGCAAGACCCCAGTCCAAGATGAAAACGTCTATCCCAAGGCTGATGCATGACCAAATAGGTAAAATCGACAATCGCTTCTGCAGGTAAGCCTGCCTGATATTTACTCGTACCTGATAGGTAAATTAGCTCGAGATCTTGACTCGTTAAGCCAGCTTGCTCAGCTAAGGTCTGTTGTTCGACTAAGGCTAACTTGCAGGCTGCTTCAAGCTTTTCAAAATCTAATTCAATCTCTTTATTTATCATTTGAGGTGCCTTTAGCGGTTCAATTTAAATGCATTTACGGGGATCCACTCGACAATGCGAAAATCTATCCATTAGTATGAAAAAAAGATGATGCTCATTCGTTTTTGGCTAGGTAAATGTTCACGAATAAGTGTCTTAAATCGGATTGCTATCCTGTATCTGAATAACGAGAAAATCGTAAACTATCCGATTGAATGCCTTATCTACTTAAAATTTCGGCAAGTCTCCTGTGGTATGGAGTGTGATAGGTGCTAGGTCTCGGCCCTGAGCATTATAGTGGCTATCTAACGCGGTGCGATCCTCAGGGTGCTGAAGATCATAGCTTTTACCATTTTGTCCATCGACCAAAAAACATTTACCCGAATCGAAGTGAAAAAAATTCATGGCATGGGAATCTTTTCCCCCACTGACAGGGACAGTGACTATGGCTCGCTTTCCTTGAGGCAAGGCGCTAAATAATAACGATGAGACAGACTGTTCAGGCGATAACCCTATCGTTTGGCTCTGAGCCGTAACTTGACTGATAACACCCGCTCTCGTGTCTATCGCTTCCCAAAACTTGAGCGGAACGACGCTATCATTTTGTCGAGCCAACATGAGTCCCATATTGACATCGACAGCCTTAGCGCATGTTATACAATTACGTAATGCAATCGCACCTGAGTTGCGTCCAACAAGGTAGTCGAACGCGTTCTGCATGCCTCCGTGAAATTTATACGGATTAGCTTTAGTCGCGAGATAATGCAGGCCTTCATTGATATCCAACTGAAGTAATTTATAACAGTTATCACCTATGGTGGTTGTTTGGTGCTGCCCTATACCTTGGTAGAATGTAGCTTCATCGGCATAAACATCCGCTTGGGATTCGCCAAGATTAATATCCTCATCGCATAAAACAAAATCATCGAGATTGTCTAGTTGCGGTGCATCTTTGGGGGCGGGCAAACCATAAAGAGCCCCTAAATTAGTATTACCTACTTTGGCCTGATATAGCACTCGTATTAGCCCTTCATCTTCCATGCCATGAGCAGTAACGTAATTAAGTAATTCGTAACGAGATGGTGTGACGGCATAACGCAGAAAATTATCCTCACAGCTCATAAAACCTTTAGCCACCAAGTCGCCAATATTTTCATAATCACTTGAAGATAAAGCATTTTTAAGTAAACCACCGCGAAATTCACCATTTGTTTCAGCGCGATTAGAAAAGGTCCACTGAAAATCGCCAAATTGAGCGACAAAGGTCGCAGCTTCGCTATCATTAGGGAGAATTCCAGTAAACTTTTCACTGCTAAAGCGAGGATCTGTCAAGCTATTTCGCAAGGCTTGTTGTACAGCTTGATTGTCAGACATACATTGAATATTGCCTTCAATATACTTTTCCAGCGTGAGTGAAGAGGCCATTTTTCGTAAGTCATCACTGGCCGTTATTGTGGTTTTCACTGCAGCAACTTGATAGAAATGTGTGTCTATATCGCGGTTATCCGTTTGATAAATTGTACGGCCACCAATACTTAACAACATCCGCCATTGCTCACCATTGTCGCCTAAAGCTAATTTAAATTTGGTTTGATGTTGATCGACCGCTAAATTACGTAATGCACAAAACCTTTGTGCCACTTGGGAAGGAGTGAGCACGCCAGGCTGGGTTACTTGCTGATATAGAGCTTGTATCGCTTCGAGTTTCACGCCACCACGAAACCAATCAAGAATTTTGTCCAGTAAGCCCATTTTCCCCGCTTCATCTAAAGTGTTGGCGGTGAGAACCCGCTCTAAGCGGCTCTCGTTAAAGTGATAGGTATGTTGCCTACCTAATGCAACTTCGACAGTCATAATCTTTACCTCTTAATTGACCATGCCCATGAACGGCTTTTGTTTGGCCTAGTACACCAACCAAGTCTCGCCATTCTGATTAACTTCCTTGGCGCCTTGTTTGAGCAATACCTCTCTCAGTGCCTGACGAGCGAGACGTTGTGCAGGCCTACCTGCATCATGGATTACCATGCCGCGGATCTGCTGAATATCCGGCAGACTTCGCCTTAAATGACGTAATTGTTCCACTAACTGTAAAACCGCACTGCTGACCCCCGAGGTATTGCCTTTACTGCAAAAGTCACAAATGGTCAGTGTGTTTTCGTCGACGCGATACACCATCGACCAATGGGGACTATCCCAACATTTTCCCCATTCAAACTGGCTGTTTTCAAAATAAGCAGGACTGACTGTCACCCCTTGACGGGCAAGATATTGACTTACACTATCCATATTGATCTCCTTAGTGTTAGGCCAGTTCGACCTAACACTTAATGATGTTGAATAGAAGCACTGCTAGTTATGTACTGCCGAGCTAATGCGGCCGTGCAATTCGACGAGCTCTTTGATCAAGGAGCGCATCTGCTCCGAAATTTGCTTTGCTTTATCATTCAGATCATTAACACCCTTGATATAGCTCTGGGCGTTACTCGCCTTAAAATCACCGATAGTGCGCTCTAGTTCAGCCTCTTTGCTTATATTGGCACCGACCACTTTGCCAGTGCCTTCAATCCCTTTGCTAAACGCCCCACTCATGTGAGTCGCAGCATCTCCAAACTTGCCCGATAACCCAACCCCTGCCATACCTATCACGCCTCCGGCGATCTCTAATACACCAGTCCAGATACTCGCTTCGCAGGCCTTATCAATGGCGGAACGTTTATCGTCCATAGAGGCAATTTGTACGTCCCAACCGAGTTGTTGCTGCTTAACGTTGTAGTCCTGTAATACGTTGCGTAATTTTTTAAACATCTCGGCCAATTTCAGCATAAGATCATTAATTTGCGAGATAGCATCCATACCGTCACTGGCACAGTTGTCATTCAGTTGATCAGTCTTGTCTGTGTTAACGGGCGCTGGAGTGTGGCCTTGGCTCGAAATAATGTTGATATCTGTCATGGTAAACCTCACTTATACTGTTGAACCTGCGATACGAGCTTGTAGTGCGCCACTCTGACTGATCGCCTTACTGGCACCGTCTAAGCTGTCGCCTTGTTTTTCAATCAGATCTTTTACAGTTTTCATTTGCTGTTCTTTAGCCTTGTCGTACCACTCGTAGCAAAACTCTAAGAAATTCTGTTTTAAAATCAGTTCTTCAATTTGCTTTTGCAGTTTGGCTTTCTCAACGGCTATGCTGCCATCGGTAATCGCTTTTCCTGCACCAGCGGTCGCACGGATCACATCTAAGGTCGTAAAAGTACATGCCTTGATTGCCGTTTTAATCACTTCATGGCTAACCTCTTTCACCACTTGCTTAGTGATTTCCTCGGCAGTGACCTGGACGCCTTTCTTAATAGCCTGTTTGCCGACTTCTTCGACAGATCGAGTCACGAGTTGCTCAATCGCCTCTTTACTGAAGGCATCCATCAGACCGCTGGCAAGTTTACGTCCCCCCTGTTCAGCGGCTTCTTTTAAACCCTTGCCTAAGTTGGCCATAACTTGGTCAGTAACTTGTTCGGCAACTTGCTTACCAACTTCTTTCGCGACATTAGTGACCGCTTCGGTAGAACCTTTAGTAATACCATCAACGAGTTTAGGAGCCGCTTCCTTCATCGCCGTTTCTGTACCTTTGGCAATTGAACGTGTCGCTGAAATTGCCCGCCCTGCTTGGAAGATATCCAGTGCCATGCCCACTATTTCGCAACCTAATTGCACTTTGCCTGCCACATCAATTACGCTCTGGCATTTATCTTTATCTGCCCCACATAAGATGGCGGTTTCTGCCGCGGCTTTAACCATGCCAGCAACTCCTGCAGCGAGATAGGCAGCACCTCCGGCAATTTCTAATGCGCCCCCCGCAACATCACCAACCGCACAGCGTAAGGCACCTTCGACCAACTTAATTACACCGTAAATGGCCTCAACCGCTCCGACAATCCAGTCGAAAATGGCTCCGAAAATTCCCCCCTTGTGGGCCTTATCAGCTTGCTCGATGGCTTTTGCCAGTTGCTCTTGATATTCCTTCACCTTTTTATCGCGCAGGAACTCTTGAGTATCGGTCATTATCTTGCTAGCTTTCATGGCCGAGCTTGCTGTGTCTGCGAAGGTCGAAATACTGAGATTCGCAGCCATCATGACCATGGAATCCATGGACGCTTTTTCTAATGAATTCAATGATCCCAATCCACCAACAGTGCCCGTCTTAGGATCTGGGGTAAAAAAGGGCGTTAAAATACGCTGCAATGCCCTTTGTGCATCTTTCATTGTGACTGGACCTTGATGCTGATCTTTATGCTCAGTTTGAGTGAGCGTCACAGGCATGGACCAGTCGGGCAAACTTGCTTTGCTAACAGCATGCGCCTGGGCGCTAGCATAATTGGCCGACACATTCTCAGGGCCTCTTTCTGTCACACTGTTAATTGACATGGGAATTCTCCTTCGCGAGTGTGGCTAGCCCGCGCTGTGCACTGGCGGCAATCCCTGTGCTCTCGGGGTGGCCTTCACACCAACGTAGACTGGCGTTAAAGCTTCTCTGGGCATAATCATGGTTACCTAACGCCAAGTAACTCAAACCAGCATGATAAGCGGGTAACGGATTATCGACTTTGATCATCCCTGCCCGGCCCAAACAGAAAATGGCCTCTTCATGTTCGTGTAACTGCTGGCAGCATATTCCTAGAGAAAAGCAGTAGTCGTAATTCCATTGGTCTATGCGCATTAAGAGGTAAAAGATCCGCTTCGCCCCCTGTTGATCACGGCAAGCCATTAACTGCAACGCGTATTGGTACAACACATTCAAGTCACTTTGCTCGACGTCAGCCAACATACGCAGTGAGCCTCCCCGTTGCAGAAAGTGTTCAATTACTTCAAATTCTTCCTGTTTCATAACTGACTCCCTAACGGACATTTTGGGCGATGGATTTATTCATCTCGGCCAACATGGTCTGCATGCTATTGAGTAAACTGACGGTCACGTTATAGGTCTGCATAATTTTCTGCAGTTGCAATTGTGACTGGGAGACAAAGTCAGAGGCACGATTTGAGACCGATTCCAAAGCCGATTTCACCGCTTGCAACTTGCCTTTATCTAGTCCTCCAGCAGCGCCAAGGGCATTGGCAATCTGTTGCATATGTACCTTACTGATGCTTTGCCATGATTGCTGTCCGACTTCGGTAAGACCCCAGATATAATCACAACAACGCTGACCATCGACCTTGATGCCGTGTTCATCCATATAACTGATCACATCTTGCCAACTCGCCGATTGCATTCCTTCTGGTCCAGCTGCGGCAATTTTGTCTAGTAACTTTTTCAAATAAACAGCGGAGGGATCATTGTGACTGAGATAAGCAGAGATGCTCATGCCATCAACTTCAAAGCCATTGTCACTCATATACTTAACGACATCAGCAGGCAGATTTACCGTGGCTTTATCCCCTTGCTTCGCGACTTGAGCTATCGCCTCATCGACGCGATTCGCCATGTCTTGAGCTTGGCGCGACACATCGGCCTTTTGCTGCATTTGGCCATACTTAGCATCGGCCAGTTCTGACAACAAATTCATAAACATATACAGTACTGCAATACCTCCAGAGAGCACTGAATCTCCGCGAGACGCTATCTGAGCTTTCACCTCATCCGACGCTTGACTGTTGGTAATACTGGTACCTTGAGTTGCTACATTTGTAATTTCCACAATGATTACCTCCAACAAAAAACGATATCGCACTAAATTAACGAATGTTTTGTGCAATCGACTTGTTCATCTCCGCTAGCATGGTTTGCATACTGTTTAATAAACTGACGGTAACGTTGTAAGTCTGCATAATTTTTTGCAGCTGTAGCTGAGATTGTGAAACGAAGTCAGAGGCACGGTTAGATACAGATTCCAACGCCGCTTTCACCGCTTGTAACTTACCTTTATCTAACCCTTTACCGTCGGGGTCATTCTTGGCTAGGTACTTATCGATGGTCATACCATCTATGGTGAAACCATTGTCATGCATGTATTTCACGACATCATCAGGAAGTTTACCTACGGCTTTATCACCATCTTTGGAGACGTTTGCAATGACCTCATCAACCTGATTTGCCATATCTTGCGCTTGACGAGAAACATCGGCTTTTTGCTGCATTTGACTGTATTTGGCATCGGCTAATTCAGAAAGCAGATTCATAAACATATATAAGACTGCAATTCCCCCTGAGAGTACTGAATCACCGCGTGAAGCAATTTGATTTTTGACACTTTCAGGTTGTTGAGAGTTAATAATGCTAGTGCCTTGATTACCTACATTTGAAATATCCATAATAACACCTCATTGATTATTTAAATTAAGCATGATTTCTATTGAACTTACATATAACTTCTAACTTTTTTAACCTTGTCGATCACCTTTTCTTTAGAAGTTGAGTCAATATCATTATCAACCTCGCCAGATTCTATTTTACCTAACAAATTAAATTGTGTTTCGAGACTTTTGAAATGATGTTCCAATTCACTGACTTTATTCATAACAGTATTTTGCTGTGATTCAAATCCACCAGGGAATGCATTCTTTAACTTAATCAGCTTAGCTAATGCTTCAGGATCTCTATCAGAACGTTCAACTAGAAGATTTATTTCTTCTTGTAGCGCTTGAAATTCTTTAATATGTTCTCCAAGTGCTGCTTTACGTTGCTGAAGATCTTGCATAACTGATTTTATATCGCTGAACATATCCATAACTAACCCCTTGACTTATATAATAATACTATTGTGCATTGAAGATACCTAAAAACGATGGGAATAAAACAAAACTGGTCAAACCACTAAATTAAAATTTAAAGCTATTTTTTATAACGTGAAAAAAGTGTGTCTATAACTATTTCTGCCGCATTGATAGCTTCATCCAACAATGGAATTGTTCCACTATTACCAGATAAGATATTGCTGCGCATTTTAGCTAGTCTATTATGGTAAGCCTCCTGTTTGTAATTATGTGATTTAATATCATCCTCAAGCTGTGTAATTCTTGACATAATGCCTCCTAAAAAATAAGTGGTACATGAATTAACTCACCGGCTCTACTGAGATCTAATCCATGAATGTTCATATATTCCACGACATAACCATTATCTAATTTGCTACCCGTTGATAACCGAACACCACTCGATAACTCTATGAATGGAGACTGTGCATTACCACCATAGGTCACCACAGAAGCATTTAATAAATGATTAAGTTCGTTTTGTACTGGAATATTTTGAAATACTAACTTCAATCTATTGGCATGCGTTGGTTCTAATCCTTGCGCAACAGTCATAATCTGTTGCTGCTGTTGTTCACTGACTTTACCTGTCATGACGATGGCATCATTGATCCGCTCTATCATGAGACCAACCAGTAAATTTTTGTTTCGCAATGCGGAGATTAACGGTTTGAGCTGACTGTCAACCTGATTGCTAACTTGCCAATTAACAAGTCCGGGCAAGTTATTCAAGCTAGACACCGCTTTATCCCAGCGCTCCCCTGACTGAATGGCGCCTGAGATAATGACATTGCTGGGCTCACTACCTAAGGTCACAAGGGCATTGGCAAATCCATTTTGGGCTAAGACATCTTTGACATTACGTATCAACTGATCGCCACAAGTGGTCTGCTCTATAAATAAAATACCTTGTCCTTTGATATCACCGAGAAACTGCGCCATACGTTGTGAATCTTGGCAAAAGCCGCTCAATGTCACCACGCCATCTTTTGACCAATGGGCTTGAACTCCGTTTAAACCGTCGGTCTGCAACTGCTGCGATAACCATTGTGCGTGTGTCAACTCGGCGATAGGCATCTTTGCAGGAGCTAATAACACTGTCGCTAATAGCACCATAGAGAGCATTGAAACTGTCGCCAGTAACCACCACGACTTCTTTGCCTTTGTTTGAAAATGTGATGGCATTGCCTGTTGCTGTAATTCATCGGTGCAATGGCCTAAGAGGATACCCACACCAGCGAGTTCAATAACTTGCCCCAATGGCAACATATTGACTTCGCTTATAGGCTGTCCAGCTATCCAAGTCGGTACCCAAGACTGCAGCCGAACCCCCGCTTCATCGATCAATAAATCCACTTGTTCTACGTGTTCAAGTGTGGCTAACACATCACCATCGGGTCCGATGCTTAAGTTACCAAGAGGCAAAGATAACTCTCGTCCTTGCAATGGACCGTTTAACCATAAGAGCTTGTATCCTGAAGACATATTAATCTCCTTGGTTAACGGGTTCCGCTTTGATCAGGAACAGACGCATCACGCTTTGAGTGTGGTGATCTGTGCTTCTAAACAAACCGCCCAGTAATGGTAGATCGCCTAGTAACGGGATCTTGTTCTGGGTCGTTTCATCTCTATCTTGTACGAAGCCGCCGAGTAACAGACTCTCCCCCGATTTCAGCGTCGCCTGAGTCGAGATCTCGGAGTTTTGCACTTGTGGTAATGGTTCACTACGGCTCACTGCTTGGCTCTGTTGACCATCCTGAATATTGAGATCCAACATCACAGCCTGATGACCTACTTCATCAATCAATCTTGGTGTGACTCGTAATAGAGAACCAGTGGTCACTGACTCTAATTTAGCGACTTTATCCCCTTCCAACTTAGTGTAAAATGTCACGTTTTTATCGAGTACTGCTTGCACATTGTTTAACGTAACCACAGAGGGACGTGAGAGCACTTTGGCCTTAGAGTTCTTCTCTAGTGCATTGAGGCGCATCATGAAGTTGCCAGTATTGCCTATGACAGTGGAAAAATTGTCACTGCTATCACCACTGTTGAAACTGACTGAACCACCCCCTAATTTGGCTGACGCCGACCAATCTATGCCCAACTGTTTAAAGTCAGAGGCATCCACATCGAATATCGATACAGACACTTCAATCATGGTGGGCTTAGTATCGAGTTGTCTTATTAAAGAGCCATAAGTGGCCATATCACGGGCACTTCCACGGACTATGATGGCGTTTTGACGAGGATCAGCGGCAAAGACTGGGCCGCTAATATTACTCACAGAACCCGCCACTGCATTGGCGACTTGTGTACCTTGATCCATTTCTTTTAGCACCGTGACTAATCCTGGAATACTCACAGGTTGGCTACGATATTCATAAATAGAGTCTGTGGCAGATGCGTATTTCAGTGGATAGACTTTAACCGTTTCTTGGTTTTCTGTGGTTTGTTTAGCATTGGCATCAAGTTGTGCCGTAAGTTTGGTGACACTGTTAATGCATTCGGGTACACCTGTGACTTGCAAGCCACTGATCCCTGCCATAGATTTAATGTTACAGACCCCCTTATCTAACACTCCTGCACTGCGCAGGTAATGGTCGACCTTAGTCGCGGATAAGCTAGTTAACGGTAGCACTTCACTATTAATTTCACTGGCTTTGTAAACATATAAGACTTCGTTGTTGTAGTACCAAACTAAGCCATAGCGACGGGTCAGATCTTGAATAACGGATTTAGGATCTTGTTCTTGGATTTGGCCGATATAGTTGTCGTTGACCTTGTTACTGACAATGACTGGTACGCCGTAATTGTTGGCAAAGTCTTGGATGACGGAGGCTAGCGCAGTGCCTCGACTGATCATTACAAAGGGTTCACCTTGCCATTTAATGTTTGTCAGTGGTGCAGCCTGAACTAGGCCAATCTGACAAAGTAACAGTAGACTGAGTAGTTTTTTCATACTGTCCTCCCGATAAGTGAAGCTCGATTGCTATCAACAGGTTTAAGCAGGCTCTTTTCGAGAAACCTCGCTATAGCAAGTTGCATGACAATCCCTTGAGATAAAGCTTCATCATCTTGAATTTCATCGTAATAACGCCATAACAACCAGAGTTCACCTCTAAGCTGAAGGCCACAATCTAAGGCGTGATCACTAGCGGCTAATGCGAGCGTTGCTTGTGTTAGCCAATCCACAGCAATATCGGTCGAAATCGCTAGCACTATTGCAATAGATACAGAGGTGTCAGTTTCGAGAACGAGGGCTTGTCTTTCGGCTAAGGTCCAAGTCGTGTTTCCTTCGACGTTTTGGCTAGCCAAGAAGCCACTTTCAATCAATCTCGTCAGCATTTTCACACCCAGTTTCACTTTCATAGGATCAGTATGTAAGTGTCCAAGCCTAGCGCCCATCAGGTGAACACCTTAACTACTTAAGGTAGGTAGATGAAAAATACCAAGCCTCAGTTATTCACCTGATAGCACTGGCCGTTAACGTGGTTAAGATGAGAAAATGGTTCGAATGGATTTCGAAGTTCATGCAAGAACAAGATGAATAGCGTATTTTTAACTGACAAAGGCCGAAATAAGATGAGCAGAGAACATAGATGAAGATCCAATGGAAGTTTTCCTTAGTTACTAAGCTCACAGTCTCCTTTATGTCAGTGCTCGTAGCTCTGTGGCTGATGATGGAATATCTATCCTATAACAACACGTTCAGCCATACACTCGAACGCTCCTTAGTTGCCTTTAGTGAGCTCAGCGGATTACGGGCCGAGGTGAGTAATACACTTTTCACCGATGCCAGTTATGATGTGCGCCAGCTCGATAAACAGCTCAAACAGTTCGCTTCAATAGACAAAGTGAATGACCAGGAAATTGTGTCTCATTATTTTCCATTCCAAGCGAAAAGCCATGACGATACTTTGACCATGTGGGTCGCGCAAACATTTGGCAGTGCTGGGCAACACAGATATTTAGATACTTTCATCTTGAAACCTAACGAAGGTATTACGATTTATGCAGCATCCGATGCCAATGATGAATATTTTCAAATTCGTCTACGCGAGATAAAACAGCTCTCAGTGCAAGCGTCGACTACAGGTTATCGTTGGGGAACACCGCTCAAGGACAAGAATTCTGAGGACTACCACTTAAGTTTCAGTTACTCGAGTGACCCACAGGATCCCCTATCCCCACAAGTCGGTTTTAGTATCAATTTAGCGTCAGCAATGTCACTAAATAATGCCTTAGGACCTGGGGACATCAGCTTTTTCATGACACCAAAGGGGGAGTTATTTTCTAAATCTACCTTAACCTTAACTCCGTCGATACTCGTTAAACTCAAAGATGAATTTAGTCATGACCACCCACATGCTAAGAACACCGCACACCCATTAGGCGATTACTATGTCATAAAAGAGCATATTCATGGGCCAGGCTGGCAGCACATCACGTTAATTTCAGATGTCTATCTTAAAGATATGGCGTTAATACCTTTTTTTAAAGAACTGCCATGCGCTCTGTTGGTCTTAGTTTTGACAGCAACTATCCTACTGAATATATTAAAGATTAACCTTAGCAAACCTATGAGAAACTTCGTAAATATCATCAATAATGCCAGTCAGTCGACCTTCGAACACCGACTACCACAGGATCGTAATGACGAGCTGGGACAAATTGCGAAAGCCTATAATCATCTACTCGATACAGTAAAAGAAAGCTATGACGAGTTAGAGCAAAAAGTCACCCTTCGTACCAATGAATTAGCCTTGGCTAAGCAAGAAGCAGAAAAGGCCAATGAACGTAAAACCGAGCATCTAACAACTATCAGCCACGAAATTCGAACTCCATTGAATGGTATTACTGGGTCGCTCGAATTACTACGTAATACCCAACTGACACCTAAGCAAATGGATTTGCGTGATACCGCATATAATTGTGCCAATTCTTTACTCGCCATTATCAATAATTTGTTGGATTTTTCCCGTATAGAAGCCGACCAAATTGAAATGAACTTACAGTCTTACCCCATTTTGAAGTTGGCTGATGATGCAATGATCACCATCCAATCTCGGATCGTGAATAAACCCATCACCCTAAAATGCTTAGTCAATGCTAATGTCGCCGAGAAAGCACTACTGGATCCTCTGCGAGTCAGGCAAATTCTGGTTAACTTGCTCGGTAATTCGGCTAAATTTACCGAAGCTGGCCAGATTTTATTACGTATCGAAGTGGTTAAGCAGCATCTGTATTTTAGTGTGGAAGACACGGGGGGAGGGGTTGCTATTCAAGATCAGCAGCGTATTTTTGAACCTTTTGCACAAACTTGCCATCATAAATCGGGCACAGGGCTTGGTTTACCTATCTCAGCGAAACTCGCCAGCAAAATGAAAGGCAAACTCACAATGTTTAGCACTTTGGGCGAAGGTAGTACCTTTATTCTCGATTTACCCTTAGTTGATCCAACTGCGCCCTTATGTTTGCCTAATACTGTGATTGTCGCTCCTTTAGCCTTACATCCACAACTCACACTCTGGGGAGCTTGCCCCATTGAAGGGGATAATCCGGCATTAGCATCTCCTGAACTGGCTCACTTGCCGGCTCGTTTATGGCAGAGGCTCTTTGAAATTCGCCACAACCTGCCACATAAGCAACGTCAACATACCCCAACACTTCTCCCTTGGCGATTAAAGATCCTCTTAGTCGACGATGTCGAAACTAATCGCGATATCATAGGTAAAATGTTGCTTGAATTAGGACAACAAGTCATTGCCGTTAGCAGTGGTGAAGCCGCGTTAGAAAAAGGTACTCGACATATCTTCGATCTTGTCCTTATGGATATTCGCATGCCAGGACTCGACGGTTATCAAACAACGCAACGATGGCGCAATAGTGAAGATATTCTCGATGGTGATTGCCCAATTTTTGCACTCACTGCCAACGCCAATCCTAAAGAGCATGACACAATAGAATCCGCGGGTATGAATAGTTATATCACCAAACCAGTGTCATTGAAGCAACTTAACCATGCACTCGAAGCCGCGGCTGATATGCAGTTAGATCGTGATATGCAGCTCGTGATAAATAATGAAATCGATGCGCCTATGATTGATTTTTCGCATACAGATCTTAATCATAGACTCGCCGTGCATCTGGCCGATATGGCACATCAGGCCAAGTTACATATAGAGAATCAAGCTTGGAAAGAATTGAGTGATGTACTGCATACCATCAAAGGTAGCGCTGGCTTAGCAGGTAAAAAAAACATTGCAAATGAAGCGGCAGATTTAGAGGTAGCACTCGAAACGAAAGAATGTTTGAGCCTAGCAGAATTTAGCGCTCTCGATAATTTAATTCAGGCATTAGACGCTGAAAGTTGATCTTAGACTAAAAGTGCAAGCACGGCATAAACTGTGCTTGCGCCACATCCATCTTTATAATCCGAGTCTTTGCACCCAATGCATTAACTCGGCGACGTTATGCGCATTAAGTTTGCGCATTAAATTCATTCTGTGAGTCTCTACCGTTTTTAAACCAATCACTAAATCTTCAGCAATATCACGGTTGCGGCGCCCCTCACAGATCAGTTTTAGCACTTGTTGCTCGCGGGGGGTCAGCAAAGGGATATCCCCATCGACCACTCCACTCAAAGCGGCTATTTGCTGCTCATCTAAACTAGGATCGATAAAGTTTTTGCCCTTACTCACACACTTAATTGCCGCTAATAGTGTGCTCTTAGGGCTATTTTTTAATACATAACCATTGGCGCCTACATCAAGCGCTTCCCGTGCACTTTTTTCCTCAATCGTCGCCGTTAACATAATAATCATCATCTCTGGCCAACGTTGTCTGAGCTGACGGATCACGTCCAATCCACCCATTCCGGGTAATTTAAGATCCATAAAGACCAGATCTGGCCTGAGTTTGAGGCATTTCTCGTATACCGCAAGCCCATCTTCAACCGAGCCAATCAGATTAAGTTCAGGATAAGGGGCTAAACAGCCCCGTAATCCATCAAAAATCAACGAATGATCATCGACCACTAAAATATTGATCACTTTTCCATGACTAAATGCCATATACGTCCCTAGACTCTAATACTCAAAATCATAAAAAGTTTTTAAAACCATCGATGAAAAAATGATTTAACAGCATTAAAACCCGTTTAATATTTAAGAAATAATGAATTAATCAGCTAAAATAGTTATACAAAAATAGTAATCATGGTGCAAGTTTAATGTATAAAAATAAAAATTGAATAGCAACAGGATTAGTTTTTCTCTCTCAGGTAACTCAGTTTTCCTTCATAACTTTAAGGAATGATGCTACTAAAGGATTGATAGCTTATTCTATATATGGACATGTGTACCTTAACGGATACAAAACACTTGATGGTAATGGCCGACATTTTTACTGGTTGGGCTTTAGTATAGTTGGTAGAGAAGCTTTTGCAAAAAATGATATCGGGTTACTCAACAAATCATTTAACCAAAATAAAGAATAGTTGCTATTTGATAAATATTTATAATGTATGGCCAGTCGTTTAGGCATATTTTAGTAGTTAATTATCTAAGTTCAGACTTACCCATTATTTATAGCTCTTCACTCTCACATTAATCAGCAATTATTTAAAATAAGATAATTGACATTTACCCTGGATATAAAATAAACCATTAAAGCCAAGAGAGTTATATAATAGCTAACTATTAACCCTATTAACATTACACTTTAATCATTATTAAATTAATTTTTTAATCTATCATGTACAGTCTAATTACTCTAACACCTTTCAAGCTGGTCAATTTTTATTCAACTCATCTAAGAGTTAAAGCAAGTTACTGTTTTAGGAAAAGTGTTTTAGTGATGTATTTATAGAATCATGACACTCATCATAGATACGCTTTCACCTTTAACTTTAAACCTTTATAACTCTTTTTCTGAGGTAATATTTTGATGCCAAATTATTTAACTTGAGAAGATAAAAATGATCCAAGCTAATACTATAACTAAAAATCGCTACCACACTAAAACCCTAAGTAACTGAAAAATACTAAAGGATGTAGGGGAAACGGCCAAAATTAAAGAAACTCAAGAGTCATTGCTAGCACAATGATTAACACTTGAAGATTTAGCAAGGCAATCTACTGTATCAATAAAACTTCGCAAAAACGTGTAGTAGCCGAACAGCCAGAGCTTACATTTTAATACACGGTTAATCGCGAAAGAGGGTATATAAGCAGAGCACTGTAGGCTCCCCTAATAATTCATAACCCAACAGCCATGAATTAATGAGAGTTCGCCTATTTCTTCACAGCACAAAGCGCGTCATCTGCTGATATGGAATAGTCATACCGTCGCCGTAACAGTTCTTTGCCCATCCTGACTGTCGATAACACATTCAGTTTCTTCACCGTGTTTGCTTGGAAGTGCCGCTGTAATTACTGCATTTCTCCGTATAACCCTACGCACAAAAATGCCTGTTACACCAACAAGGCTATCGATGTGCCGTCCTAAATGAGTTAAGTTAGTGAAGCTATCAGTGTTGATGAATAGATAAGCGACCGTGCTGTGTAGCAGTGTAACGAACGAGAGCCTGAGATGGTGAACTGGCAGTTAAACATGGACATTGTTTGGCAAAGGAGATCCAAGAAAGGATTGCTGTTGCTCCCCCTTTGGGTCAACTCTTGATTTAAATACAAAAACGAACGATCCCACTTCGACAACAATAACGCCAAGTCACTGGCCATCCCCAGAGAATAACCCAATGATTAACCGAATTAATCACTCAATTCGACTAATTCATGCTGGCGAGGATCACCTGCGTGGCATCAAAACAGGCGAAACATGATTCGCCGACAGCCAAACTCTGCATTTGGATGAGTGGCATCACCGAATAGATGATGTCTTTGCCATCAATATCTATGGCTAATTCGGCCTTATCGCCAAGTTCAGTCACGCTCAGCAAACGACCGCTTAAGCAATTTTGCCCATCCACTTCACAGGCATAAGTCGTCGCCAGTACAGCGGGGGCTTTAAACAGTAACAACACAGATTTATCCAGGGCTAACTGCAAGCGTTCGCAGCTCGAATGGGTCACTGAAATCTGAATCTGTTGTCCGCCCGCTAAAGTCACGCTGATGTTGTCATTTAATCCAAATGAATCAATGCTATTGATACGCCCCGTTAACTGATTGCGGGCGCTGGTGTTGAGAGAGAAATGCGCCATCACATCCAATAAACTGTGCATATCGACGGACTCATCGAGCAAGGCAGCCAAAGCCATTTCTTGTACTTGGGAGGTGATGGAATACACCTTAAGCAACCGTTCGCCAAATTCGGTGAGTTTAGCGCCGCCACCGCCTTTGCCGCCCTTTTCGCTGCACACTACGGGTTCGGGCATGGCGGTGTTCATCTCATTGATCGCGTCCCACGCCGCTTTATAACTGATCCCCGCAAACTTGGCGCCTTGGCTGATCGAGCCTGTGTTGGCAACCTGCTCAAGCAGGCTTATCCGCCTAGGATTGGCGAAGGGCTTATCCCCGAGGGAAAGCGTAAGTAATGTATGTAAATCCATCGTCTATCCTGCACCCAAGTCTGACTTGAGTCCTATTGTCCTTCATCGTCTTGAGGATACCAATAAGATTGCCGAGATATTTCAGCGGATGAATGCCATTAATCCGCAAGAAACCGCACACAGATCACTAATTGATTGCTTAGGGCTTGAATGATCGATATATAGATTGGTATATAACGATCACTTTTTATCACGGAGGAACACAATGAAATCCATTCACCTTAAGCAATTACTGCGTTTTACCACGGCTTCGTTATTCACAATGGTACTGACATCTAGCCCAATTTTTGCGGCAGACAATGAGCAAGTGACTGTTTTTGCAGCGGCATCGCTCACCAATGCACTTAACGAAATCGGCCAGCAATATGAAAAAGAACACAATACTAAGGTGACATTCTCCTTCGCCTCTTCTTCAACACTGGCAAAACAAGTGGCCAATGGTGCGCCAGCCGATCTGTTTGTCTCGGCGAATCAAAAGTGGATGGATTATCTGATCGATGCTAAAGCGGTCGATGTTAACAGCCGAAAAACCTTGTTAAAAAATACCTTAGTCTTGATTGCCGAGAAAAATAGTCCCATCACAGAAGTCGTGCTCAATGGCGATTGGGATATTAAAGCCGCATTAAAAGGCAGTCGTATGGCTGTTGGCGATCCAGATCATGTGCCTGCTGGACAATATGCCAAACAAGCCCTCGAAAACCTCAAGCTGTGGCAAGCCGCTGAGCCCTTACTCGCCCGTGCTAACAATGTCCGTGCCGCCCTCGCTTTGGTTGAACAGGGTGAAGCGCCGCTTGGCATAGTGTATTCAACCGATGCGAAAGTCGCCCAAAAGATCAAAATCGTTGGCACCTTCCCAGAAACGAGTTACAGCCCAATTGAATACCCTGTCGCCTTAGTCAAACAAGAATCGACCGCAAGCGCCAAAGCGTTCAATGAGTATCTGCAGGGCCCAAGCGCAAAAAATGTGTTTGAGAAATATGGCTTTGGAGTGAATTAGGGTGCTGAGTGGTTCTTTGTTAAGCGGCTCATTTTTAAGCGGCTCTATGCTAAGTGGCTCTCTTTTAAGCGACTATGAAATTGCCGCACTACTACTCAGTTTAAAGGTGTCATCCGTTGCCGTTATCACCAGTTTACCCTTGGGCATTTTATGCGCTTGGGTGCTGGCCAGAGTCGAGTTTCCTGGCAAGGCTATATTTGACAGTGTGCTCCATCTACCACTGGTGTTACCGCCCGTGGTAGTGGGTTACCTCTTGCTGATCAGCATGGGCCGCCAAGGTTTTATCGGCCAGTGGTTATTTAATTGGTTTGGCATCAGTTTTAGCTTTAGTTGGCGCGGTGCTGCCCTCGCGGCGGCGATAGTGTCATTCCCGCTGATGGTCAGAGCCATACGCCAATCCTTTGAAACTGTTGATATTCGACTCGAGCAGGCCGCACGCACTTTAGGTAGCAGTCGATGGCGAGTATTTCTCACCATCACACTGCCGCTCACCTCTCCAGGGATAGTGTCAGGCATGATTATCGCCTTTGCTCGCAGCCTAGGGGAATTTGGCTCGACTATTACCTTCGTTTCTAATATTCCCGGTGAAACTCGTACAATTCCGCTCGCCATGTACTCTTTTATTGAAACCCCAGGGGCCGAATATCAGGCCATGCGTCTATGCATTATCTCGATAGTGATCGCACTAGCATCTTTACTCACCTCTCAATGGCTGAGTAAAAAAGCCCTGCAGAGGACGGCAAGCGTATGTTAACAATCAATATTGAAAAACGACTCGGACAACTGCAACTGAAAGTCGATACCCAATTGCCATTGCAGGGCGTGACAGCCGTTTTTGGCCGCTCGGGTGCGGGTAAAACCTCACTAGTGAACCTACTTGGCGGGCTTTCGACCCCAGATAGCGGTGAAATCCGCCTCGGCGACAAACTGCTTTATCAACAAGGCAAAGTGAACCTTCCCCCAGAGAAGCGCCAAATTGGCTATGTATTTCAAGAAGCACGACTGTTCCCGCACTATAGCGTGAAGGGCAATCTCAACTATGGTATGCGTACAGCTAACCCAGTCTTGTTCGATAGAATTGTGCAACTACTAGGGATTGAAAAACTCCTCAGTCGTTATCCCAGCACGCTATCGGGCGGTGAAAAACAACGGGTTGCCATTGGCCGTGCCCTGCTGACATCGCCCGATATGCTGTTGATGGATGAACCGCTAGCGTCACTCGATTTACCCCGTAAACGCGAGTTGCTGCCCTACCTGCAAACCTTATCGCAGGAACTAAAACTGCCGATAGTGTATGTGAGCCACAGCCTAGATGAGATCTTACAACTGGCGGATTATATGCTGGTGCTGCATCAGGGGAAATTGATCGCCCAAGGGGCCTTAAGTGAAGTGTGGAATAGCGAGCAAATGCGCCCTTGGGTGCCATTGCAGGAACTCAGCTCACTCCTCAGTGCAAAGGTCGCCGACAGACATCCCGACTACCCCATGACTCGACTCGTGATGGATGATGGAAACTATTTGTGGGTAAGTGGCTACCTGGCTGAAACGGCAAAGAAACTCAAAGTGCGTATTCAGGCAAATCATGTCTCGGTTTGCACTGAGCTCCCCAAAGGCTCAAGTATCCGCAACCTGCTAAAGGGAGAAATTAAAGAGTTATACCCCAGTGATAACGGCGAGCAAATCCAATTAAAAATCGCCCTAGGCCGTGATGAACTTTGGGCCAACATCACCCCTTGGGCCTGCGACGAACTGCAACTCACTCATGGAAAAGCGATTTATGCACAAATCAAAGGCGTGACTATGACGCAAATGGATATCGCCGAATCCCACTAGCTCAACCTAGAGCACCGAGCGAAAACCAAATTTCAGGCACAAAAAAACCGACTCTAGGTCGGTTTTAGTTCCTTCATCAGAAGGATTTGGTACCAGTGGCCAGACTCGAACTGGCACGCTTTTAAGGGCGGGGGATTTTGAAAAGATAGTGCTTAAAACCACTATTATTTTTCAGTAAGTTACGGCATCATTATCGTACTTTGCAAATTCTTTGCAAAACCCACATCAGACTCTGACCATGAGCAAACAACTCGAACGACACGATATCTCAGACGAATTATACGTCTACCTGCAAGACAATAGCGAACGTTGGTACGCGCGGATTAAAGTTGCTGGCAAGTGGATTGCCAAAGCGACTAAACAAAAGGAAAAAGAGAAAGCCATAGCCATGGCTCACCGCCTACAAATGGAATTCGAGTTCATGGCTGAACGTGGCCTTTTTGTTAGCTCCAAACGTTTTCGTGATGTGGCAGATAAAGCCATTAAGGCTATGCAACAGTCTATCGACAATGGTAAGGATATCGAGAAGTACACGACTTATATGCAGGTACTTCGCAAGTATCACATCCCCTTTTTCGAACGCATTTACATCACCTCTATCGACAGCGATAAGCTACGTGAATTTGATAAATGGCGAATAGAGCAATTCGGCCGTGAGCCAGCAAAGTCGACGCTACTGAACCACAATGCCGCTATGCAGCTAGTGTTCAAAGAAGCCGTTGACCAAAAATGGATGTTAGCGGCTCAAGTGCCATCATTGTCGACTAAAGGGGCGGGCTCACAACGGCGAGCGCATTTTTCACATGAAGAATATGAAAAGGCATTCGATGCCGTATTAGCACTTGAGCAAAATAGCCGTAAGGAGAAAACCCGCCAAATTCGTGAGCTGCTCATCGATTACATGGAGTTTGCGGTCTATACAGGTATTCGACCTGGGACTGAGATGGAACATCTTACGTGGGGTGATATTCAAATGGAGTCCAAGGAACACGATGTTGTTTTTTCTATTACGGTTACCAAAGGTAAAACGGTTAAGCACACAGGCACAAGGGAAGTGATATGTCGCGATGAAATCTTTTCCAGTGTTAATGCATTACGTGACCGATTCCCGAACAGAAAGCCTTCTGACAAGCTGTTTCGCTTAGCTGATGGTTCAACCACCAATGAACTGGGTAAAGCTTTTGAAAAAGCCATATCCGAAGCAGGTTTAAAGTCATCTCCGCATGGCGTTAGAACACTTTACTCATTACGCCATACCTACATTACGTGGCAACTGATGTCAGGCAACGTCAGCATGGAAGTGTTGGCTAAACAATGCGGCACCAGCATTGCCATGATTGAACAGCACTACAGCCATGTGACACCAAAGATGTACAGCAAAGAGCTGTCAGGTGTTGACCTTGGTAAGGTTGGCCCCGTAGCAAAAGAGAAAAGCATCACTCGGAAGAGAATAATTGACACCAAGCGTTCGGCACTCTTTAAAGAGTGGCACCTCAACTACAAACAGCGAGGCTGTATTTAAGCCTTAGACAATGCCTAACCTTTTAGTGATGTTCGACTCGGTAGCAACTCATGTGGCTCACAGTCGAGCACCTCTGCAATCTTGTACAACATATCGAGCGTGATGTTCGCCTCCGCTCGTTCTATACGGCCGATATAACTGCGGTCAATCTCTGCACGTAACGCCAATTCATCTTGAGATAAGCCTCTGAGCTTTCTCATTTTGCGCATCGCATGACCAAATTCAGTCGCTAATGTTTTCATAGTGTCTCCTTCGTCACAAGGCAACCACTATGGGAATTTGCTTACCAACTAACCACGGATTATAATCCGCATTTAGTGCATATAGTCCTCATTTAAGTCCTTGAGCAAACCTGAGTTCTGCATGTCTAGCAAAGCCGATTGCTCTTCACGTATCACAAGGAAAGGTAATGAACTCCTACAACGTCATTTTTAAAGGTGAGATAGCAGAAGGAAAAGACCGCCATAAGCTGAGTCAGGCACTGGCAAAGTTTTTGAAAGTCCCCGAGGAAAAAGCACATCTACTGTTCTCGGGTAATCCGATATGCATTAAGAAAGCTCTGAGCGAAAGTGAGGCTCACGCGCTAAAAGCCAAGTTGAACGCTGTGGGTATCATCACCCACATCAAGCCCGTAGCAACTCAAGCCGTAACGTCAGCCCCTGTAGCCACCGCACCAGTTACACCAAAACAAGTAGCGAAGCCATCGATTGAAGCTAAGCCTGTTACAGCAGCCACTAAACCGACAGTGAAATCCTATGATGATTTAAGTAAAGGCTGGCAAAAGGTGTTTGCTGAATTTGACCTAAGACAAGCTGACAAGTTGGGCTATTTTGCTTCAGCAAAAAGTCCTGCACATACCTCAAGGCCTAAAAAGGAACAATTAAAGGGGCAGAATGTGGTTAACATGAATGCACTCGCATTCGTGTTTGGCACGGGGTACTACTTCGCTAAGGGCATGTGGAAGAAAGGCATTTATTTGTTTCTCATGCTAATGCTGCTGAATCTGATAATCATAGCAGTTGCATCACTCATTACTGACAAGAACCTGAGCAAGCTTCCTTTTATCATCAATTCTCTTGTCTTCGGGCTTACGGCTAATTATGACTATTACCGCTATTACAAGCTCGGTGAAACTATATGGCCTTGGATGCCAAAGTGGATGACGGGTTGGTTAGGTATCATATCCTCTGCGGTTGTTACGTTTGTTGCGTTCCTTATCGTCTTAATCATTCTCGGCATTCGTTTCGGTGAACCATTAAATATTATCTATGTAAAAGAGGGGTACCTCGAAGACTACAAGCAAACCAACATAGGTCAGGCGTTTGATAAATGGACGCCTTGCGCCAGCACGGCTTGGGTAGAGCAAGAAGCCAGCAATGGCATTACCACTGTTGTATATACCTGCAATATGAAGCTGAAACACTTCAAGCAAGTGGGTCAAAAAGCCTCTGAAGCGGTAACTGGAAAAGTCGATGAAGCCTTTATCTCTCAGGTCACACACGCATCATTGACGATTCAGTTTCTCATCAATCTCGACGATACCTTTGAAGTGAATACAGCAAAGTGGCAACTGTCATTGGGAGAAGGTAAAGAGTACACCCCGTATATCACCGCCAACAATGCCCTAGATGACATCTACAGTAACTCACTCAACAAGGCTATCGGCGAAATATTCACACCAGAAAACATCCTCCTCAATCAAGTAACGAAGTAATCATCACAACCAACCGCCTGCTTTAATCAGGACCACATAACAGGGAACACCTATGAATAAGTGCATTCACGCAAGCATCAAACTCGCCATAACGTCGATAAAGACACCGCCATCAAAGGCAAATACACTGCTTTTGAGCATAGTCGCAGCAACATTACTCGCTGGCTGTGGCGGCTCGGAAGGTGACAGCAGCGATGACAACGGACAAGTCACCCCAACGGTCTACAGCATTCCAGCAACGGCAAGCCTTGGCGGAAAAATCAGCCCAGCAATAAACTTGGTTGAATCCGGTCATGCAACGACTTTCACTGTGACACCCGATACCGGCTATCAAATCGATGATATCAGTGGTTGCGGCGGCGCATTAACCCAAAACAGCTATAAAACAGCGATCATAAATGCCCAGTGTGCAGTCACCGTATCTTTCAAACTCAGCACGTACAAAATCACCACGCAAGCAACAACCGGAGGCAAAATCAGTCCCGAGAGTATTGATGTCAGTTACAACACCAATACCAGCTTTACTATCTCAACGAACATCGGCTATCAAATTGAATCCGTCACAGGCTGTAACGGTACGCTCAATAACAATGAGTACACCACAGGCACAGTGACATCAGATTGCCAAATCAATGCCACGTTTACCAAAATTGGCGATGGTACACTTGCAGAGCGGTATATTGATAACGGCAATGGCACCATCACCGACACGCAAACCAAGCTGATGTGGATGCGCTGTAGCGTAGGACAGACATGGCAAGACGGTAGCTGTAAAGGCAGTCCTACTACTTTTATCTGGCCATATGCCATGGGAATGTCTATCTCTGATGGTAACCACACCGACTGGCGCTTACCCACAAAAGAGGAATTAAGTTCACTGATTTATTGTTCATCAGGTAAACCAAGTTATTGGAAACCAAATGATAATGTGTGTGAAGGTAACTATAAAAGCCCGACATTAGCGCAAGCAGCATTTCCACAGACACCTGACTATGCTGGCTATTGGACATCTACTGCCAGCGATAATAGCCAGTTTGGCGGCAAGTGGCTTATCCAATTCTATGATGGTCATGGTCGCTGGAATGGACCAGTCCTTTATCTATACGTCAGGATGGTGAGAGGAAAACAAAAGTAACGGATCTCACCATGAGGTAGGCATTGCAGCTCTTTACCAGCAATGCCTAACGCTTCTCATCCAAAAATTACCTTTTGAAATTAATACTTTTCTGTAAATTAAAGACTGGCAATATCAATAAAACATAGTCCTGCCACACCTTCGCCATTGAATTTAGCCCATCAAGCCTTAAACATCACACCAGCCAAACAACTTACATTTTGGCAAAGGTACTGATCATTGTTGCTCTATCCATATTGAGCAACTGAGTGACATCATTCGGAATTGCTTTTGCATAGTAATCACTGCTAAAAACCACCAGTTCGATAAGGGTGGGGACTAATTTAAAGGCCAATTCTGTCGGTGTGTAAATAAATTGCTTGGCGTTAGATGGATCTTTCTGTTTTTTTAAAAAACCATTGTTTTCTAAGCTTTTCAAGCGATCAGCAAGAATGTTAGTAGAGATATTCTCTTTGGCGGCTTTAAAGTCCTTAAAATATTGAGCACCACAGAAAACCGCATCTCTAATAACTAACAGTGACCATTTATCCCCTAAGAGGTCTAGTGCCAAGCTAATAGGGCACAAAGAACGATGTTTCATAGCTGTGACTTCGTTGCGATAGACGATGCTGGAAATGCTACCTTCATCACTTTCTTAACGCAAGTAATCTGGATAATAACCAGTAAATCACTTGCATAATGCAAGTAAAGGTAAATATCTTATCATCGTGGATTAGCGAGGGAATTTTATGATAACGATTCATCATTTAGGCGTTTCACAATCAGACCGTATCGTGTGGTTGATGGAGGAACTCGGCCTGCCTTACAACATCAAGTTTTATCAGCGTAAAGTAGAAGACAACACCGCGCCAGATGAATACTTGGCGCTTCATCCTGCTGCCACATCGCCTATCATCGAAGATGGTGAACTGACGCTGTGTGAGTCGAATGCAATTGTCGAATATCTTTGCCACAAATATGGCAACGGCCGTTTGGTAATCCCTCATACCGATGAAAACTATGCTGATTACCTGTATTGGATGCAATTTAACAGTAATACCTTGACAGTATTTATGGCTGAGTTGGCTCTTAAGGAGTCGGCGACTCTCAATAGTGCTGTGCAAAAAATTTTGTTGAGGCGACGTGAAGGCTACTATCAACACATCAATAATCACTTGAGTAAAAACCAATATTTAGCTGGAAACAGCTTTAGTTGCGCCGATATTATGTCGGTATTTGCGCTGACAACGCTGCCATTGTTTGGTGGTAGAACGGTTGACGATTTGCCACATGTGAAACGCTATTTAGCCGATATTGGCGCTAGACCTGCTTATATCAAGGCGATGAAAATCGCATGGCCTAACATTTAGTAAGGTCGCCCAATCATTGGTGACGGTTAGGGAAAACTCGGTGGACGCTTGAGTATGAGAACTTACAATGCCCAACAAGTAGGTGAAACTTACGCCAAGATCAAAGCGTTGAACACGCTAACAGGGTTAAATATGCCTGAAACTCAATAAGTTGTTTGATATTTGTTCATGTTGGAGGGCTTTTTTGCCGCTCTGAATGAGGAAACAAAGCCCCAATATGGTTTCATTGGTGTTTACGTTAATGGAACCATGTGGATATTAGGTCTGAAAACCGCTTCGCATATAGCGAGGGCATCCTTGGCATCATTCTTTTGGTTTGCAACAAATGGCTTAACATGTTGAGCAGGGAGCAGTTGCACTTGATAACCAAGTGCTTGAAATTGTCTTCCCCAGTAATGCGCCGTCCCACAGGCCTCCATAGCAATAAGGCTACCTTCGGGGAATTGTCTAATTTTATCGAGCAGCTTGTTTCTGTTAACCTTTTGGTTACTCATGACTGAGTTATCCATAAGACAAACACAAACTTGAAAAACATTTTTGGCTAAATCGATACCAATAACTTTAATATCCATGATGGAAACCTCCTGAACTATTTGTCAGCTTCAAGCTTGGCATAATACTGCAAGCTTAAGTGCTGAGGCGTCCATCACTACACTACATATCTTCTTTTTAAAGACTGATGCAATAAATGTTGATTCACAACGTCAAACAAGTATGAGTTAAGTTGAAGGATATACTACATGGCGGATGAGTCTGGGCGGTTAGCGGAAATATTCAAAAGGGAAAAGTCTCGCTTTCTGCGCTTCGTTCAGCAGCAGTTTTTTGACCGTAATGACACGGAGGCTGAGGATATTATCTCTGAGGTTACTTACAACCTGTTGCGTAGAGCTGACATTATCGGAGAAATCGAAAATCTTACAGCATACTTCTATCGCTCGTTGGCCAATCGTGTCGTCGACCATCACAGGAGGCGGATCGAGACAGTCTGGCTCGACGACCAAGAAGATGCGGCACTTGCGTTAGAGATCCCCATCGAAAGGTTTGGCCCAGAAGAAATGCTGGAGCAGCAAGAATTACGAGCTCGCCTGTTCAATGCAATTGGTCAACTCTCTCACAAGGAGAGAGAGGTATGGCTGGCAACAGAGATCGATGAACACAGCTTTTACGATCTATCCATTGAGTGGGACGAACCCATTGGAACACTTTTATCACGCAAGATCCGAGCAACAGCTAAATTGCGTCGTTTGCTTGCAGACTAAAGAAACCTAAATATTGAGGTGTAGAAATGAAATTTGATTATGAACATACGACTAATTCAAAGTACGGACGAATTTATATGATCTTGGTACATGTGTTATTCGCTGTAGTCATGGCCGCAGTGCTCGCGCTCGTATTCGGATACTTCGTCATGCTGCTGTGGAACGCCGTTATTCCAGACCTGACAGGTACCCATGCTATCAGCTACTGCCAAAGCATCTCGCTACTGGTACTTGCCCGCATTCTCGTAGGAGGTTTTAGCCACCACGGCAGTGGACATGGACACATGAAACATCGAAAGGCAAGGCGAGATTACGAGGAATGGTGGCAGGAAGTAGGTAAAAATTCTTTTGAGAATTTTAAAGATTACAAACATCCGAAAGAATGACCTCAGATAACAGTCTTCGGCATCCATTTGCAAGATTTCATTCTCAAGTAGTAAGCACTTCAAAGAATTTTGTTATTTGTTGTTCGATTTACGTGCAGAAAATATGTTAGCCATCATCTTTCGCTGGATAATCTTGGCTCTTGATTTTCTATATGCTCCTTCCTGTTTTTGCTCAACATGTGAGGCAGCTCGTAACCGATAAAATTTATTGCAATAAATTGGCAGATGCCACGTCATTACAGTTGAGTTAACTAACCTTTAGGAAGGAAATCATGGTAGACCAAAAGATCCTCAATGCTTTTCAATTAATGTGGGGGCCGTTTCCAGAACCGGTCATGCTAGTTCATAAAGATCGGACCATTTTAGCGGTCAACGATCTTTGCCGCAGTATTGGAACGCCAATTGGCATTAAATGTTTTTCACTCAATATGGAAGAGGGGAAGACGACTTGCAAGCGATGTAAGGCGAATATGGCACTTCGCCAAGAGCGTACCATATGCTCCGAGGAAATACAGAACGACAAACGAGTCTTAGGCTATTGGATGCCCCTCAAGGAAGAAAAAGACGTCTTCGTGCATTTCGGTATAGGTTGTGCCGCAGCTATGGAATTGCAGGTAAGTCAGCAATAGGTTGCTCTATTACCTGTAAGGCTATGACAACAGTTACCCAAGCTCGGAGGTTGGAAACCAATGGATTGGGTAACTAGGACTGAAGTATCTGTAGACAGTAGCATTTGACATGGAGCTACGAGACGCCAGATGTCAAAATCGGTTTGTTCTTCGTGTTGAGCGAGTATTCCTGTTTTGAGTGTTGCTCTGATCCAGTAAAGGTGCTTAGCAAAGTGTCAATTACTACTGAACCAGCTCATTGCCAAAGCTACCAACTAATTTGTCAAGTTATAGAAATTTTAACTGCCCGATCAGGTAAGAATAATTTAGCGAGGACGAGATGATTAAATTGGTAAAGATTGAAATTGATAAAGAACGACTCGGGATGCTAATCGCAAGCGGTCAACTTTGTGTAGCGGATATTCGCAGCCTTGACCAAGCCTCTAAAAAGATTTTATGGAAGTTATGTTTAAGGATCGGTAGCAAACGGCTTCGCTGTGAACAATATCTTTTCAATGAGCAAGCTGAATGGCAGTTCATTAAGAGGATCGCCATGGTCTAACAGTCTGTAAATTCGATGTTTTCATAAGGAATCTTATGTGCATACGGTACGAGAAAATTCTACATTTGCCGTCAGTTAATTTCTGGGATGATTACCAAGTGAGACACATTTCACATTATATTAAATTGTGAACAATATAATAGTGCATTATTAAATTATGACTTATTGCTGTATTCAGTCTGTCATTTATCTGAGGCTAAGCTGACAGCTATAACATGTCACCATTCACTAATGTATTGAAATCTAAACAAGTGAGAAGTAAATGGTTACCTATTACACCCTGATAAAAAATCTACACATTATGTTGGCGTTAGTCAGCGTAGCGCTGTTTACCTACCGTTGGATGCTTTCATTTTGTGCAAGTGCAGGAGTGCAATTTCGGTGTTTGAAAGTGTTACCCCACATTAACGATACTTTATTGCTTTTAACGGGTGTCGTACTGATAGCAATATTGCAAATGAATGTTGCTGATCAGGCGTGGTTAATGGCTAAATTAGTCGCGTTAGTGGTTTACATTGGCCTTGGCGTGTTGGCGATTAAGTGCCATCACCGAGGTCAAAAACTGCTTGCGGGGATCGCGGCATTATTGGTGTTCGGCTACATCGTCGGCGCGTCAATGTCGCATGCTGCATGGTTTTGCCCATTTTTAATTTAATAGAAGTTGGCTGATAGGATTGCACACTATGCTTGGTTGTTTCGTTTTGACAATGATGTTTTATGTTGTTGCACTGATAGTCGTATCAAGACGGCTATTTCACGTTGGTGGTCCTAATCGCTCCCTTTCTACTGCTGCGGGAGCTATAGCGGTGGTGTTACACGCTGTGGTGTTGGCACAGGCGATATTTACCCCTGAAGGACAAAATTTTAGTGTGAGTAATGTGTTTTCATTAGTGAATTGGTTAATTGCACTCACGTTTACTGTGCTAATTTTTCGATTGAAAGTGATGGTAGTGGTGCCTGTGGTATATGGCTGCGCTATCGTTTCTGTGGGCCTGATGTGGCTCATTCCTTCAACTTATGTTGGTCATTTTGACGCGCATCCTGTTGTGCTGGCACACGTAATTTTATCTTTGATGGCCTTTAGTACCTTAATGATTGCGGCGCTGTATGCGATACAATTATGGGTCATCTTTAATAAATTGAAGACCAAACAACTAATCAAAACACCATCTATGCCACCATTACTGACGTTAGAAAAGCAGCTCTATCAGTTAGTGATCATTGGCATGATCTTGCTGAGCCTGTCGATCGTCACCGGCTTTATTTCTCTCAATGACATCTTTGTCGGCGGCATGGGTCATAAAATGGTGTTGTCTATTTTAGCGTGGTGGGTGTATGTGGTGATGCTGTGGCAGCAGTATTCTAAAGGCTGCAAAATTCGTACAGCAGTTATTTATACCTTAAGCGGGGCAGTATTAATATTCCTCGCTTACTTTGCGGCGCGTATCGTTAATGAATTAATTCTTATTAGTTAATTGTTGACTGTTCCGGATTGATTTGAGTAGACACTTGTTGAGTTGCTAGCTTAAGCAGAACGTTTTATTTATCCAGCGCCAATGATACTTGGCGTATTTTTCACAGTGAGTAGTGATTATGTTGAAATGGCTTCATCCTTACGCCGAGCCTGAGCGTGCGTATCAAGTAGCTGTAAAGTTACAGTTTTGGTTTATCAGCCTTGCATTGGCGTTAGTCGCCGTAGGTACCACATGGGGATTGATATTTGCACCCACCGATTATCAACAAGGTGACAGTTACCGTATTATTTTTGTGCATGTCCCTTCAGCCTCAATGTCGATGGTGGCATATATGGGCATGGCTTGCGCAGCATTTATTGGCTTAGTATGGAAAGTTAAAGTGGCTGATTGGATAGCAGCGTCAATTGCGCCCGTCGGTGCGGTTTTAACCTTGATAGCCCTTGTAACAGGCGCAACCTGGGGCAAACCTATGTGGGGAACATGGTGGGTGTGGGATGCTCGCTTAACGTCAGAATTAGTCTTACTGTTTTTGTATCTTGGGGTGATTTCATTATATGCCTCATTTGAAGATAAGGTACTAGCCGCTCGTGCCGCGGGGATTTTGGCAATAGTGGGCGTAATAAACATTCCTATTATCAAATATTCTGTCGATTGGTGGAGTTCATTACATCAGTCTTCGACGATTAAAATCACCGAAAAATCAGCGATGCCTTCAGAGATGCTTATTCCGTTATTGATGAATATTTTTGGCTTTGGGGTGTTAATTATCGCTATTTCAACCATGAGATTTAAAGCGGAAGTGCTGGCGCGCAACAGTATGCGTCCGTGGGTACGTGAACTTGCGAAAGCGCAAGGAGTAAAATAATGCAATTTGAATCATTTAGTGAATTTTTGAATATGGGCGGTTACGGCTTTTATGTGTGGCTGGCATATGGCGTCACATTTTTTTGTCTCGGCACGTTAGTGATAGTGAGCGCTAAAGGTCAAGCTAACGTGCTGACCGAAATAGCCATTAAGATGGCACGTGAAGAACGCCTAAAAGAAACTCGAGAGCCTAAATCATTAATGCCAGAGGTAAAAAACGACTCACATTTGCGGTGATGGTCTTCGCAGGGGGCGCAGCTTGTATTTCATAGTTGCTCTATGCGTTTAACTCTAACTTGGAGCTGTTTTATACCCAGAATGAGATTATTTAGGGAAAAAATAGATACAGGCATGAAGGATGACTTACAATGCCAAAATGGAAACTGTATGTGAAGTGTTAATCAACCAGTATCGTCATAGATATTATTAATGTTGTAGATGCAATAAAATCATCTGCCAGTCGATAAATTGGAAGTAGAGTTCCTTTTGTAGGACGACACTTCACAGTTCAGGGACTTTAAGGGTTATATATGCATATCATTGTTATCATTTAGATAAAATCGATTTTTTACTGTGCCAACAATGCTATTTATCAACAGAGTTATTGAAATTATTTGAATAGATATTATTAATTTGTTAGTAATAGATAGTTTTATGGCATTTGAGGAGTCATTTTTATCTCATTTGCAGCAATGATATTGGGAAGTGTTAGGTCGTTACCTCGGCAAATTAACTATGCGTTTAGCCTTAGTTTCCGAACTAAGCCGAGAAGATACCCCCCTGTGTCAGGATAGTTGTCACCCCTAAATAATCATTATTTTTAAAGACAGGGCGCGGCAAATGAGAACGATATGGCTCGGTATTCACCAGAACGTAAAGAGGCGATCCTTAAAAAATTATTACCGCCTCACAATTTAACGGTCGCAGAGGTCGCTCGGGAAGAAGGCATCGCGGTGCAAACCTTGTATCATTGGCGAGATAAAGCCAGAAAAGAAGGTCGTCCCGTGCCAGGTAAAACTCTTACA